>JBBIKU010000039.1:0-6857 GCA_037445245.1 Anaerolineaceae bacterium
CTAGGCATTCAACCGTTGTTGTTTCTGGCAGGTATACCGCCAGTGTTGCTTTTTGTCACCTCCTATTTAATCCAGCTGGTGTTCGTGACGCGCGGCTTTATCGTCTCTTCGCTGGCGTATTTGGGACTTGCCGGCTGGATCATTCAAAGGCGTTGGTCACACGGGGTGGGTATCTTCCTGGTAGCCTCTTTTGTGTTCGCATCCGTTATCTCGCTCCCCTCGCAGTACACTTTTGCCGGCTTTCCCCGCTCGCCCCACCGCCAAGCGATGGACTATATTCGAACCCATCTGCAGGCCGGTGATATCATCGTTCACGACAACAAGTTGAGTTTTTTTCCGTCGTATATTTTTGCGGAAGAATTACCGCAACGGTTCATCGCCGATGCGCCCGGTTCGCCGAACGACACGCTGGCGGCGGCTACTCAGGCGGCGCTCAGTCTTTATCCATCCAGCGATATTCAAAGCGCAGTACAGGATTTCAGGGGAGTTTATTTTGTGGTTTACCGGCAGGTGATTGGGGAGTATCTTGCTTTAGGCGCGCCAGGTCATCTCAACCTTCTCTGGCTGGGCGAGCACTATCAATTGATCGAGCAACAGACGTTCAATGATCTTGAGGTTTTTTACTTCAAGCGTGTGGATAAACGTGAGGATGGATAAACGTTCTTTGCTCAGGCTTTTTATCGCCGCTTTGGCGGTGTCTACGCTGGCAGCCTGGTTTCAAAGTGTGCCGGGATACATGGACGCTGAATATTATTATGCCGGCGGTCAGCAACTTGCGGCGGGAAGGGGCTTTCAGGAACCCTTCATCTGGAATTATCTGGGCGACCCGGTGGGAATCCCGCGTCCATCGCATACCTACTGGATGCCGCTGGCTTCTATCGTTGCCGCCGGGGGGATGTTGCTAACCGGCTCGCTAGATTTTCTGAGCGCCCGCCTGTTCTTTATTTTTGCAGCCGCGCTGCTGGCGCCGTTGACCGCCAACCTGTCTTACCGGCTTTTGGGTCAGCGGCAAAAGGCGCTCATAGCTGGCTGGCTGGCGGTGTTCCCTGGGTTTTATATTGTTTATCTTTCCAATACCGAAAATTTTGTCCTGTATATGCTTTTTGGGGCTCTCATTTTTTTGATTCTGGTTGGGGCAGAACAAACGGTTTTTAATCATACTCGCTTGCTCCGTTTTAGTTTTGGATTGGGGTTGTTGGCAGGTTTGATGCACCTCAGCCGCGCCGATGGACTGTTGTGGCTGCTTGCGGCGCTGGCGGCGGTTTTCTGGGGATGGATGCGATTTTCCGGCGCTCAATCCGGACGGCTTGTACGAAAAAAATGGCTTTGGCTGTTCGCAACGCTCGGCGTGGCGCTTGTTGGCTACGGGACATTCACTGCCGCCTGGTACGCCAGGAATCTAGAACTATTTGGCAGTTTGTTCTCACCAGCAAGCGGGCGTATGTTGTGGTTGACCGATTACGATCAGACTTATAGCTACCCTGCTGAATCGTTGACTCTGCAGAGCTGGCTGGCGGTGGGAATGCGGCATCATCTGGATGACCGACTTGAAGCCCTGGGGATGAATCTCAAGAATTTCCTTGCAGTACAGGGGTTGGTGTTTTTACTGCCGTTGATGCTGGCAGGTGTTTGGCGCAAACGGTATTTAGCAAGCACCCGCTTTGCCGTCGCCATGTGGCTGGTTACGCTGGTGGTGATGACCGTGGTGTTCCCCTACGCCGGATGGCGGGGCGGATTCATTCATTCCGCCGCGGCGTTTCAGCCGTTGCTGTGGGCGGTAGCGCCGGAAGGATTGTGTGGGATAATCTCCGCCGCAGCGCGCCGGCGCGGCTGGCAGGCGGATCGTGCGGTGCGCTTCTTCTCGGTCGGGGCGGTGGTTTTAAGCGGTTTGATGACTGCTTTTTTGGGCTTCTGGTTAGTGGTGGGAGACGATCTTGAAAACCCTGCCTGGCAGCGCAGCTACCGCCAGCATCTGACGGTCGAGAAGTTACTGCTGGATGTGGGAGTTACGCCGGATACAATCCTGATGGTGAACAATCCGCCTGGTTTTTATGTTGCAACCGGGCGAAGCAGCGTGGTGATCCCGAACGGTGACCCAAACACGGTGTGCCAGGTTGCGGGGCGCTACCGGGCACGCTACCTGGTATTGGAGCAAAACCATGTGGCGGGGCTGGCGCATTTGTACAACAACCCCCGCGACCTGCCCGGCATTCACTATGTGGGGAGTCGCGATGGAATTCACGTCTTTTGGATCGAACCTGAATCATGAACGAATGAGGGCAAAGCTGGAAAGTGAAATCTGAAGAGACGTTCCGCGTCGATATAATTCCATCTACCCGCCTTGCCTGGCAGGGATGGGCGATTGTGATGGTGGCTGTGGTTTTGGCGGTCACAGGGTACATTGCTTTTTCTGTTGTGGTGCACTGTAGTGGCTACCCACTGGACGACGCCTGGATCCACCAAACCTATGCCCGCAATCTGGCGCATTATGGAGAGTGGTCATTCGTCGCCGGTCAGCCTTCAGCCGGCTCGACTGCCCCGCTGTGGTCGTTCCTGATCGCAATGGGGTACTGGCTCGGTTTGTCCCCCGCCATCTGGACGTATTGCCTGGGGATCGCCAGCCTGCTGGGCGTGGCGGTGGGCGGAGAATTACTGGTTCGGCGAGCTCTGCAGGGCTGGAATCCGCGTCTGCCCTGGGTGGGATTGTTTCTGGCAGCAGAGTGGCATCTGGTATGGGCGGCGGCTTCGGGCATGGAAACCGCCGCATTTGCGTTGTCGATTGTGGTGGTGTTGTGGCTACTGGGGGCCGCCTCGCCCAAATGGCTGGCAGTTGGTTTGTTGATCGGGACAGCGGTCTGGCTACGACCCGATGGATTGACCCTGCTGGGGCCGGCGCTGCTGGTGATGGTCATGCAGCCCGCCTCAGCGATGCCAAGGTGGCTGCAAAAAGTAGGGCGGGATGCGGTCAGCTTGTTATCTGGCTTCAGCCTGGTGGTCATTCCGTACTTGTTTTTCAACCGTTGGCTCTCGGGGAGCTGGTTTCCCAATACCTTTTATGCCAAGCAAGCCGAGTACGCCGTTATGTTGACGCTGCCATTCTTCCAGCGTTTTGCCGCTTTGATCCAATTGCCCCTGATCGGGGCGGGCGTCTTGCTGCTGCCAGGGTTGCTTTACGCCGTGATTTGCTCAATCAAGGTGCGCCGCTGGCATCTGATTGGCGTTTTCTTGTGGTGGCTGGGCTACTCATTGATTTATGTCTGGCGGCTGCCGCTGGATTATCAACATGGACGTTATTTGATGCCGGCGATGCCAGTGTATTTTGTGTTGGGGCTGTTAGGAACTATCTGGCTGGGGCGGCTTAAGTTTTGGGATACGACGCGGTTGGACTTTGTCTTAAAACGAGCGTGGCTGCTGGCGGTGATGGGGGTTGGCGTAGGTTTTTACGGGATGGGCGCTAATGCCTATGCCCAGGATGTGGCGATCATCGAGACCGAGATGGTGCGTGTAGCAAAGTGGGTAGCGGATAATACCGAAACCGACGCCTTGATTGCTGCCCACGATATCGGTGCCCTGGGGTATTTCGCGCAACGCCCCCTGTTGGATCTGGCTGGCTTGGTCTCGCCGGATGTGATTCCGTTCATTCGCGACGAGCAAAGGCTGGCAGAATATATCGACCAGCACGGTGCGGCATATCTGGTGACTTTTCCGGGTTGGTACCCCTTTCTGATCGAGCACGGAGAACCGCTTTACCAGAGCGAGGGGGAATTTGCGCCGGCTGCGGGGGGTGAAAACATGATCGTCTACCGTTGGCGGGGGAAAAACGTCAAAAAGTAATCTCGATTTTTGTAATCTCGATTTATTTGCCTGTGTAGACCAGTCATGCTATACTTGCCGGTTAGAAGTTAAAAACGGTACATCGATCTGAGATGCGCCTTTTCGATGCAAGCGGAGGATTTTGTAGTGGATATCCTGGCAGGTGACGGTCACGAGTTGGAAGATTTCGAGCAGCGTATCCGCGAGGAACTGGAACAAGCGCGCCGCTCGTTGAAAGAGGTCACCCTGATGCTCGAGCAGAGTCAGGCTGAACTTGCTAAATTGTCACAACGCAACGCAGCTGTGACCGGGCATTTGCAGCAATTGCAAACGCAATCCGCATCGGAAATTGCCTCAGAGCTCCGCAATGCTTTTACTTCTGCCATGGAAGTTCAACAGCGACTCCTGGTCATGCGGGGTCAACTGGAAAAACTCCAGACCGAGCAATCCGGTCTGCAGCGGATTATCAAGTTGCTGGAAGAAACACAGACCATCCTGAGTGATCCGACCCTGTCCACGACCAGCAGCGGGGGCAGCCGCGTCCTCCTTGAGATGGTGATCAACACTCAAGAAGAAGTGCGCAAACGTCTGTCGCAGCAAATGCACGACGGTCCGGCACAGGCGCTCTCAAACTTTATTCTGCAAACAGACATTGCGGCGCAATTGTTCGATATGGATCAAAGCAAGGCGAAGGACGAACTGTATAACCTGAAATCTGCTGCCAAGAGCACTTTTTCGAAAGTGCGCAATTTTATCACCGAGTTACGCCCGATGATGCTCGACGATCTGGGGTTGTTCCCCACCCTGCGAAAATATGTGGATGAATTCAAGGAGCAGTCCGGTCAGGAGATCAACATCTCGATCAAGGGGCAGGAACGCCGACTGGCACCGTATCTTGAGGTGATGATTTTTCGTGCCGTACAAGAGCTGGTCGGTAATGCCGTGCGCTTTAACGCCGATCAACCGCTACGGCTGCAAATCGATATCCAGGTTGTGATTGAAGATAATTTTATCAAGGTCATTGTGAGCGATAATGGCAAAGGATTTGAAATGGAGGAAATCGATCAGAGCGATGGGATCGGGATCAAGCTGATCAAGGAACGGGTTGAAATGTCCGGCGGAACGATTGAAGTTGACTCGAAGGTGGGCAAGGGCACACGGATAGAAATCCAGGTTCCTTGTCTGGAAGGCAACTCGACAACCGCTTGAAACCATCACAGCCATTATTTTTTTTTCATTGGAGGATGCATGACACAGAAGACAATCGGACTGCTTACTGGGGGAGGAGACGTACCCGGCTTGAACCCATGCATGAAAGCGGTGGTGTTGAGTGCTCTCGAGCATGATTACCGGGTGATTGGCATTCGAAGAGGTTGGGCTGGCTTGTTGCACTACAACCTGGATGAGCCATCGACCTACGATTATTATGTCAAGGAGTTGCACCGAGAAGATGTGCGCACGATCGACCGCACGGGCGGCACCTTTTTACACACCTCTCGCACCAATCCGCAAAATGTCAAGCCCAAGACAACCCCCGATTTTTTGAAAGGCACCGATCTGGGTAAGCCGGTGGACAAAGAAGGGACGATGGATTACACCCCGCACATCCTGAGGGTGTTGGACCACCTGGGAATTGACATCCTGGTTACAATCGGTGGGGATGATACGCTCAGTTATACTGTCCGTTTGCACAACGAAGGTGTGCCGGTGGTTGCCATCCCGAAGACAATGGATAACGATGTTTTCGGTACGGATTACTGCATCGGCTTTTCAACGGCGGTAACCCGAAGCGTGGAGATGATCACCAACATGCGTTCTTCGGTAGGTTCACATGAGCGCATCGGCGTGATCGAGTTGTTTGGCAGAAATTCGGGTGAGACCAGCCTGATCAGCGCTTACCTGGCTTACGTTGACCGCGCCATTATCACCGAGGTGCCGTTCAATGTTGAAAAATTGTGCAAAATGTTGATGGAGGACAAACGCGGCAACCCCTCTAACTATGCCATCATGACTATTTCGGAAGGCGCCATCATGGAAGGCGGCGAGGTGGTGGAGAGTGGTGAAGCGGACGCATACGGGCACCGTAAGCTGGGTGGGGTCGGCTGGTTGCTTTCAGAAGAAATTAAAAAACGAACTGGACAGGGGACCATGTATCAGCAACTGGCGTACATGATGCGTTCCGGGGCGCCAGACTCGCTGGATCGCATGGTCGCGATGTCTTTCGGTCATCTGGCGATGCAATTGATCCAGCGCAAAGAAACCGACAAAATGGTTGCCCTGCATGGCGGCAAGTACACCGTCGTACCGGTCGGAATTGTGCTGGCGGGCAAAAAACGGGTGGATGTTCCAGCATTTTATGACATCGTCAATTATCGCCCTAAAATCAAGGATTTCATGGGCGTTCCGATGTTCCTGAGTTAAACAGAGAATTGTCTTTATCATCAAGGAGTACAAAATGATCGTTACGACCAAAAAGTTGTTCGCAGCAGCCTATGGTAAATATGCCATTGGCGCCTACAACATCAATAATCTCGAACAAACAATGGGGCTGTTTCGCGGCAACCTGGAGAGTAAAGCACCCTTTATCATTCAAATCAGCAAGGGAGCGCGTTCGTACACCCACAAGCGTATGCTCGAGGCGATGATACGAACAGCGGACGAGATCTTCCCTGAAGCCATATTCGCGGTTCATCTGGATCATGGCGATGAAGAAACCTGTTACGATTGCATTGAGAGCGGCTTTTACAGTTCGGTGATGATTGACGCCAGCCACGAAGATTTTGCGACCAACGTCGCCATCACCAAACGGGTGGTGGATGCGGCACATGCCAGAGGGGTGGTAGTGGAAGCCGAGTTGGGGCAATTGGGCGGGGTTGAGGAGCACGTTAAGGTTTCGGATAGCGATGCCAAGCTGACGGAGCCTGATCAGGCAAAGAAATTTGTCGAATTAACCGGGGTGGACTCGCTGGCGGTTGCCATCGGCACCAGCCATGGAGCATTCAAGTTCAGCGGGGCGCAAACTTTGCGTTTAGATGTATTGGCTG
>JBBIKU010000039.1:6908-16159 GCA_037445245.1 Anaerolineaceae bacterium
CGGCGCCAGCTCGATCCCTCAGGAGGAGGTCGATCGCATCAATGCCTCCGGCGGGCAACTTAAGGGCGCCAAAGGGGTCGAGGCCAGCCAGTTCAAACGGGCAGCAGAATTGGGAGTAAGCAAGATCAATATCGACACCGACGGACGGCTGGTATGGACGCGGGTTCATCGGGAATATTTCAAAGAACACCCCGAAACAATCGACTTTCGTCCGATTGGCAAAGTCTTCATGTCTGAGTACGCCAAGTTCATTGCCGGCAAGAACGAAAAACTTGGCAGCGCGGGGCAGCTCGAGGCAATCCGGCGCATGTTGGGGTCGTAGTTTCTTGAATCCCACCCCCGCCTGGCTGACCGATGGCTTGCGGTTCAGGGTCAGACAGGCGGGGTTTATTATTCCGGCGGCGAGCGTTGAACATACCAGTCGAAGATCAGGGTGCCGATCTCAATCGTTATCGAATTATTCCGCGGACGCTGATCTTTGTGTTTGATGCCGATGGGCGGGTGTTGCTGTTGAGAGGGTCGGCTGACAAGCGTTTATGGGCGAACCGCTACAATGGTATTGGTGGGCACATTGAGCCGGGAGAGGATGTTCTCTCATCAGCGCGCCGCGAATTGAGGGAAGAAACCGGCATTGCGGCTGTGGCGTTGCGCCTGTGCGGAACACTGCTGGTGGATACGCAATCGGATATCGGGATTGGAATTTTCGTCTTTCGCGGCGAATATTCCGGGCAGGCGTTGACTGCATCCGGCGAGGGTCAACTGGAATGGCTGGATCCAGATTGTCTAAGTGAGGTAAAACTGGTCGAAGATGTTCCTCACCTTCTGGCACAAATCGCTGCCATGAAGCCGGGCGACGCTCCCTTTTCTGCCCGCTCGTTTTACGACGAAAGCGGGCAGCTCCATATTGAGTTCTGTTAATCCAAATTTTTCTTGAAGAAGACCAGCAAAGTGCTGCCATAGCGGCGCTGGTCGAATTCGATAAACGCCGGGCATTCCGGCGAGCGATATTCAAGCGGATCGATCTGTACCACAATCCAGCCGTTGTCTGCCAGCCATTTTGAGTTTTTTTCAAGCGCCTGTAAAGCATAGCGCCAGATGTCTTTGTACTGCGGCGGGGCGATGTAAATGTAATCAAAAGACCGGGCGGGTGGTTTGGCAAGGTGGGCAAGGGCATCGGCGCGCAGCACTTCTGCCCGCTGCGCAAGTTGGGTGTGTTCCAGGTTGGCTTTGATGGTGTCTGCGGCGGGGCGGTGAAGGTCGATGAAGCGTACAAAACGCGCCCCGCGGCTGAGAGCCTCGATCCCGACGCTGCCGGTTCCTCCAAACAGGTCTAAAAAATCGGCGTCGATGATGCCCTTACCGAGAATGTTGAACAACGCTTCTTTCGCCCGGTCTGTGATCGGGCGGGTGACGTTGCCGGGAACATCTCGCAGGCGCATGCCCTTGGCGCTACCGGCAATGATACGGGGTGTGCTCAACCAGCCTCCTGCATCGCCTTCATTCCATGCTCTGGCGTGCGGCTTGGATATTGGCGTGGGGTGCGATGATGGGGAGCACGCAGCCGGTGCCTAGAATGAAGCGCCTTCCTCCGGTTTGGCGAATTGCCTGGCGCGCTTCGGTGGTGACGGTGGTGGGATTGCCAATCGTGAGGGTCTCCCAGCGCTGCAACCCACCGCACACCACGCCAGGAAAACGTTTTTGTGCTTCGGCAAGAGATGGTGGAGTGTGACGGTCGTGCCAGTTGAGGATTTGAACCGGGTAATCCGCTACCAGGTCGAACATGATGTCTTCCCCGTGGATGTGCGCCATGTTCAACCACAGGTCTTGGGCAGCTTGCAGCACTTGCAGGTCATAGGCTTTACCGAACGTTAAAAATTCATCCTCGGAGAGCAGGTTGTAGGTGGCGTGCTGGGTTGCGAAAAAGATTCCGGTTATTTGTAGCCGCTTTGCCTCTTCGATGAAACGGAGGGTGCTTTCGGCGATGCGTTTTAAGCCGGCGTGAAGCGCATCGGGGTACTGGCGCAGATGCAGGTGGAGCTTGTCTTTGCCGATCAGGTTCTTAGCCTGTGCGAGGGGGCTGAAGATGGTCTGGAGGATAGGGGTGTGCGGTGCGAACTCGCGTATCAGCAATTGCAAACAGGTCAATTGTTCGCCCAGGTGACCTTTTCTGGGATCCAGTATCTTCAAACGCGTCCAATCGTCCGCTTTTTGGATAGCGAACTTGTTGTAATCACGAGTGCCTTCGAAATTGCCGTTCCATTGGTCCTCGACGCCCCAGTCTTTGATGCAGAAAGACGACGCGGGCGTGACTTTGATTAGATCAAAGTCGTAGAGGCGTTGAAAGTGGCTGATGGCAGCGGCGAGTGCATCGGGGGTCTGATCGTCGACCGGGAAATGCCGCCACAATGCCACGGGGACGCGGCTGGTTTTTTCACCTGCCAGACAACGTTCGAGTTGTTGGCGATGGGTCAGGGGTGGGTTCATCATGTTTTTTTCTCCACAGGGGGGTGGCGTGATTTCTTCTTACGCGTTTTAAGCGGGATGACCCTGTTCAATGTTTCGGTTAGGGTGCTGTCCTGACGGGCTTGTTGCTCAAAGAATTGGTTCATAAACTCTGAACTTCGCATTCGTAACGCCAGCGGCGCGACCCAGCGTAGATCGTCCAGCGCAACTTGCTTCCTGCCGTCAGCCGCGGCGTAGGCTCGTGCCGCTTCAAACAGCGTGATTTCTGCCCGCAGCGAATCGATCTTGAGTTGTTGGATCAATTGAATTCCGATTTGGCTGACCTCTGCGGGTATTCTGACCTCTGGCAGCGAGTTTTGGGCGGCAATCAATTCGCGACGAGCGATTTCGGTCTCTTGGGCGTAGCTGGCAATCACCTGGCGCGGCGCTTCGCGGTAGGCTCTGACCTGTTCGTAGGCGTGTTGTCGTTCGGCAGGGTCTTCCAAGCCGCGAACGATGACACGCAACCCAAAGCGGTCCATGATCTGCGGTCGCAGATTTCCTTCCTCTGGGTTCATTGAGCCGGTTAGGGTGAAACGGGCGCGGTATGAAGCGGACATTGGTCCGCGGCGCACAGTGTAGTAGCCCATGGCGGCGGCGTCCAAAATGGCGTCGATGATCTCATCTGCCAGCAGATTGACTTCATCAATATACAAGATGTTCTGGTCAGCCTGGGAAAGCAATCCCCGTTTGAGCCGCAGCCGCTCGTGAGCCAGGGCGCGCTCGTCGATCCCGCCGATGACGTCTTCCAGGCGTGCGTTAAGTGGCAGTTCGATAAGGCGCGCTCGTTCAATGATGAAAAGCGGTTTGCCTTCGGCGTATTTTCGGGTGCAGTCCGGACAGATGGCGTCAATCCCCCCGCTTTCCATGTCTTCGGGCATGCAGCCATAATGACAGGCGCTGCGTCGGACATCGGGCAACAAATCGATCAGGCTGCGCACAGCGGTGGTCTTCCCGGTGCCGCGTGGACCAATCAAAAGTACGCCACCAACTGCAGGGTTGATCAAAGCCAGCAAAAGCGCCAGCTTCATCTCGTGTTGACCTACCAGACTCAAGAAGGGGAACGGTAAAACCTCGGCGATCCCGGAGTCTTCACCCGGGTAATCTAAATCCGGTGTGCGACCGGTGACCATGTTGATCAATTCGCGCAGCGAACGAACCTGGGACGTTTTCCCGGGGCTTGAATCCTCGTCGGGCGTTTGGGTGTGGCTGTCAGCTCCCTCGTGTTGTGGTAAATCAGCCATATGGAATTCCGATCAGTCGACGTCGCTGTAAGTCCAAAAACGATTAGCAAAAAATTCCACAGCATCACCACCAGGATCGCCAGCGCCAGGGTGAGGTTGTGCCCCGCCACGATGGGAGAAAGCGACGCGGGGGGTAAGACCAACTCGCTAAAGCGGATCAACCAACCTTCCAGTGTGGCGAACATCCCCACCCGGATGCCAAGCCCCAGTACGCTAATGATCAAAAACTGACCCATTTGCTGCGCCAGCGGTTTGGAGCGCGAGTCGGGATAAGTCCAGTAGCGATTCCCGGTGAAATTACTGGCTACGGCAGCCAGAAATGAGATTGTGCTGGCAAGGATAGAGGAAAATTGAAGCGGGATGGTCAATAGATTGAAAACCCCAAAATCGATCACCGCTCCGAAGGCACCGACCGCGGCGAAACGGAAGAAACGCGTCCGTTCCCTGGTGTTGGAAAGGATCATCCCAGCCCCATTTTTTCTTTGAAGTAAGGAATCGTGAGCCGAATCCCTTGTTCCAGTGAAATCGTTGGTTGCCATCCAAGATATTCCTTTGCGCGGGTGATATCAGGCTGGCGACGCTCGGGGTCGTCGCCTAGGCGGGAGGTCTGTTCGGTTACAATCCCTGCTTTATTATCGAGAATGCGGTTGATCCATTCGGCGAAGGCAGCGATTGTGATCTCATCCGGGTTGCCGATATTGACCGGCACGTGAATATCGGACAGCAGCAGGCGATAGACCCCTTCGATCAAATCGTCCACGTAACAAAAACTACGGGTCTGGTCGCCCTCGCCGTACACGGTGAGCGGTTTGCCCAGCAACGCCTGTTGAATGAAGTTGGGGACAACCCGTCCGTCATCCAGGCGCATTCGAGGTCCATAGGTATTGAAAATGCGCACAATGCGGGTATCCAGACCGTGATAACGGTGATATGCCATCGTCAGAGCTTCGGCAAAGCGTTTGGCTTCATCGTAGACCGAACGAACCCCGATCGGGTCGGCGTGTCCCCAGTAGGTCTCTTTTTGGGGATGCTCCTGGGGGTTGCCATAGATTTCACTGGTCGAAGCCAGCAGATAGCGGGCGTTATGCGCCCGGGCAACGCCGAGGGTGTTGTGGGTACCCAGCGCGCCGGCTTTCATGGTCTGGATTGGCAAATTGACGTAGCCAAAAGGAGAAGCCGGATTAGGGCTGGCGGGGGAGGCGAAGTGCATCACGGCGTCGACCTTGCCCGGCACAAAGATGAAGTTTGCTACATCGTGGCGGATAAAAAGAAAATTATCGGCGTCTGCCAGCGGTTCGAGATTGTCGGGACTGCCGGTGATGAAGTTATCCATTCCAATCACCTGATGCCCTTCTGCAAGCAGCCGTTCACATAGATGGGACCCCAAAAAGCCGGCGGCGCCGGTGACCAGCACTCTCATCGATAGCCTCTTCACACTAGCATGTTTTTTATTTCCAGTCGATTTTGCCGATTGAGCCGTCTCCGGTGATCTGTTGCGCCTGACCGCTCTCGACATTGAGCAACCACAGGTTGCCCTGATAGATCAGTGCCAGCCAGGGGACGTTTCCGGCGGCGGTTGTGGGCTGCCAGACAACTTGCTGAGGGTCCATCCCGGGCGAGCCAGAGGGGGGGAATACGGTCTGACGGTTGGAGCCGTCCTGATTCATGAGCAGTAAACGGTAACGGCTGCTTTCGCTTTGATCGGGAAAGATCGCCTGCAGCACAGCCACGTAAAAGCGCCCGTCAGCCAGGTAGGGCGAAGGCGAAGGGTAGGCAAACATGCCGCTTTGAGGGATCAGCTCGACCACGTGCCCGCTTTCCAGGATGACAGCCGACACATCGAAAAGCGGCGAGGCTTCGGCGCTTGTCAGTCCCGCCATGGCTGCGTGGGTGACAACGTAAAGGATGCTGCCATCCTCCGACCACCCGAGCGGGGGTACCCACGCCCAATCGCTGCGAGTCTGGTAAGGGATGATTTCTAACAGCGGTTGCAACTGGTCTTTTTCGAGATCGACGAGTCCTACGCTGTCGGGGCGGGCATAGGCGAGCTGGCTGCCGTTGCCAGACCAAGCGTAATGGGTGCCCCACCAGCCGTAAATGCCGCCCGAGTTGGTTTCGATGACTTGGCGGGATCGAATGATATTCCCGGCGCTGGTGATCGTGACCAGATGCAGATCGTTGTTGGCTTGCCATCCCGGGGCGGTCGGGCGCGGTTCAACGGTCGAGTAGGCAAAGGTTAAGGCGGTCGACCTGGGCGACCAGCCCGCAAAATGTGCCACATTCTGGATGCGCAGATTGATTGGGCGGGGAGATGGTTGGGTGGTGTTGACGATCCACAATGCGTTGAGACTCTCCCCAGGTTCACCCTCGCTCTTACGGGAATAGAGCAACCATTCTCCATCCGGAGAAAGGGAGAATACCCGTCCATCCAGATCACCACTGGTCACCAGCGGGCGACGTTCGCCGGTGGTGTCGCGCATGATCCAGGCATTGCCGCCGGAAGTGTATGCCAGTGATCCTGTGATTGGGACTGCCATGAAAGGTGTTTGCACACCGACCATGACAATCTCGGGACGAGCCTCCTCAATTGTGGTCGATTTGAAAAAAGCACGGGAAACTTCGATCCCGTCTTCGATCAAAATGCGATAGGTGTCTTGGCGGATGCCGTTGGCGCCAGCCTGAATCAACAGGGTCTGTCCCTCCGGCAGCGATTCGTTGCGCACCGTCTGGCGTTCGAAGGGGATGGTGGTTTCTTCCACCTCAAACGCTTCCTGTACGCGGGTCACCTGGATCACATCCTGATCGTTCAGCAGGGCGTAGGGGGGTGGATTGACCCGATCCAAACTCTCGAGAGCGATCCCCTGCTGGTCGAGGGCGAATTGCACCGTGGCTCCAGCGGGGACTTTGACCAGTTTTTGCTCGCCGCCGACGAAAATGGACACGGTAATCTGATCGCTGGCGGACGACGGGGTGCAAGCGGCGATCAAGGTGACGAATAATCCAGCCAGCAACAACCAGCGCCTCGCAAAGGTGATCGGTTTATGAGGATCGCTCGTCAACATGAAAAAATCTTAAGTCTCCGCTTTATCGGGTATAATCAGCGCGCTGTCGGTTGCGCATGTGCTTATTGCCGTGTACCGGTGACGGTGATCATCCCATCTGCGATGTACACGCTCTGAATGCGAATTCCGGTCACAGCCGGCGCCAGGGAACCGGTCAGGGATTCGTTCACGGCAGCCGACATTGTGTTGAGGACACCATCAGGCGCCGGGATGGGACCAAAATCGGCGGCGGCAATATCGAACCGCAATTGACCGGCATCGTCGACGTTGACAAGAACGGTCACACGGGCGTTGGTTGTGAGGAAGCCTTGCTGAACTTCACCGTAAATCTCAATGGCGCCGTTCTGCAAGTAAACCTGCGGGTTGCGGATCAATGGTTCAGGCTGTTCATCCATGTAGAACGCCAGGTAGGAAGTGACCTGTTCTTCGGTCAGTGTCACGGCGACTTCCTCTGAAGTCGCAGCAGCTTCAACGGCGGCTTTGAGGGTTTTTTCCAGACTGTCGGCGGCTTCTTTGGAAACCGGGATGTGCCTCTCCGGCGGCTCGGGTCCACCGGCGCTAACCTGGCAGGCAAGGGTGATCAGAAGCAAAACCGCGATAATCGGTAAACTACGGATAAGACGTGATTTCATGGTGTACATTTTCGCTTTCTCTCTCATTTTATTTTGCTCATCGAGCAAGCCAATTATAGCATGAGTGAAGCTGTCCCCCTTTCATTACCGCTGGATCTGGAATCTTGCCTGGAGGCTTTGTTGTTTGTAGCAGCAGCGCCGGTATCGGTTGGTGAACTGGCGGAGGCGTTAGGTCGCCGGCAGCAGGAAATTGAACACGGTTTGAAATTTCTGGCTGCCTATTATCAGCAGGGGCGGGGGCTGCGCTTGCAGTGGTATGCGGGTCGGGTGCAGTTGACCACCGCCCCCGAAATAGGCGAACTGGTCGAGCGATTTCTGGGGTTGGAAGCCGTCACCCGTTTAAGTCGCGCCGCTCTAGAAACGCTGGCAATCATTGCTTATCGCCAGCCAATCACCCGTCCGGCGATCGACGCTATCCGCGGCGTCAACAGCGACGGGGTGTTGAAAAGTCTGTTGAGCAAAGGCTTGGTGCAAGAGATGGGCAGAGCAGAAGGCCCGGGGCGCCCGATCCTGTTTGGCACGACGGCGGAATTTTTGCAGCATTTTGGGCTGGCATCGCTGGATGAATTGCCCCCCTTTGAAGAAGAAGATACGGCGTTCAACGGAAATGGGAATATTTTGAAAGATTGACGCGGGAGATAAGAGCGCGAGATGCCAGAGCGATTGCAAAAAATCCTTGCCCGCAGTGGTTTAGGTTCGCGCCGTGCCTGTGAGGTTCTCATTTCTGTGGGCAGAGTGCGCGTCAACGGCGTTGTTGCCAAACTGGGCGATAAAGCCGATCAGTGGCGTGACGTGATCAGTGTCGATGGGAAGCCACTCTCGAAAACCGAACCAAACCGGATTTATATCGCCCTGCACAAACCACGCGGGGTGCTCTCCGATGACGATCCCAACGACCCCCGTCCCAACGTGCGCGATGTGGTGCCGATCGAGGGTCACCTTTTTTCGGTCGGCAGGCTGGACATGGACAGCGAGGGATTGATCCTGCTGACGAACGACGGTGAACTTGCCAACCGCTTGACGCATCCGCGCTATGGGCATGAAAAGGAGTACCGGGTGCTGGTCTCAAAGCGCCCGGATGAGGATCAGCTCACTGCCTGGCGCAGAGGGGTCGTGCTCGAGGATGGGCACCGCACCGCGCCGGCAATGGTCGGTGTAGAGAAAACGGTCGGGAAAGGCGCCTGGCTGCGGGTGGTGCTGCGCGAAGGTCGCAAGCGTCAGATCCGTGAAGTGGGGGCGCGCATCGGGCTGCCGGTGCAACGAATCCTGCGGGTGCGCATCGGCAGCCTGGAACTGGGATCTCTGAAGCCGGGTCAGTGGCGTTACCTGAGCTCGATGGAGGTCAGGCAGTTAAGCGGGGATCGAAAAAGCCACAAACCGAAGAACCCAACACGCTGACGAGAGCTGTCAAGGTAGACTTCAGCCTTGGGGGAGAAGCACTTGAAGAGCGGTGACTTTTTCCGGTGGAATGGACGCTTCCTTAGCTTTTCGCCGGATGAACTCCTTCAGTTTCTTGATCGGCAGGGTGGGGTAAGGGGCGTCGGCAGCCTGGACGTCGGCTTTTTCGTTGCTGAACACCAGCGCGCAATGAATGGGAGGCAGCTCGTCATTTTTTATTTTCTTCGCAAGGTACTTTTCGAGATCGGCAAGGGCGGCACTCAGATCGAGATCGGGCCTGCCCAGTCCTTCCTGCCCAAACAGCTTGAGATAAAGATTGCCGCCTTTTTGTTTCCAGCGTCCTTTCTTTGAGTCGAAGGTAATCAAACCTCCCTGGTTGTAGTGCATCAGCATCCAGATGCCAGCCGGACCGA
>JBBIKU010000040.1:0-4530 GCA_037445245.1 Anaerolineaceae bacterium
CAGCTCTATGGGCGCACCACTGCCCTGACCGCCTAGCCCTGTCGAGAAGCCAATCTACCCCGTTGCGCCTGAAAAGCCAGCCGGTAGCAGCTTAAGGTGAAAGCGGCAACGACGACGCCGGTTGCAGCATTTAAAGAGCTGCCTGCTTTGCTGATAGCAGTTCAACTCCGTTAATAATGAAGCGTTGCCTCCCTCTTACAGCCCGTTGCGCCCCTGAAACCAGGCATAAGCCTCCGCAATGGCGTCTTCCGCCGCCAGCGTGGAGACCCACCCCAGTTCATTCTGCGCCTTATCGGTTTGATAAAAGAAGCGATGTCCGCTCAGCTTGAGCGACATGCTCCCCACCGCCTGGGTGAGCATTTTTGGGGCAAACTGCGCCAGAGGTGCCAGCGTATGCGCCAGTTTCGTCGGCATCACCAGCAGCGGTTTTGAAACGCCAATCACCTTCATGATTTTTCGCGCCAGTTCAACAAAAGTGAGGTTTTCGCCAGCCAGAATGTAGCGCTCACCCCTTCTGCCGCGCGCCAGCGCCAGCAAATGACCTTTGACTACATCGGCGATGTGAACCACATTCATTCCCCCTTCAATCATGATCCAAATCCGCTGGCGGGGAATCCGCGCTACCAGCGATCGATCCCGACGGTTGATATCGCCCGCCCCCAACACCATGGCAGGGTTGACAAGCACCACGTCCAACCCCTGTGCCACTGCTCGCTGCGCCTCCAGCTCTGCCCGATATTTGGCGTATCCATATAACCAGTATTGCGGGGGGCAGTTCCAGGTGTGACTTTCATCTATCGGCAGCGGCGCGCCGCCGCCCAGCCAGGGCAACTCTGGGATCCCCAACGCTGCCACCGAGCTGGTGTGCACCACTCGTTGCACGCCAGCATCGAGCGCTGCTTTGAAAACCGCTCGGGTTCCTTGCACGGTAATTCTTTGATAGGTAACAACATCAGCAGTGCTGCCCATCAAAGCCGCCGTGTGAAATACGGCGGCAACCCCGTTCATGGCAGCCGCCAGCGATTCTGGCTGCGTCAGATCGCCGCTAAAATATTCCACCGGCAGCCCCTCCAGCAATTGCAATGAACTGCCGGCACGGTGAAAAGCTCGCACGGCGTACCCCGCTTCGATCAACGCCCGACACAGCCTGCCGCCGATAAATCCGGTCGAACCGGTAACCAGCACCTTCATGACCCGCCGTGTTCGTCGAACCACACGTGCCCACTACGTAGGTACTCGACCAGCGTTGCTTCGCCCTGACCCACCCCCACACATAGAGTCGCCAGACCGTAAAAGGGGTGGCGAGAAGCGGTGGCACGCCGGCGCATTTCATGCACCAGCGTGGTCAGGATGCGTGCCCCGGAACACCCCAGCGGATGACCGAGCGCGATGGCTCCGCCGTTGACGTTGGTCAACTCGTGCGGCAGGTTCAGCTCGCCCATCACCGCCAGCGCCTGAACGGCAAAGGCTTCGTTCAATTCGATCAGGCTCAAATCTTCGATACGCAAACCGGCACGTTCGAGTGCCTTGCGGGTCGCACCCACCGGTCCAATACCCATGATGCGCGGCGGCACACCGACGCTCGCCGAAGCGAGGATGCGCGCCATCGGTTTCAAACCCAGCTTTCGGGCAATATCGGCGTTTGCCAGCAACGCCACCGCTGCCCCGTCATTCATACCCGAAGCGTTGCCCGCCGTGACCGTGCCATTCGGGCGAAATGCCGGTTTGAGCCGCGCCAGAGCTTCGAGGGTGGTATCACGGCGAGGTCTTTCATCGGTGGTAACTACCACCGCCTCGCCCTTGCGTTGCGGAATCTCAACCGGTGCAATCTCAGCCGCAAACCTGCCAGCATCGATCGCCGCCACAGCCCGAGCGTGACTCTCGACGGCAAATGCATCCTGCTCAAGGCGGGTGATGCCGTAAAGATCAGCCAGGTTCTCTGCGGTTTCCCCCATCGGATCACAGCCATACTGCACCTGCAAGCGCGGGTTGGGATAACGCCATCCCAAGGTAGTGTCCCAGGCAGTCAAATTGCCGAAGGGGTACGCCTGTTCGGGTTTGGGCAAAGAATACGGCGCCCGCGACATGCTCTCCACGCCGCCGGCAATGATCACATCAGCGGCGCCGGCGCGGATGGTATGAGCCGCCAAATTGACCGCCGTCAAACCCGAAGCGCACAGGCGGTTTACCGTGACACCGCCAACCTCCACCGGCAACCCCGCCAGCAAAGCCGCCATGCGGGCAATGTTGCGATTATCTTCTCCAGCTTGGTTGGCGCAACCCAGATAGACCTCATCAATCCAGGAAGGTTCTACACCAGTGCGCTTCAAAAGCGCCTGGATCACCCCCGCTGCCAGATCATCCGGGCGGACTCCCGCCAGCGTCCCGCCCAGGGCGCCAATCGGCACCGCATCCAAGATCACAACATCCATCCTGCACACCTCCACGCGCCGTCCCCAGATTCTGCGCCATAAGCCAAAAACGACTGCCAAAACTCATTCTACCACCGTTGGATCATCCCTTCGCCAGAGCCAGGGCGGGCAAACCGATATGCAATCTCCATGCCAACCTTGTAGATGAACCTTACAGTCTCATTACAAATCTATTGAATTCAAGCCCCAGGTAATGTACAATGTTACTTACAATATTACTATTTTATTAAAAACCTTGGACCACCCGCGGCAAGGCTAGGAGAGAAAAGCAAAGGTTTTGTCAAAAGATGCGATTGTGGATGCGCTCCTTTAAAAACACACGGTTCACAATGCTGGCAGCAATTGTGTCAGTGTGTTTTGCCGTGAGCGCGTGCAGCGATGCTGCGAATGCCACAACATCCGCCGAATTATCACCACAGAGCGCAAAAAAATTCGTTCACGACAGCCCCTATAGCCGGGTGTTGGAACGTATGGGCGGCCCGGCAGTTTTCGGGCAGCCGCTGACCGAGGTCATCTTGCTCGATGACGGAACGATGGAACAGGTTTACGAGACGGTCATCGTTACCTCACCCGCCGCCAGTTCAGGCAACATCAGCTTTCGCCCGTTGCCCAAGATGCTCGGTATGCCATCCGCACCGCCGGGAAAAAAACTTTACGACCGGCGTCATAACATGATCTTTTATCCGGTCAATGACGAGTTGGGATACCACGTGCCCATCTTCTTCGATGAATTCATCTCTTGGCATGGCGGAACAGAACAATCCGGACCACCCATTTCAGAAGTGATGCTGCTGGATATCAACGGCGAGAAAATCGCCCGGCAGTGTTTTACCAGCTACTGCCTGGATTATTTCCCCACCGCCCCCGAGGGGCAGCGCGTCCATCTGGCTCCACTGGGCGTGATGTATCTGAGCAGAAGGGACACGGCTGTCGTCGAATCCAGTCCGGCGAATAATAGCGAGGCTCTCTCGATTCTGGTGGGCGAAGAAAAATCTCAGCTCCGTTCGAACGAAAGCCAAATCCTTTACGTGCTCATCATCAAGAGTCACAACAAAAAGCCGGTCGCCCAAGTGATGACCACCCTCGAGGTCAAACTTCCCAACGGTAGCCAGTATAGCTACGCGATCGATCCTACCGGGATTGACGGATGGACACGCTATGTACTGCCGCCGTTGTCTGACTGCGAGCACGGCATGATGGTGGTGTACTCGGTCTGCCTGCACAATCCGGTTAAAACGGGCGACTGCGCGTCAGGAAGTTATCTGATCTGGGACAAATAGATCAGGGTCGGGCTTCTGCGATCACTTCCACCCTGTCGATTTTCCCCCCTGCGCTGTAGATGGTCAATTGAAACGACAATGGCTGCCCGTCAGTGGCGGCGGCGGTGCTCTCCCAGCGCCGAACGCCCACCACCGCCCCTGCTTCATCGAAAACCACCGCCGAAAGCCGCACCTGTGCGGCTTCACCCTGCTCGACGACCAACACGCCCCGCACTGCGGCGCTCAAACCATCTTGGGCGATTTCTGTGGTGATTTCACCCACCTCGACCGGTAGATAACGCTCGCCGGTATCGGCAAGAGGCAATGCCGTCAACAACTCAGCAGTGACCTGGTAGGGGGAGGGCAGCGGGGGTGGGAAATACACGGCAAGCGGCAACGATTTGCCGGGGGGAAGTAAATCCAGCGGAGCAGCCGCCACTTGCGAAATCACATTTTCAGCGTTTTCGTCTGCCAGGCGTACGATGGCGGCAATGGATTCCACCGCCGCATCCCGATCGTTGGTCGCCCGCATGAAACACCACGCCCCGCCTTCTTTCGTGGTGTGGCAGGTCACCGGGCTGAGCGACAAAACTACCGGCGTGGGTGAAGGAATTTGATCCGGCGGAGCTTCGGTACTGTGAGGGATGAGCAGCACCGTCCCCACACTCATCGCATGGACGTTCACATCGGGGTTCAATTCCTGCAGAGCTTCGAGGCGGACGCGGTAACGATAAGCAATGCCGCCCAAATCCTCTCCGGCTTTGACGGTGTGGGTGCGCAGTGTCGGCGTCGGCGAAGGCAGGGGGGGGGATTTTATAAAGCTTTTTCAAAACGCTAAA
>JBBIKU010000040.1:4540-16120 GCA_037445245.1 Anaerolineaceae bacterium
GCGTCCGGCGGGGGTGGGGTAACGGTGGCGATGGGGGTTTGATATAGATTGAACGAAGGGGTTTGACTGGGCGTCACATTCGTCGCTTCAGGCGAAGGCAAACAGGCGCTCAACATCAGGCTCCCCATACTGATAAAGATCAACCAGGTCAAATACTTGCGGAGCATGTCGGGATTATAACATGCGCATTTCTCACCGCGGCAAATGTTCCTTGCCCTCTCAATCAGCCTGTGCTAAACTCGTAAAATGACGATGGAAGACACCATGTATCATGAAGCCATGGTGGCAATCCGCCAGGGGGAAAGAGAGCGCGCCCGCGATCTGCTGGTGCGTTTGATCAAGAAAAAACCTGACCAACCGCAATACTGGTTGTGGATGAGTGCAGTTGTCGACACCGTCAAGGAACGCAATTATTGTCTCAAGGAAGTGCTGCGGCTCGACCCCGAAAACAAAAACGCCTGCCTGGGTCTGATCATGACCGGGGCGCTCCCGCCCGATCAAAGCCTAGCAATTCCCCTGCGCAAGCAGCGCCGTGACTGGCAGGCACATCTGGGCAGCCTGGCGGATGGCGGGGCAAAAAAGGCACTATGGATACAATCCGGCGTGTACCTCGCGATTTTGCTCGGGGTGATATTGCTGGTGGTCGGGGGATTAATGCTAAGCGAGGGGTCACGGGATACCAGAGCAGGCTGGGGGGGATCTCAACCCACCGGCGCGCCCAGCCCCACCCACCATCCTTCACCTTCGCCGGTGGTGCGCACGCTCGAAGTAACATTTTCAACTGCCACCCCGCTGTGGATGTTGCTTAACGCCACCTATACCCCTACCCCGCTCTATGTGAACACGCCCCACCCCCGCAGCGAAGCTTACCGCATGGCGATGCATTCCTATCAGCGCCGCGACTGGGATGGGATGATCAACTTATTGCAGCAAGTTGCCACCCTCGAACCGGATGCGATTGACCTCTACTTCTACATCGGCGAAGCTTACCGAATGCAGCATAATCTCACCCGCGCCATGCAGTACTATGAACGTGTCCTGGCTATGGATGCCGATTTTGCACCGGCATATCTGGCACGCTCGCGGGCGTTGCTCGCCAGCTCGCCCGCCAAAGCCAGCCAGGCGCAAGCCGACCTGCAAAAAGCCATCCAACTCGACCCCCACATCTTCGAAGCTTACCTGGATCTGGCGCAACAGGCACTCGCCAACCAGGATGCGGAAGCTGCTCTGGACTACCTGGAAGTTGTCGCTGAACTTCAACCGAATTCTTTTCTATTGTACTATTATCGTGGACAGGCATACTTATGGATGAATGAACTGGATGCGGCACTCGAAAACGCGCTCAAGGCACACAAGATCGATCTGACCCATCTGGATGGCTATCGGCTGGTCGCCGAAGTCTATCTGGCGCAGGGAGATTATGTTAACGCCATCCAGTATCTGGATATCTACTGTCGCTATAACGAAGACGACCCCGAAGCATTCACCTGGCTGGGCATGGCGTACGCCAGTCTGGGCGAAAGCGAGCCAGCTTTGAAAGCCTTTCAGGCAGCCCTTAGCATCAATCGAATCTACGACCAGGCTTATCTACAGCGCGGTTTGCTCTACCTGGAAATGGAATCGCACCACCTGGCTTTGAAAGACCTGCAGGAAGCCGTCCGCCTCCAACCAAAAACTTTCCGCGGGCGAATGTCACTCGGAAAAGCCTACCTGCAGGTTGAAGCCTACGGCAAAGCCTATCAAGAGTTCAGCACCGCCGACGCCTACGATGAGACGGAAACCGAACGCGCCGAAATGATCTACTGGCGCGCCCAATCTCTGGAACATCTCAATCGGGTGGCTGCCGTCCGCGACTGGCGCGAACTGGTCAACATGCCCGTCACCGTCGTGCCGGAAGAGTGGCGCCAATACGCCCTGGAAAGACTCGCCGCCCTGCTCACCCCCAGCCCCACTGCAACCCGCCAGCCAACCCGCACCCCCACCCCATAGCCAAGGATCGTCCGTGCCATCCGAACCCGTTCTCCTGCTGGTCAAACGACGTTATAACCGCCGATCGCATAAGCAGCACCAGCGACAATCGATTACCGGACGGCTTGGCTTGGGCTGTGGCGCCATTGCCAGCCTGCTGCTGGTGGTGGCGGTGCTGGCTGCCGCTCTGGCATACGCCAGCCTGACGGCTGATCTACCCTCTCACCAGGCGCTGCCGATTTTATTGGATGCCGAAGCGGGTGCCCTGTTGCAACCCACCACCCTTTACGACCGCTCCGGGCAGCACGTGCTGCTGGAAATCAATAATCCCGGCATGGCACGACGATTTCTTTCCACCGACCCCGACCTGCCGCATCACTTTTCACCCTACCTGATCCAGGTGAGTCTGGCGCTGCTCGATGACAGCTTCTGGCACAATCCGGGTTTCGCCTGGTGGAAGCTCACCGATCCTCAACCGCTAACGCTAGCAGAACATCTGGTGGACGATCTCCTGCTCGAAGCCGACCCGCCGGGATTGCGCCGCACTCTGCGCATGCGGCTGCTGGCAGCGCAACTGGTTGCTACCTACGGGCGCAGCCAGGTTTTGGAATGGTACCTCAACAGCGCTCCCTTCGGCAACCGCGCCTACGGCGCCGAGAGCGCCAGCCAGCTCTACCTCGGCAAATCCGCCTCAGCTTTAAACCTGGCAGAAGCCGCTCTGCTGGTAGCGGTCATGGCTGCCCCGGCTTTAAACCCGCTGGATACACCGGCAGCGGCAATCGAGCGCCAGCACGAAGCGTTGGATGAGCTGCTCGCCCGTGGCGCCATTAACGCAACCGAACATCAACAAGCGCTCAATGATGATCCCGGCTTGAAAGCGGCAGCCACCCCCACGCCCGGCTTGGCGTCCAACTTTACCGACTTGGTCATCGAACAGCTTTCACGCCAGTTCGGCGAGCAGCGCGTCGAGCGCGGCGGGTTGCGCGTCCTCACCACGCTGGATTACGACCTGCAATTGCAACTGGACTGCGGGCTGCGCAACCAGCTTCGACGGCTGCAAGGAGAAGACCCCGCCATCACCATGCCGACCAGTGTTGAATGCCAGACCGCCCGGCTGTTACCTACCCTGCCGCCCGGCAGCGACACACTACCCCCCCAGCTCGCAGCTGCCGCTCTGTTACTCGACCTGGAAAAGGGGCAGGTGCTGGCTTACGCCGGCGCTTTTGATAGCAACGGGCAAAGGGGATACTACCGCCACCAGCCGGGATCGATGCTGACGCCATTCGTTGCCGTTGCGGCGTTTGCGCGCGGCTTCGCCCCCGCCAGCCTGGTCTGGGATATCCCTGAAACAGCCCCGCCGATCGAGGGCGTTCAGCTCAATCCCGACGGAGAATACCACGGACCGCAGCGGTTGCGGCTCGCCCTGGCAAACGACTATTTGATCCCACTGGCAGGCTTGCTCGACCAGCTTGGCGCAATCAACGTGTGGCGGCAGGCGCAACCACTGGGGCTTGGCAGGCTGGGGCAGGTCAATGACCCGCTCGGATTGCTCTACCGCGGCGGCAACCTCTCGCTACTGGAAATGGCACAGGCTTACAGCGTCTTCGCTAACCTGGGTTTTCTGGTCGGAGAGCCCAACCCAGTAAGTGATGTGTTAACGCCGCTGATGGTACTTGAAGTCGAAGACAGCGCCGGTATCCATTGGAAAGAATCTCAAACTCCCCAACGCCGTTCGGCACTCAGCCCCGAACTGGCATACCTCGTCCACCACGTGCTGGCGGATGAAGCAGCGCGCTGGCAAAGCCTGGGATATCCCAACCCGCTGGAGGTGGGACGTCCGGTCGGCGCCAAAGTCGGGCAGGCAGCCGAGGGCGCACAGGTTTGGACGATCGGCTACACCCCGCAGCGCCTGGCGGCGGTGTGGCTGGGTTTCCCCGAAGAGACGATAGATCCTCCCAAATTGCAAACACGCTACGCTGCCGGCATCTGGCACGCTCTAATCCAGTACGCCAGCCGCGAGCTACCCCCCGCCGGCTGGCAGGCACCGGCGGGCATTCGCACCCTGACGGTGTGCGATCCCTCCGGTAAGCTGCCCACCGTCGACTGCCCCCTGACCGTAGAAGAGGTATTCATCGAAGGCTTTGAGCCGGTGGAATACGACACGCTCTACCGCCAAGTGCAGATCAACCGCGAGACCGGCAGGCTGGCGACCGTCTTTACGCCGCTGGCGCTGATCCAGGAGGAAGTGTTCCTGGTGGTTCCTCCTGAGGCGCAGGCGTGGGCGCGCCGCGCCGGGCTGCTTTTGCCGCCCAGCGAATACGACGATATCTTCGTCCCGTCCGTCCTGCCGGATGTGAACATCCTTCACCCGCCTATCTTTTCCTACGTTCGCGGAAAGGTGGCGTTGCGCGGCTCTGCTGCCGGGGAGGATTTCGCCTCGTACAGCCTGCAGGCAGGTCAGGGACTGAACCCGCGCAACTGGCAGCAAATCGGAGAGGAATCCACCGCCCCCGTACAGGACGGTACGCTCGGCAGGTGGGATACCACCAGCCTGGAGGATGGGCTTTACGCCGTGCGGCTCACCGTGCTGCGCAGCGACCAGCGGCTGGATACGGCAGTGATTCAAGTAACCGTTGACAACACTCCCCCGCAGGTGCAGATCGTCCACCCTGTCCCGCAACAGCGTTTTGTATTTCCGACCGAACGCCAGATTACCTTTCGGGTAGATACCGAGGACGTGTCAGAAATCCAGCTAGTGCGCTGGTATCTCAACGACAGGCTGCACGGCGAATCGAGCCAGGCGCCTTTCAGCTACGTGTGGAACGGCGACCCGGGAAGATACACCCTGACGGCGAGGGCAGTGGACCGGGCGGGCAACAGCGGCGAAAGCCAACCGGTCAACTTCAGCCTGGAACGCTGAGGAAGGTAAAAAAACATCCTCGGCGCTTGACGCGCCTGTGCTCTCGATATACAATGGATGCAATCACATACAGGTCTTTCAGGTGTCCCCACCCCCGGATGGGCGGGCTTAATGGCGAAACCGGTGCAAGTCCGGTGCTGTCGCGCAACTGTGAGTCAGCCAAACCAGAACTAGTTGACTGACGAGCCAGGTCGCCCACCTGAAAGACGTTCTCGATCCGTCTCGCGGAAAGGAGGTGAGGACGACCCGGCATTGGCTCACACTCAACCCCCTGTCAGACGGCAGGGATTTTTTTTCATAACCAGACATGTACCATCACCCACACCGCATTGGAAACCATCGCCATCAACAGGAGTAATCTGTGAAACAATTTCGTGCAATCTCAATCGCTTTGATCGTTTGCCTGCTGCTGACCGCCTGCGCGCCCATACTTACCGCCCAACCAGCCGATAGCCCGATCATCGTGACGGACGGTTTGAACCGGCAGGTAACGTTACCGGCAGCCGCACAAAAGATCGTCTCGCTGGCGCCATCCAACACCGAAATTCTGTACGCCATCGGCGCCGGAAGTCAGATCATCGGGCGCGACGATTTTTCCAACTTCCCGTCCCAGGCGCTGGAGCTTCCCAGCGTGGGCGGCTCGATGAGCAATTACAACCTGGAGGAGATCACCCGCCTTGAACCCGACCTGGTGCTGGCTGGCGGCATCAACACCCCCGAACAGGTAAAAGCTCTCGAAGACCTCGGCATTACCGTCTTTTTCCTCGCCAACCCGGTCGATCTTGAGGATTTGTTCGAGAACCTGCAAACCGTCGCCCTACTGACGGGGCAAGAGTCTGAAGCCGAGGCATTGGTGGCGTCCCTCAGGCAACGGGTGAATGCCGTCGAAAGCGCCCTGGAAGGTGTAACCGAACGTCCGAGTGTCTTTTACGAGCTGGATGGCAGCGACCCCGCCCGCCCATGGACGGCGGGACCCGGCTCGTTCACCGATTATCTGATCACGCTGGCGGGTGGTGAGAATATCGCCGCTGGGTTGAGCGGCGAATGGGCACAGATCAGCCAGGAGGAACTCATCCTGCAAGACCCCCATATCATCCTGCTGGGCGACGCCGCCTACGGCGTCACGGTTGAACAAGTCGCCGCCCGCCCCGGCTGGGACACCCTGCAGGCGGTCAGGCAGCAACGCGTTTACCCCTTCGACGACGACCTGGTCAGCCGCCCCGGACCGCGCCTGGTCGATGGTCTGGTTGCGCTGGCGCGCATCTTCCATCCCGATCTTGCAGGCGATCTGGAGTAATCTTTGAAAAAACCGCTCCCTCCCTACTGGATCAGCCTGGCGCTGCTGATCGCCGCACTGCTGGCGAGTGTTGCAATCGGCAGCGTGACGATCCCCCCCGTCGTGCTGGTTAACCTGCTGGTCGCCCGGCTGGGAGGGAGCGGTCTTCCAACGCCCGAATCGTTGCAGCCATTTTCCACCATCCTTTTCAGCCTGCGCCTGCCGCGCACCGCCCTGATTGCGCTGGGCGGCGCTGCCCTCTCGTGCAGCGGGGCGGCATACCAGGGACTATTCCGCAACCCGCTCGCCGATCCCTACCTGATCGGGGTCGCCTCGGGCGCCGGGTTGGGCGCGGTCATCGCCATGAGCGTGCGCTGGTCTTACACTGCCACTGGGCTGTTGGCGGTGCCCCTGAGTGCATTCGCCGGCGCGCTTTTGACCGTTTTCATCGTCTATCAACTGGCTCGCGTGCGCCGGGTGGTTCCCATCACCAATCTGATCCTGGCAGGCGTGGCGGTCAGTTCCTTTGCCACTGCGCTGACCTCCTTCTGGATGATCAACGCCACCGGAGAGGTGCGCCGGGCGCTGGTGTGGCTGCTGGGAGGCGCCGCCATGAGCGGCTGGCAGCCGGTGCTGGCAGTGCTTCCTTACATTATTCTTGGAACGGTGATCCTGCTGACCTTGGGACACGCCCTGAACGTTCTCCAGTTCGGCGAAGAGCAAGCCAAACAATTGGGGATCGAGTCGGATCGCATCCGGCTGGCAATCGTGATTGCCGCCTCGTTGGCAACCGCCGCGGCGGTATCTTTCGCCGGTTTGATCGGCTTCGTTGGCTTGATTGTGCCCCATTCCGTGCGCCTGCTATGGGGGGTAGATCACCGGCGTTTGCTGCCGCTGTCGATCCTCAACGGCGCTGCCTTCCTGCTGCTGGCAGATGTGCTGGCGCGGACAATCATGGCGCCGCAGGAAATTCCGGTCGGCATCATCACCGCCCTGGTCGGAGCGCCCTTCTTCTTGTGGCTTTTACACCGCGCCAAACAACAGTTGTTATGGTGAAAAGATGATCGAAGTAAAAGCAATCGACGTTTTTTATGGCGAGTTCCAAGCGCTGCACGGTGTATCCTTCAAACTTGCACCGGGCGAGATCCTAGGAGTCATTGGACCGAACGGCGCCGGCAAGACTACCCTGATTCGCGCCATCAGCGGTGTGCTGCCACTGCGATCAGGGCAGGTGCTGGTGAACGGAAAGGATATCAGCCAGATGAGCGCCAACGAGCGGGCAAAGCAGATGGCATTCATGCCCCAGGCGGTCAATCTCCCCCCGGCGTTCACCGCCTGGGAAACGGTGCTGCTCGGGCGCACCCCCCATCTCAACTGGCTGGGACAGACTTCCCCGCTTGATGAGGCAGCGGCGCGTCAGGCAATGCAGCGCACCCATACCTACCAACTGGCGCAGCGTCGGGTGGGGGAACTCTCCGGCGGTGAGCAGCAACGACTGTTGCTGGGGCGCGCCCTGGCGCAGGCAACACCGATCCTGATCATGGACGAACCGACCGCCCATCTCGACCTGCAATATCAGCTCAGTTTGCTCAACCAGGTGCGCTCACTGGCAAAGCAAGACCAACTCGCCGTTCTGGTTGCCCTGCACGATCTCAACCTGGTGGCGCGATTCGCCACTCGCATCGCCCTGCTGGTGGCGGGAAGGCTGCAAGCCCTGGGTAAACCCAGTCAGGTGCTCACACCTGCTATCCTCAGCCAGGCATATCAAGTTCCGCTGCAAGTGCTCCCGCTGGGTAGCAGCAGTGTGCCCGTAATTACCCCCGCAATCCAGTAATGGAGATATTTTTCGGTTATACTGGGGGTATGGTTTTTTCAGTTCTATTTTGTGACCTTGACGATACGCTTTATCCACCTTCGAGCGGATTATGGGAGGTCATCGGCGATCGCATCAGCGTCTACATGCGCCAGCGCCTGCACATCCCCGAGGAGAAAATCCTGGCGTTGCGCCAGCAATACTACCAAGCTTACGGCACCACCTTGCGCGGGCTGCAAAATCACTTCGGGGTCGACCCCGGCGAATACCTCGCCTACGTGCACGATGTTCCCCTGCAAGATTATCTAGCTCCAAACCCGGCTTTACGCGAAGCGCTGCTCAAGTATCCGCAGCGCCGTCTGATTTTCACCAACGCCGACCGCGACCATGCTCACCGCGTGCTGGAAATTCTCAACCTCGCCGATTGTTTCGAACAGATCATCGACGTGTTGGATATAGCGCCCTATTGCAAACCACAACCCGAAGCATTTGAAATTGCTCTCAAACTCGCCGGTCAGGTCGAGCCGCGCCAATGCATTCTACTGGACGACAAAATCGAAAATCTCGCCGTCGCCCGACGGATGGGCTTTTATACCGTGTGGGTGGGCAGGAGCAATGGGTCGCATCCCGATTATCACGCCAGCGTCGCCAGCCTCAACGATCTGCCGCTGGTGCTCAGCCCCGATCTGGAGCACTGGGAATGAGCACCGCCATTGGAGAAATCGCCTGGTTGACGATAACCCTGCTCATCCTGCTGCTGGTATCGGTCATTCTGGTAGTGCTGGTGGGGCTGCGCCGTCAGCGCACCCGCCAACAGATCGACAGCCTCCGCAACATGATCCACAATATCCGTTACCCCTGGCAAAAGGAAGATCGAAGCGCTCAACGCAGCGCAGCGCAGGAGAAAGGCAGCGCCGTGCCGGATCATCAGAAAAAGCCGTTCGGACGTGGCGGGGCGACCGAACATCCTGTACAACCTTCCCCGCCCCAGAATTCATCTTGATTTAACCCAATTATGATGACTTTGTCATGAATTCAATACCGGTAAACCACCAAGGAGTGTGGAATGGAATCTAAAATCCTGCGCTTCCTTTTGATCAGCGCAATAACGATCATTCTGCTGGCGGGCGCCTTTTCCGGTGGTGTGGTAGTTGGCTGGGCGCTTCCAGCCAGCAGTAACAGCACGCCCTATCCCATACCTCTACCCGGCGTTACCCCCCAGAATGTTTCCGCCGCGCCCACTTCTGCCGCCCCGACCGAACTTGTGGAACTGTTCAAACCCTTCTGGGAGACCTGGGACATCGTCCACGATCAGTACATCGATCAACCCCTGGATGATGAAGCCCTGATGCGCGGTGCCATCCGCGGCATGCTCGAAGCCATCGGCGATCCCTACACCGCTTACATGGATCCGGATGAGTACCGCCAGGCAAACGCCCCGCTGGAAGGTGAATATGAAGGCATCGGCGCCTGGGTCGATATCACCGGCGAGTATCTCACCATCATCAGCCCGATGCCCAATTCACCCGCCGAGCGGGCTGGCTTGAAAGCCGATGACAAAATCATCGCCGTCGACGGCGAAGACATGACCGGAATCGACGGCAATCTGGTCTTGCGCCGCGTGCTGGGACCCGAAGGCACCCCGGTGCGGTTGACCATCCAGAGACCCGCCACGGCTGAAACGTTCGATGTCGTCATCGTGCGCGAACGGATTGTGGTGCCGGCGGTCGAGGGAAGACTTCTGGAGCAGAACATTGCCTACATCCAGTTGTATACCTTCGGTGATAATACCACCAGCGATCTGCGCCGCATCCTGGGCGAGCTGTTGGCAGAAAAGCCGCTCGGGCTAATTTTGGATCTGCGCAACAACGGCGGCGGGTATCTGAATACCGCCGTCGAGGTCATGTCTGAGTTCATCCCAGCCGGCGAGGTGGTACTTTACGAAAAATTCAGCGACGGCAGCCGCCGCACTTTCACCGCCAAACGCGGTGGGCTGGCAATCGATATCCCTCTGGTGGTGCTGGTGAACGAAGGCACCGCCTCGGCATCTGAAATCACCGCCGGCGCCATCCAGGATTACGGGCGCGGCGTCGTGGTGGGCACTACCACCTTCGGTAAAGGCACGGTACAGAACTGGGTTGCGCTCTCCAACGATAATGGGGCGGTGCGCGTCACCATCGCGCGCTGGTTGACCCCCAAGGAGCGCACCATCGCCCAGGTCGGTCTGACGCCGGATTACATCGTGGAATTGATCGAGGACGACATTGCCGCCCAGCGCGACCCCCAATTGGATAAGGCTGTCGAGCTTTTGCTCGCCGGGAATTGAAGCGCTCTTCCTACCTCTAATTCAGAGAAGAATCCATCGTGCGCAAACTCATCCTCTTGATCATCCTCTTTCTCACGGTTGGATTCGTGATTGCCAGCCTCTCGGATATTCAAGAGTCGATGGCGTCGCTCCGGATGGGGAACTGGCGCTTCATCGTTATGGCGGCGCTGCTCGAAGGTTTGTGGTTGATCAACATCGGCGCATCCTATCAGGCGATTTACGGCATCGTCGGTTTGCGGGAATCGCGGCGACGCCTGGCCTATCTGTCCACCGCCGCCAATTTCTTGAGCGTAATCGCCCCGGCTCCCGGTGGCGTGCCCGCTATTGCCATATTTCTCAACGACGCCAACAACCGCGGTCATGCCAAAGGCAGGGTGATGGTCGCCTGGGCAATCAATCTGCTGTTTGACTATCTCGGAATGCTGGTGGTGGTTACGCTGGGGCTGGTGGTGCTGGTGCGCCGGAACAACCTGCACCTGCCGCAGGTGATCGCCTTTGTGATCCTGCTCCTGGTTGCACTCGCCATCGCCACCCTGCTCTACCTGGGAATGCGCTCCCCTGCCATGCTGGGGAAAGTGCTGGCGTGGCTGGCGCAACGCCTCAACCGCATTATCGGATTCTTCACCCACCGCCAATACCTCAAGGTGGAGCGCGCCTACACCTTTGCCGAAGACGCCGCCGAAGGGATGCAAGCCCTGCGGGATCATCCCAACCGCCTGTGGCAGCCTTTTCTGCTGGCGCTCAGCAACAAGGCGCTGCTGATCACAATCCTGATGTTGCTATTCCTGGCTTTCAATGCGCCTTTCAGCGCTGGCACCTTGGTCGGAAGCTTCGGCATCTCTTACCTGTTCGTCGTCGTTTCGCCCACCCCATCCGGAATCGGGATCGTCGAAGGGGTCATGGCGCTCACATTGCGCAGCCTGGGGGTGCCGCTGGGCGTCGCCACGCTGATCACCTTCAGCTTTCGCGGACTGACTTTCTGGCTACCGCTAATGATCGGGCTGATTGCATTCCGCGAAATCTCAAAAACGTCAAGTCTGGTGGCAGTAAACCCCGTTGAAGCCAGCAAACAATAAACCCAAGTCAAGCCCTAAGCGACCGGAAAAAAGCAATATCCGCGGGTGTTGAAAAACAAACAAGTAAACGCCCGTTGGCGAATTCGCAGGGAAGACCTTGTCGAGAGTACCCAGCTTTGGTATAATCATTTCGCTTCGTTCGCATTTTAACAATCAAGTTGCCGACGTAGCTCAATCGGCAGAGCAACCGCCTTGTAAGTG
>JBBIKU010000041.1:0-15789 GCA_037445245.1 Anaerolineaceae bacterium
AAATAGATTAAGTGGGTAAAATTGCGTTGATATTTCTATGCTGCTCTGTGATCATTGTCGTTGGTTTGTTGCTTCTGACGATACATGTTCAGGTCTGCCTCTCGGTAGACCTCCATTAGGGAATCGCCTTTATCACCGGTGGCAATGCCGAACGAGATGGATACCGGGATCGTGCGGCTGTTCTGGTTGAATTCGGTGATCGCTTCCTGCAGCCGGGTAACCATTTTGGCAGCGGCAACCGCGTCCACGCCTGGCAAAAGTACGGCGAACTCATCGCCGCCGACACGGGTGATGATATCCTCGGCGCGGAAGACCGCTTGCAAGATGCGGGCGGTTTGCCGCAATAGTTCATCTCCGGCTGCGTGCCCCCAGCGGTCATTGACCGCTTTGAGCTTGTCCATATCTGCCACCAGGATGCTGATCGGGAAATGACGGCTCTTCTGCAAGCGCTCCAATTCAGTATCGAAAAAAGTGCGGTTGTAGACGCCGGTGAGCGAATCGACAACCGCCAGGCGCTGGGTTTCCTCGAACAAACGGGCGCTCTCGATGGCGACCGCGGCTTGACTGGCAAACACCTGCAGGCGGCTGGCGTGCTCGGTGCTGAAGAAACCTGCTTGGGCGCTATCGAGGCACAAGAAGCCAATGGTTTCGCCTTTGACCACGACCGGGCAGCCCAGGAATGAGTGCCCCCACCCGCTTTCGCCCAGATCGACCCATTGACCACATTCATGAATATTGGCGATGATGAGCGGTTTTTTTGTCTCTGCCATCTGTTTGAAAGTAAAGAATTGCTCAAGAGGGCAGTGAAAGGATTTCAGATATTGATCCATGCCGCGGTTTTCATATCCGCGCCAGTGGGTAATGCGCAGCTTGCCATCCTCCAGCTGCATGACGATGGCGGCATCGTGGGGCACAACTTTGTGTACGTTTTCCAGGATGCGCTCCAGCAAGTCGTTCAAGCGTAGCGAGCTGCTTAACGCCACGGCGCTATCACGCAGTGCCTCGGTGAGCCTGTGCTGCTGCTGTTCGGCTTCGAGCAATTGCATTTTATGTATCGCTAGGGCAATTTGGTGGGCTGCCTGCTCACCCAGTTCAATTTCGCGGCGGGTAAAGCGACGGGTGTGGTTCGAGGAGATTATCACCGCGCCCAATTTCTCATCGCCGGCAATCAGCGGCAACCCTAGCAGGGATTTTGCCGGAAATTCTTCAATGATTTTGCTGCTGATATGAGGTGAATTTCTGACGTCTTCCACTTCCAGAGCGTGCCCGGCGCTGAGTAGCGATTCGGTCAGGGTTTGCTCGTCGGGATAAGGGGGAATGGCGGGGTATATTTCTCTGAAGGGTCCGTAGGCAGCGACGGGAAGCGCTCTGCGGTTGGCTTCATCCCACAGGGTGATGAAGGCGCCGTCGGCATCCAACAATTCGCCCATGCGGTCTGCCAGGGTCTGGAGCATGTCCTGCAAAGAAACGCAGCCATAAGCGGCTAGGGTAATTTCGTTCAACAGCTTCATCTGGTGGGCGGATTTCTGGATCTCTTTGTACAAGTGAGCATTGCGGATGGCAATGGCGGCGTGATGGGTGAAGGCTTGCAACCGCTCACCATGAGATGGGTTGAAAAAGTTGGGGGTGGCGCTGTCGAGAAAAATTACTCCGCCCAGTTCGTCGTTGATCAGGATAGGGACGGCGACGTGGGAGCGTACCCATTGTCGATCTTTGAAGATAATCCAACCCGAGTGTTGAGCGGTGTCGGGGATGATGATGGGTTGACCGTTTTTGCTCATCGCTCGCACAGAAGGAGTGTCCAGCAGGGTGGTCAAATGGTTGTGAAGAAATGCTCCTTGAATTTCTTGGTTGAAGCCCCTTGACCGGGCTAGAGAGAATTTGCCTTTGCCCCTTAGCAAAATGCTGGCAGTGTCATGCGCCATCACTTTGCCGATATTGACCAAAATGCGATCCATTAATTCATCCAGCTCGAGGGTGCTGGTGAGCACGGCTGCGATATCCCGCAAGGCTTCGGCAAGTGCGCGCTGTTGGTGTAATTCCTGTTGGGTGCGCTTGATTTCCGTAACATCCTGTACCGAGTAATAAACTTTCTGAAACGTTTTTTCGTATCCCGGTGCAACTGTCCATTTGATGCGCGTGTTCATGCGCTCACCGGTAATTTTAAAGTCTATTCGTTGCCTTTCGGCGCAGGTTTTTCCCTGCGAAATATCAAGGATGTCTTCCATTGCGGCGCGCTGTGTATCGCGGTTGGAGAACATGCCCAGGTTTGCCAGTAATTGCTGTTTGCTCTCGGCATGGAACATATCGAGCGTGGCGCGGTTGACATCGGTAACCCGCATGGCGTTGATGCACGCCGCCAGCACATGCGGATTTTTCTTCAAGTAGGAATGTAGTTTTTTCCTGTCGGTGATATCGATTTTGGCGAGGATATCCACGACGCCCGAGAGATCCTTTTCCCACAGGGATATGGGCGAGTCATCGAACAGGCTGCGGTAGCGTGCCTGGTTCTCCATCAGGTTTTCTTCGATCTGCTGGCGCTGGATGGTAGCGCCGAGGATGTTGGCAGCGGCTTTCAGGGCGTCGATTTCGGATTCGCTCCAACTTCGCTCTGTTGTACAGTCGTCAAAACCGAGGAAGCCCCACCATGACGTTTGGATGTGGATGGGCACAATCGCAATCGAGCGAATCCCCTGCGAGGTCAGAAATAAACGTTCGGCTTCGGTGAAATTTTTTACTACCCCAAAAATCGATTCCCCCCTACCCAGAATTTTGGGCAAAAATGCCAATTGGGGACTCCACAGGGGTGCATTTTTCATGTCAGGATTGTCGACCTGTGGTTCAATATCGGCGGCAGTCCATTCGGCGCGCAGGCTGGTGAGCGGGGCGCCGTCGGCGGGGCGATGATTCTCAAAAAGATAAACCCGGCTGACAGCGGTGGCTTCTCCCAAGCGCGCCAGCACTTTGTCGATGCAATCGTGCCAGTTGCGGGCTGTCAAAAGATATTCAGCCGACATTCGTACCGCTTCCAGAATGGCATCCCGGCGGCGAAGGTTGTCCTCTTCCTGACGGTGGATCAGCGCGTTCATGATGATATCAGCCAGCAGACGCAACAGGCGTTCGTTGCCTTCATGTCCGATACCTTCAGGGCGGGTTGTCGCCAACCCCAGAAACCCGCTTAGCGAGTTCTCGTGGGTGACAGGCACGGCAACCATGGATTGAACCCCCAACCGTTCTAAATGCTGCTGCGCTTCTTGTAGATCAAGGGTGGGGCTGGCTTGACAATGGATATGGATTGCTTCGCCGAGCTGTAACAAGTGCATCGCCCCTGGCAAACGATCTGGCAGGATACTTTCGACAGTTGGGAGCGAAACCCCGTCTCCGTTGGCGCACCACCCATAGAGGCGCTCAAGCGCATTGCCATCGCCGGCGAACAGTTTTAGAAAACAGTGATCGGATTGGGAGAATTCACCAATGGTTTTAAGGGTGCGCTCGATTTCATTATCGACCTGCTCTGACGACAGGTTGATAAAACGCGAAGAAATGCTTGCCAGCAATTCTTCGCTGGCGAGCCGCTGTTGCAAAGCCTGCTGGACGTGCAAGCGCTGGCTGATGTCGCGCACGTATTCGACGACCCCGGCAGCGTTGCCCTCGGAGTCAAACAAAGGATAGGCGAACACCTCCAGCCAGCCCCGCCTGCCGGTGGGAGTCTCGAGGGGCACGATTTCCATTTGGGGAACGCCCTCTGCCATGGCGCGCCGGCTGGGGCAGCTCTCGCAGGGCTGATCTTTTCCATGAAAGGCTTGATAGCATTTGCAGCCGACTAGGTTTGGAACATGCGGGTACCAACGCTGTAGGGTGGCATTGGTTTGCAAAATGTTCAGATTGCAGTCGGTGACGCAAATGCCGTCCTGGATGGCGTTAAACATGCTCTCCAGCAATTTATGGCTCTGATCGACTTCTTGATTTGCCTTAACCCATTCACTGATATCGGTGATCAAGAGCAATTTCGCCCCCGCCCGGCGCGCGGGGTCGATGGGCGAGGACTGCAGTTGGCAATGAAACGGGTTCCCGTTGCGCTGCAGGCTCAAAACCTGAAATCCGCACTCAGAGAGGCGGAGAGATTGACCCGGTGGAAGCAGATGGGCGAAACTGCTCTCCAGATTGCAGCCGATAAGTTGGTTCAGGGGTCGATCGAGCATTTTTTGAGCTGCCGGGTTAATATCAATCAGGCGGTTATCGGGGTCTAGCACCATCACACCGGTGTGCATGCTTTCGATCACGTGCTGGCGCGCCAGCGGCACCACATCCAGAAAGCGGGCGCGGAATAAATTCCAGAAGATCAAAACGCCAGAGATGGTAAAAGATATCGGAGTTATGTCTAGGCGGGGAAGCATGCCCAAGCGAAAAATGTAATTGGCGTTGCTGATCCAGGGAATCAAGGCGGCGATCAGCAAGGGGAGGGTCTGTCGACGGTACCAGTAAGGTTGCGTACTCACCGCCTGGATCAGCCAGTAAGTGCTGACCGCCGTTAATAAATAGGCATAACCTGAAATAACCCAAAACCAGGGTCCGTAATCCTTGAGGATCACCGGATAGGGACCTTCGGTGCTGAGGCGGATATTGGTGCGCACCAGTTCGTGCCAGTGATTGGTCCACACCAGCAAAACGGTGACAAGAGGGAGGATCGACAACAACACCAGGTTGCGTCGGGTGAGCCATTTGCCCCTGCCGGTGAACTCCATTGTAAACAGAAACCAGGTCAGCGAAAGGGCGACGATTGCAGGATACTGGAAGTTCACCCACACGGTTTTCTGATGGAGATCTGGAGCGATCATTTCCAAGGTGTTGAAGAATGACCACCAGGCGGCGGCGATCATGAGGGCGATGAATGGTTTTGCGCCCGGCGCGCTGGCGCGTTTACGCGTCAGCCACGCCAGAACGACCGCAATCGCAGCCGGAAGCAGGAGAAGGAAGGCATAGGGTGTGAATATCCAGGCAGTCATAGGCTCTTGCAGCGGCAATGGGGGTTGCTTGGGGAGGAGGTGTCGCTGTTCACCTGGAGGAGTTGTTCAGCTTGGTTAAAAAAACACCCCCATCAGCCAGAAAGATGATCATACCTTTGAGAAGATTATACAAAGTTCAATTGGCGAAAAATCACTGATAACGATCTGGAAACCAATTGTAAGGTTACGCTCTGCTCTCGCCCACTTGCCGGGAATGGGGTTAATCGTCTTGCCCTGTCAATCTCTTCTTCTGATACATGCGCAAATCGGCTTCGGTGAGCACCTCTTGGAGCTGGCAGCTATCGCTGCAGGTCGAAACACCGACCGATAACGCCAGGGGGATGTCCGGCACTTTGTGGTTCGAGCGCTCGACTTCAGCAGAGAGCCGTTGTACTACCGCCTGCGCCGTGACTTCGTCGGTTTGGGGCAGCAGCAGGGCAAACTCATCGCCGCCGATGCGGGCGATCAGATCCTCGGCACGTGCAATCGACCTTAAGGCTTGGGCAGCGCGTTTCAATAACGCATCACCGGCAGCGTGTCCGTAGGTGTCGTTGACGCGTTTCAGGTTGTCTACATCTGCCAGCAGAACGCTGATGGGATATTGCCGGCTGCCCTGAAGACGTTTGAGCTCGGCTTCGAAAAAGCCGCGGTTGTACAAGCCGGTCAGAGCGTCGGTGACTGCCAGTCGCTGCACCTCGCTATATAAGCGGGCGTTTTCAATGGCAATGGCTGCCTGTTCGGCGAAGGCGATCAGACGGGGGGCTTGCCGCGGGTTGAAGAAGCCCGGGGTGGCGCTATCCAGACTCAGGAAGCCGGCGATTTTTCCTTTTACGCAGATAGGCGCGCCGGCGTAGGAGCGAACCCATTTCGTGACTGGGAAGGAAACCCAATTCGGATACTGTTGGGTATCCAGGATGATCAAAGGGTTGCAAGTTTGCGCCATCTGTTTCAATCCCGGCAGATCGTTGATCCTGAGTCCAACGACCGGGTCGTTGCCTTGCAACGGGGTGTATTTTTCATAACCCCTGCTGCGGGCGACGCGCACAATCCCCGAATTCTCATCGATGAGCATGATGTTGGCTGCGTCATGCGGAAGCACTTTGCCCACATTGGTCAGGATGCGCTCCAGAAGCTGGTCGATATCGAGGGTGCTGGTGAGGGCAGTAGCCACATCGCTCAGCGCTTCTGCCAGCAGGCGCTGTTCGCGTTCAGATTCCTGGACGCGCTGGCGTTGAATTGCCAGGGCGTAGAATTCCGCCAGCCGTTGAACGGCGTTCAGGTCTCTGGGAGTGTAATCTCGTTCTGGATTGGCGAGAGCGATCAACCCAACCAGCTCGTCTTCCAGTAAAACCGGCACGCCAAGAAGTCTCTCGAGGGCGATGTGCCCTTCCGGTACGCCGGCGCTGGCGGGGTAGTCGTGTGGTGTATTGGTGAAAAAAGCCTGGCGGGAATTCAAAGCCGCTCCCCACAGACCGGGATAGCTGCCATCCGGGTTGCGTGGCAGAACAATGTCTTGCTGATCAGGCGAAACACCGCACAGCCCTGCCGGTATCTCGGTAAGAGTGTGCCCGATGTTGTCGCCGCTGATGGGATCGATCGACGAGACAAATCCGTGCGCGCTTTGAGTCAGGCTCAAGGCTTGTGCCAAGACGGTGCTGGCGATGCCTTGGAGCGTCGCCGTTGGTGAAATTAACGGCTTGTATAATTTGGAAAGGGCGGCGTTGATTACCAGCTCCGATTGCAGGTTGTCGTAATTTTCTAGGTTGTCGGTAATATCGACCGCGAACACAAAAAGCGACCCGACCTCGCCTTTTTCGTCGAAGTGGGGAATGGCTTTTGCGCTCAGGGTGCGGGTCTGTCCGCCGGGGGTAGGGAGGTTGATCTCAAAGTCAATCTTCTCACCCTCAAGCACTTTGGCGAAGTAGGGGGCGGTCAGCCCCAGCGCTTGCGGGATGGCGACCTCGTCGCTCTTCTTGCCGATGAAATCCTCTGTTTTTATTCCTACCCATTTACTGAAAGCCGCATTAACGTAACGATAACGCAATTGGCGGTCGAAATGCACCACAAAGGTCGGCAGATTTTCCAGCAGCAGTTCGGACTCGGCGCGCTGAATCTCGAGATCGACTTCCACCTCGTTGAGTTCGTTCAAGTGGCGCTGGAGTTGACGGTGTAACCCGGTAACCCTGCCGACCAACGTTGCCGCCAGGAAGAGAATGACGGAGGTGATCAGCGTTTCTTGAAGATGACCGGCATAGATCGCCGGGAAGGGGAATAAAAACAAGAGCAGCAGATTGGCGGCTGTTCCGAACAGGCTGGCGACCATCCCCGCCAGCGCGCCGTAAAACACGGCAACTACCATCACCGGCAAAAACACCAATGCCAACGAGGAGGTAGCCAGGATGGGGGTCAGCGTGAGCGCCACCACGCCGTAAATGACGACCGCCAGAACGGTCAGCGCTGCCTTATCGCGCCCACTCAGTAATTTGGTTTGATTCGCTGGCAGAAGATTGGCTTTGGGCATGGATGACATTTCTCTCGCTAAGGCGAGTATATCTGCGGGCTAGCGGGGTATCGAACGGTTTGCCAGGCGATCGACTCTTGCATTGTTGCGATCACCGGAGTGCCCGCGCACCCAGCGCCAGGTCACGCGGTGGCGACTGGCGGCATCGATGAGCGCCTGCCACAGGTCGCGGTTGGCGACCTTGCCCGCGCTACCTCTCCAGTTCTTTTTGAGCCAGTTGGGCAGCCATTCGTTGATGCCGCGCTGCAAATACTGCGAATCGGTGTAGAGCGTCACCTGCATCGGTTGTGGCAGCGCGGATAACGCCCGGATGGCGGCGGTCAGTTCCATGCGGTTGTTGGTGGTGTTCGGCTCGCTGCCGGAAAGGCTTTGTTCGTGTGCCCACCCTGGGGGTACGTGGTCGTTGAAAATCATTAGCGCTGCCCAACCGCCCGGGCCGGGATTGGGTTCGCAGGCGCCGTCGGTATAGATCTTTACTGCAGGAAGGTTGGCGCTCATGGACGTTGTTCCAGCACTTCGGTCACGGTGCGATCCAATTGCCGCAGGATCGCCGCTACCTGATCGGTTTCGGTGGAGGGGAGGAAAATTTGCCAGGCGGCATCCTCCAGGATAAAGCGGACCACGCCCCACGAATGGTGTTTTGGCGCAGGTTGCGATAGGGGTATCCACATCAGCGAAGGTTGCCACTGAGGATGTTCATCGAGATAGTCCCCCATCAAACTGATGGTCGAGACGTTGATGGGGTAGGCGTGGCTGACTTGGATCAGGCGCGCCTGGCGCTGAGGCGCCGCCAGCCAGCGCACGAAAAGCCAGGCGGCAAGCTGTTCCTCTGCCGAAGCCGCCGGAATGGCGTACGACAAGCCGCTGGTGATCACCACCGGCTTTCCGTCCAGCGAGGGGTAAGCAAGTACATCCCAGGTATCGGTTGCCCCCAGCCGCTCCTGGGTGGCGTGTTGGGTGGCTGAGTCCTCCAGGGTGGCGGCGTAGAACAACGCCTGACGTCTGGCGAAGTATTCGTAGGGCAGCGGCTCGCGACTGACCCAGGCGCAGCCCTCATTATACATCCCATGCAGGAAGGTGAAGGCTGCGTTTACCTGGCGGCTGGTGAAATTGTAGCCATTGGCACCCTGTTCGGGGATATTTTTGACGCCGAAAGCTGCCAACCAGCTCAGCAGACTGGCGGGGCTGGTGCTGACGATCCAGCCGCCGGTGCCGTCGTTGGCGGTGTTGTCATCACTGCGGTTGAAACGCGCCGCGGCGCAGGCTTGCCGGCGGAATTCTGCCAGCGTGGTTGGCGGGTTTGGGAAACCCAGCTCCTGCGCCCAGGTGCGGTTATACATCAAGAGATGCGGCATGCGCTGGGCAGGAAAGCCATAGCGGTAATTTTCCTGCGTATCTTCCTGCCAGAACTGGCGGGTAATATCGGCAAGCTCTGCTTCGCTCAATCCCCACTGCGGATGTGTGACGTAATCGTCGAGGTTGATCATCAGGGCGTGATCTTCTTGCCATGCCAGTAATTGGAGCGAAGAAGCGGCAACCACATTGGGGGCAGGTTCGCCGTTATCGAAAACTGCCCGCATGCGTTCCCCCAGCACCGACAGGCTGCCGGTGGCGGTTGGGTTGACGCGGATGCCCCACTCGTTGCTGGTGTTGAAGGTATTGACCAGGGCTTCAATCGCCTCGGCGGTGTTTCCCGTCCAGGGGTGCCAGAATTGGATGTGCAACCCCGACAACCGCTGGGGGTCGATCCTGAGATGAGCGGGAGTGGTGGGAGTGGGCGCGGCGGGGGTGAAACCCGGCGGCGTGTGTCGCTTAGGGGTCTCCTCTGTCGGTGGTTCGATGGTGGAGGGCAGTCCGGGCGACAGACAGGATGCCAGAATCACCGACACCAGCATTAACATCAGTGTTGTTCTATGAATAAGCGATCCAACACAGGTGTTCTTCTCCTTCACCACCGACCTCATTCCACTGTAAACCATTGCGGATAGTTGAAAACCTGCCAGCTAACAATTGTTTGGCTAAGTTTAACATATTTCCGACGGTCGAAGACGACACCCTGGCTGCGATTGACAGCCGCCAGCAATCTCTGTATAATCAATCCAATAATCGAAAATATAAAAAGTAGCCGGAAGGAGTAGGTGTGTGGTTTGCTGCAAGAGAAGGAGGTCGTTGGGCTGGAAGCCTCCTCAGTCAAACCCAACCGAAGTCGTCCGGCGGAATGTGCCGAAGAAATCCCGCTGGTGAGAGAGTAGAACGGCACGGGTAAGCCCGTTAGCGCAACCCCGGATGACAGTCCGGGAAGAGTGTGCCGGTTTCGAATGTCGGCGAAATGAGGTGGTACCGCGGAAGACGCCTTTCGTCCTCAAGGATGAAAGGTTTTTTTTTCACCCTGCCGTTTGGGTTGGGGATTGCTTGTGGAGCGATCATGTCGAAAATTAATTTGCCAAAAACCTACGATTATAAAGGCATTGAGGAACGCCTTTACCGCTGGTGGGAAGAGAAGGGTTTCTTTAAACCCAGCAACGACCCGCCGCAGCCGGGTTTCGACCACTCTAAAAAGCCGTTCGTTATCTCCATACCCCCACCCAACGTGACCGGTGAACTGCACTTGGGGCATGCCATGTTCGTCTCGATGGAAGATCTGATGATCCGTTATCATCGCATGAAGGGCATGCCCACCCTGTGGGTGCCCGGTAGCGATCATGCCGGCATTGCCACCCAGTTGCAGGTCGAAAAAATGCTCGCCGGCGAGGGTCTCACCCGCGAGCAGTTGGGGCGCGAAGAATTTATCCGGCGCACCTGGGCGTGGAAGGAGAAATACGGCGGGGTGATCAACCGCCAGATACGCCGCCTGGGGGCATCGTGCGACTGGGATCGCGAGCGTTTCACCCTTGACGCCGGACTCTCGCGGGCGGTGCGCGAGGCGTTCGTGCGTCTCTATCGCAAAGGATTGATCTACCGCGGTCCGCGGCTGATCAACTGGTCACCCGGTCTGCGCACTGCCGTCTCTGATCTGGAAGTCGAGTACTCCGAGGAGCCGGGCAGGCTGTATTATTTCAAGTATCGCCTTGCCGGTTCAGCGGATGAATTTATCCCGGTGGCGACCACTCGCCCCGAGACGATCCTCGGCGACACGGCGGTGGCGGTGCACCCTGAAGATGAGCGCTATCGGCAATACGTGGGCCGGCGGGTGCTGGTGCCGATCTTGAATCGCGCCATTCCAGTTATCGCCGATGAATATGTCGACCGCCAGTTCGGTGGTGGGGCGCTCAAGATCACCCCCGGGCACGATCCCAACGATTACCAGATTGGGGTCCAACACGGTTTGGAGATCATCAGTGTGCTGGACGAGGCGGCGCGGGTCAACCACAACGGCGGCATCTACGCCGGACTGGACCGTTTTGAATGCCGGAAAAAACTGTGGGAGGACATGCGGGCAGCCGGTCTGGTGATCAAAGAGCAGCCTTACACCCTCAATGTCCCGCGTTCGCAGCGCGGCGGTGAGATTATCGAGCCGATGATCTCCACCCAGTGGTTTGTTTCTATTCAACCGCTGGCGCAGGCGGCGCTGGAGGTGGTGCGGGATGGACGCATTCGCATTGTTCCCGAGCGCTTTAGCAAGGTTTATTACAACTGGCTGGAGAACATCCAAGATTGGTGCATCAGTCGCCAGTTGTGGTGGGGACACCGCATTCCGGTGTGGTATTGCGGTGAATGCGGTGAAATGACGGTTGCCAGTGATGACCCCGCTGCCTGCGCGGTGTGCGGCAGTTCGAAACTGGAACAGGATGCCGACGTGCTGGATACATGGTTCTCTTCCGGCTTGTGGCCCTTCTCCACCCTGGGCTGGCCGGATGATACACCCGACTTGCGTTATTTCTACCCAACCTCGGTGCTCGAAACCGGCTACGATATTCTTTTCTTCTGGGTGGCGCGCATGATCATGTTCGGTCTGGAGTTCACCGGCAAGGTGCCCTTCCACACGGTTTACCTGCATGGCTTGATCCGGGATGAGGTCGGGCAAAAAATGAGCAAGAGCAAGGGCAACGTGATCGATCCGCTGGTGGTGATGGACGAACTGGGCACGGATGCCCTGCGCTTTACCCTGCTGGTGGGTTCAGCCCCCGGCAACGACATGAACTTGAGCACCAAGAAAGTGGAAGCCAACCGCAATTTTGCCAACAAGGTGTGGAACGTCGGTCGCTTTGCACTTGCCAGCCTGGCTCAGTCACCGAAGCAGCCCGAGGGCGAGGTGGACTGGACGCTCGCCGATTCGTGGATCTGGGCGCGCTTGCAACAGCTTGTGCGGCACGTCGAGCGGCTGTTCGCGGTGCATCAGTACGGCGAAGCCGGTCGCCAGATCTACGACTTCTTCTGGGCAGAATTTGCCGATTGGTATGTGGAAATTGCCAAGCTGCAACTGGCGCAGGGCGGCGACCGTGCCTTTTATACCGTTTACACTCTGATCCGAGTGCTGGATGCTTGCCTGCGCCTGTTGCATCCTTTCACGCCGTTCGTCACCGAAGAATTATGGGGTCATCTCAAGCGCGCCTGTCAACAACATTCTGAGCGGCTGTCGCCCCAGGGCGGTTGGGAAGAAGCTCTGATCGTCGCCCGCTGGCAGCCATCCAGAGCGGATGAAGGTTGGGAGGCTCAGAAAATCGCCGATTTCACGCTGGTGCAGGAGGTAGTGCGTGCTATTCGCAACCTGCGCGCCGAAAAGAAGATCAAACCCGGCTCGCGCATTCCGGCGTACCTGCTGTGCGGCGAACGCCTGGGTGTGCTCGAATCGCAGCGGGATACGATTGCAGCCCTGGCGCACCTGGATGCAAACCGGTTGAGGCTGGCTGCTTCGTTGGATGAAAAACCTTCCCCGGCGTTGTCGTTGGTGGTCGCCGGCGTTGAGATTTATTTGCCGCTGGCGAACGTGGTCGACCGAGAAACTGAGAGGGTGCGTCTGAAAGGGGAACTAACGGCGGTTGAAGCGCAGATCCAACGTCTGGAAAGCTTGCTGGATTCGGAATTTGCTATCAAAGCGCCGCCGGCGGTGGTCGAAAAAGAGCGTCAGAAGCTCGCCATCTTCAGACAGAGCGCCGAAAAACTACGCCAACAGTTGAGCGGGTTGAGATGATCGTGGCTGCGCAGATCATCCTTTCCACACCATCAACGCCATACAGATGGTGATCAGGCTGAAAAAGAAGATTGCCAGAAGGTCGTTTCCGGCGTCGAGCGCTAGATAAAGTCCGAACGGCACAATCAGCAGCAACGCCAGCACCAGCCGCTGAAACCGGGCACGGCGTCCATTGCCCTGGCTGCCATTGTTCGCGGTGGGATGGTTCTGTTCGACCGCCTTCATGTTCCCCTCAAGAACAGCATCATGATGGCGACGAAGACCACCGGGATCATCCCGTAGATCAGCAACTTGCCGATCACCTGATCTTCTTTGCCTTCCAAGCCAACCGTGCTACAGCCGACGATCACCTTGGCGGGGGCAATGATACTCCCCAGCGAACCGCCGGCGGTTTGCGCCGCCAGAATTAACGGCACGCTCAAGCCCAGTAATTCAGCGGTGCGCATTTGCAGCACGGCGAACAGCACGTTGGAATTGCTGTTGCTGCCGGTGATGAAGGCGCCCAACACGCCGATGAAGGGCGACACAAGCGGGAACATCCGCTCGCCGAAGCTGCGACTCACCCCCTCCGCCACCAGGCTGGTCATGCCGCTCTGCGACATAACCACTGCCATCCCGACCATGGCAACCACCCCCAAGCTGGAGGTGACCGCCCCGCGTCCGACCCGTTCGAGGATGCGTTTGGCGGCGCCCGGTCGGTAGTATCCCGCCAACGAATAAACGGCAAAGGCGATCAGCGAGGCATACAGCAGGATGGCGCCGGGATGCCCGAAGACGCTGATCTGGCGGCTGCTTTCGGCGCTGTTGACGTAGCCCATCCCGGTTTGCAGCTCGGGGAAGGTTAATCTGAGTTGTACCCTATCGAGGACGGTCTTGATGGGGTGGATCAGGTTGAGGGCAAACGCCAGTACCACCAGCACGGCGTAAGCCGAAAATGATAGCGGCAGAGACCGCCGTTGCCCGTCGGCGGGCAAATTGGCAATCGCTTTTGTGGCGGGGGGCGGTGCAGGCTGAGGTGAGCGGGCGCGCTGGATGTGCGCCCAACCAATGCCAACCAGCAAACCTGCCATTGCCGCCCCGGTGGTGCCCAACGTCCACACCCCCTGAACGACGAGCAGGTATTGCACCCCGCCCATCACACTACCCAGTAAGACTGTAGCGGGCAGGTTGCGCCATAACCCTTTCCACCCGCCGGCGAGATAAGCCACCACCACCCCGCAGATCACCGCAGCCGAGCCGAGCAGCACCGCCGCTGGCGGCGCCAACAATTCGGCAGGCAGGTTGGTGACCGCCAGCAGAGTCAGAAAGGCGGTTGCCATCGAGCCGAAATTGACCGCCCACGCATGTCCAAGCGAGGCGATGATCACCGACTGGACGGGCGAGAAGCCCAGACCGACCAGCAGTGGGGCGGTCACCGCCACCGGCACGCCCAAGCCACCCAAGCCCTGCAGAAAGGATATAAAAACCCATCCCAGCAGCAGGGCTTGCATGGTGCGGTCGGAAGTCAGGCGCGGTAGACTCTCGCCGATCATCTTGACGGCGCCGGCTTCATCGGCGATGTGATATAACAGCAGCGCCATCCAGATCACGTATAAAACATTGAGCGAAAGGATGATCGCCTTTGCCTGGCTGTAGGCGATCAGGCGCGCATCGGCTGCGAAGACCTGATTGGCGATGAGAATGGCGATGAACCAACTGGCAGCGCCAGCCCGGCTGCCGCCCCAGTTGAAAACCAGCATCAAAACCAGGATGACCAGCACCGGCAGCAGCGCGAGCAGCCAGTTCAGTAGTGTGAGCTGCATGCGCCCTATTATACTCGCAGCGACGCCTGTGTTCCGCGGCATTGCCGCCCCACTGCAGAGAGGGCTTGGCAAAGGTTCTTGAATAATAGACATAAAAAGAAAACGTTGTGGATACTTATTGGTTTGACCTTGATGGTCATCTTCCTGGCTGCCTGCGCCGCGCTGGCAGGGGTGGCAGCCGAGGAGGGAGCGAACGACGCAGCACTGCGAGTGGTTGCAACAACCGGTATGATTGCCGATGCGGTGGCTGTGGTTGGCGGCGAGCGCGTCGCCGTGACCGGTTTGATGGGACCGGGGATCGACCCGCACCTGCACAAAGCCAGCGCCGGCGATGTGCGCGCCCTCGAGCAAGCGGATATTATTTTTTTACAACGGGCTGCATCTCGAAGCAGCCATGGCGACCGTTCTGGAACGGATGAATGCCCAACGCCCTACGGTGGCTGTGACCGACGGCATCGCCTGGTGGAACAGTTCTTGACGAAGATTCTGGGTTACACCTGGGATGAGGTGCATAGCGAAGCTGAGCGGATGAAACATGCTGTTTCGTCCCTGTTTGTGAAATGGATGGCACAGGCGCCGGGTGAACCGCCCTTAGACTCTCACGGCGATCCCATCCCGGCACCAAACTTTAGTCTACCGAAACAGGATTGTATTCCGCTCGTTGATCTGGCGGCGGGGCAGAAGGCAGTTGTGCGGCGGGTGCTCTGCAGCGAGCCGGGGATGCTGAGAAGCGGCTGGTAGAAATGAGCGTTCGCCCCGGCGTTGAGCTGGTGTTACTGGAGTGCACGCCCTATGATTGCATTCAGCGCTTGCGGTTGGTCGAAACGGGCGAAGAACGTCTGCTGGCGCCGCCATTGGGGGCGAATCTGGGTGGAGGTTCAGGAATCAGATGAAATTCCTACTTGACAAAATAGAATATCAGTTCTATAATAACGGCAAATTAGTTCATTTGTTCTATTTTGGTCTTGAAAGGAGACCTCCGATGAACCTGTCAAGCTCCCGTTCTTCTGGCTTATCCGCTTTGCGCCTGCCCCGTATCCGGCTTTCCTCCGGGGCCACCTTCGGGGCTTTGATTATCTCTGCCCTGATTGCGTTCGAGGTGTTCAATTACACCACCACTGATTACGCTCTGCGTGATCTTTTAGGCGAACTTCGTTTTGGCGGTATCCTATGGGCGACAATTTTATCGCTGGCTTTCTGCGCCATTGACTTTGCCGGAATCGCTCGCCTTTTCACCCACGAAGCGCGCACGGAAGAGCCGTCCGAAACGTGGTTCCTCTTCGGCGCCTGGCTGCTCGCCGCCACGATGAATGCCATTCTCACCTGGTG
>JBBIKU010000042.1:0-15592 GCA_037445245.1 Anaerolineaceae bacterium
AGCTGCGCACGCCGATCACCGGCATGCCCTGTTGGCTCAACTCATAGGCGATGTGCAGCGTGCCGTCGCCGCCCACCACGATCAGAGCTTCCAGGTCGAGGGCGCGCAGATTCGCCATCACTTCTTCTGAACGGTCTTCGATGACCGTTTCCCCATTTTTTTCGACTTTGTAGGCAAAGGGGTTGCCGCGATTGGCGGTGCCCAGGATGGTGCCGCCGCGGGGCAGAATGCCGCGCACTGAGTTGTGATCGAGTGGAATGATCCCGTCTTGCTGCAAAAAGCCGTCAAAGCCGTTGCGGATTCCGAGCATCTCGCAATCGTAATCTTGCAATGCCGTTTTAACCGCGGCGCGAATAACGGCATTCAAGCCGGGCGCATCCCCGCCGCCGGTCAGAATTCCCAGTTTCTTCATCCTTTTTCCCTCCGTTGTTCAAACCGCGCTCTATATTATAATGATCAAGTGCAGCAATGCCGTGTCCAGGCTGGTTTATCGAGCTCGATTGGGAAGGCGCTGTCCATTACATTCATTCATTATATACCAAGGAGGCACAACCATTACGGCATGAGTTTGGCGGTGTGGTGGGTGCGGCGTGATCTGCGGCTGGATGATAATCCCGCCTTGCGAGCAGCGCTGGATGGGGGGCGGCAGGTGCTACCGCTGTTTATCCTCGACTGGCGCCTGATGAATACGGCGTCTCCGGCACGCCGGGCTTTTCTGGTGCAGGGACTTCACCGATTGGACGAAGCCCTCCGTCAACGCGGCAGTTGGCTGGTGCTGCGACGGGGCGCGCCGTTGGATAGCCTGCATCGGGTGATTGAGGAGAGCGGCGCATCGGCGATCTATGCTGAGGAAGATTACTCACCCTTCGCCCGCCGCCGGGATGATGAAATCATTCGCCAGCTCCCCCTTCAGCGGGTGCCGGGTTTGACCGTGCAGCATCCGGCGCTGATGGTCAAAGCAGATGGCGCCCCTTACACCGCCTTTACCCCTTTCAGCCGGATGTGGCAGGCGTTGTCGGCAGAACCACCTTCGCCGGCGCCAAAGCATCTGTCGACGCCACCGCAGCTCATCAGTGAGCCTTTGCCGCAGTTGGAGGGGGTTACGTCCTTGCCGGCAGGGGAAGATGAAGCTCTGCGCCGCTTGGATGCCTTTCTGACTGAGGCTGTATTCGATTACCACGAACAGCGCAACCGACTCGATCTGGAGGGCACCTCGCTGCTCTCCGCCTACTTGCGCTTCGGCATGCTCTCGGCGAGGCGTGCCGTGGCGGCGGTGCGACGGGCGGCGCAAGATGCTGAGGATATCCGGGTACAGCGCGGTTGTGAAGTTTGGCTTAACGAACTGATCTGGCGCGAGTTTTATCATGCCGTGCTTTATCATTTTCCATGGGTATCGAGGGATGCTTTCAAGCCGCACCTGCGCAGTATCTCCTGGCGGGATGACCCTGTTAGCTTCTCCGCCTGGAAAGAAGGCTGCACCGGCTATCCGGTTGTCGACGCCTGCATGCGGCAGCTCACCACGATGAACTGGGTACATAACCGCGGACGGATGATTGTGGCTTCTTTCCTTGCCAAAGATTTGCTGATTGACTGGCGCCAGGGCGAGCGCTGGTTCATGCAACATCTGGTGGACGGCGACCCAGCCGCCAACAACGGCGGTTGGCAATGGAGTTCCGGGGTGGGCACTGATGCGGCGCCTTATTTCCGTATCTTCAACCCGGTGCTGCAAGCCCAAAAATTTGACCCGCGGGGCGAGTTTGTGCGCCGTTGGCTGCCGGAACTCTTAGGCGTGCCGGATGAATTTATTCACCAACCCTGGTGCATGCCTGAAAGTGTGCAACGCGCCAGCGGCTGTCATTTAAACCGGGATTACCCCTTGCCGATCGTAGATCATCGTGCAGCCCGCCTGCGGGCGCTGGCTGCCTATCGTCAGTCCAAACAGACTTCAGCAGGATAATCTTTACGGATAAGAGGAGAATTCGTTCATGCAAAATCCCCTTTCGTTGTTTTTTGCCCCTGGCGGCGTGGCACTGGTGGGCGCATCTGCCAGTCCCAACAAGCTCAGTCATGGCATTCTGCGCAATCTCATGCAGTTCGGCTACCGCGGTGGCATCTATCCGGTGAACCCCGCCAATGAGGAGATTCTGGGATTGCCCTGCTTTGCGGATGTTGCCAGTGTGCCGGATCCGGTCGATCTGGCGGTTGTGATCCTGCCGGCGGGCATAACGCCGACGGTGGTGGAAGCCTGCGGTGAGCGTGGTATCAAGGCAGTGATTGTGATTTCCGGTGGCTTCCGCGAGGTCGGTGGTGAAGGGGTTGGTTTAGAAAAGGAATTGCTGAATATCTGTCAGCGCTACGGGATGCGCATGATCGGTCCCAACTGCGTCGGGACGTTCGATATCCACACCGGGCTTAATACCACTTTCATTGAAGGCTTACCGGGGCGCGGGCGGATCGGTTTCCTCTCGCAGTCGGGGGCGGTCGGCGGGGGCGTGTTCAACCTGATCAACGACAAGGGGATCGGGTTTTCGTGTTTCGCCAGCCTGGGCAACGAAGCTGATGTGAACGAAACCGATCTGATCGAATATCTGGCGGATGACCCTCATACGCATGTGATCATGGCGTATGTCGAATCGATCCGCGACGGCAAACGCTTCATGCAGGTGTGCAAGCGGGTGACCCGCAGTAAGCCGGTCATTCTGCTCAAAGCCGGGTGCACTCAGGCGGGGGCGCGCGCCGTTTCTTCACACACCGGTTCTCTGGCTGGCTCGTACAGCGCCTACGAAGCTGCCTTTCGCCAGTGTGGTGTGATTGAAGCAAACACCACTGCCGAAATGATCGATCTGGCGTTGGCGCTGGATTATCAACCCTTGCCGGCTGGCGAGCGGGTGGCGATCCTGACCAATGCCGGTGGTCCGGCGGCGCTGGCTTCTGACAGCATAGCGGCTCACGGGCTGCGCCTGGCTGACCTGGAAACAACAACCAAAGCGACCATCCGCCAGCACCTGGTTGCCAGCGCTCAGGTGGCGAACCCGGTGGATATGCTGGGCGGGGCTGAGCCTCTCGAATACAAGCTGACACTGCAAGCGCTGTTGAAGGATAACACGGTTGACGCCATCCTTGCCATTCTGGTTCCGCAGGCGCTGGTGGACGCGGCGGAAGTGGCGCAGGTGCTAGGAGATACTGCCCAGGCAACCTCGAAGCCGGTGCTGGTCTGTTTTATGGGCGACCAATCCATTGGTGAGGCGCGGCGGGTGCTACACCGGTACCGCTTGCCCTTATACGTGTTTCCGGAGAGCGTCGGCAGTGTGCTGGGGGGGATGCTGCGCCGTCGGCGCTGGCTGGAAGCACCGCAAGAATCACCGGCGCAGCCCAGCGGTATTGATGCGGTGGCGGCTGCAAAGGCATTGCAAGGAGCCAAGTCGGGCGCGGCGCTGGGAGAAGCCGCCACCCGTCCGTTGCTGGCTGCCTACGGTATTCCGTTGATTGCCGGAGAAGTTGCCCAAAGCGCCGAGGAAGCTGCTGCGGTGGCTAAACGGCTGAAGACACCCGTTGCGCTCAAGATCATCTCGCCGGATATTTTTCACAAGTCGGAAGCGGGCGGGATCGTGCTCAATCTGGAAGACGAAACGGCGGTCGAACAGGGTTACCATCGGTTAATACGGAATATATCGGAGAACCAGCCGCAGGCTAAGATCGAGGGCGTACTGGTGGAAGTTATGGCGCCCAAGGGTATCGAGGTCATCATTGGGATGCGGCGCGATGCCAACTTTGGGGCGCTGATGATGTTTGGATTGGGCGGTGTGTACGTGGAGTTGTTCAAAGATGTCAGCTTCAAGGTGGCGCCGCTAACCCGCGCCGAGGCGTTCGAGATGGTGAGCGATACGAAAGCCGGCAGGCTGCTGGGGGGTCTGCGCGGCAAAGCCGCCGCGGACACTGAGGCGGTGGTCGATTGCATGCTGAGGCTGAGTCAGCTTGCACTGGACTTCCCCCAGATCGAAGAGATCGAAATTAACCCCTTGCTGGTACTGCCGCAGGGTGGAGGCGCGCTGGCATTGGATGGGCGGGTATTGCTGCAATCCGGAGAAAAATATGCTGGGGTAAAGTTTGGTGAGGGTTAGCGCTTGGAACGAAGCAAGCGCGCCTGAATCAGAATACCCAGCAGCAGCAGCACCGCGAACAACAAGAGGCGTTCGAGGGGCGCGACCGGCACGACCTCAACCACCAGAATACTGCCGGTGACCGCCGAGAGGATGATCAGCGCCCACTTGAAGATCAGCGCCACCAGCGCTGCTCCCACCACGCCGCCGATCAGGAAGAGGATCATTGAGAGATAGCCCAGATCCAAATCGAACCAGTGTGAGAGGGTGACCAGCAGATAGCCACCGATGATGAACCCCGCCAGCCCGACCGCCAGGCGCTGAAGGAAGTGCGCCAGAAGTGCCCCGCTCAAACCGAAAACCAGACCGAGAAGCAGGACGGCGCCGTCGTTTTGCACCGGTAGCAGCCGGGGGGTGAGGTAGAACCCCAATGAAAAGCCGACCACGCCCACGAAAAGCCAAAACAGCTTCCTACCCATTGTCAGCAGGGCAAAGCCCAAAATGACATTAACAACTCCCACTTCCATTTCCTCCTGATAGACCTATCTGCTTCGTTGGGGTTTGGGCAGCAGGAATAGAAACGGCAGTCCCAGCAGCATTACTCCGGCGCCGATTTGAAAGGCAGCCCGCAGCCCAATACGGTCGCCGATTGCCCCGACAACGATCACGGCGATCGACGAAATGGCGAAGCTCATGGCAAAGAACAACCCGTTTGCCAGTGCCCGGTTGTCGGGGTAACTTTCCTGCACCAATGCCATGATCACCGGTGTCACCGCCAACATGCTGAAGCCGAACAGCAGGAGCAGAAAGAACTTCCAGATGCCGATTGCACTCAGAAAAGCGAACATCAACAGCGGGGCGCTGATGAAGCAGATCAGCAACACCGGTATGCGCCCGATGTGATCGCTGATCGACCCGCCGAGCAGGGCACCGAACACGCCGGCGATTTGCATCACCGAGAGGGCTGCGCCTGCCAACCACAGATCGGCGCCCTCATCGGTCAACAGGGTGGGCAAAAAAGTGTTGGCGGCAGAGAAAAGGAGCGCCCGCAGGATGATGATCACCATTAATGGGAGCATCACCGGTTGCATCCGGCGCACCAGCGTTCGCATAGGTAGATCTGTTGGCAGGTTCGCCGGCGCGGAATCGGAAATGCTGCGCATCCCCAAAAAGAGCAGCAAGGAAGCCAGGATTCCACCGAGCATCAACCAGATTGTTCCACGCGGTGAAAACAGGCGGATGGTGGTAACCACGGCGAGCGGTCCCAGCGTACGCCCCAACTCGCCGCCTACCATCCAGAAGCTCATCGCCCGTCCCAATTTTCGCCCCGCCAGTTTGCCGGTGATCACCGGTCCCGTGACGTGAAAGCCGGCTGAACTTAACCCTACCACAATCAGCATTAGGGCGGTGGCAAGATAACTCCGGCTGAGTCCCAACAGGCTCATCAAAGTGGCGGTGACGGTGGGTGCCAGGATCATTAAGTAACGAAGATTGTCCCGGTCAGCGAGATGTCCGAGGAAGGGCTGCACCAGCGAGGGGAGGTGAATCAGGGTTGCCAGAAGCCCGGCTTCGGCGCGCGTGATCGACAGGTTGGTGATCATCATGGGCAACAGCGGCGCCAGAAATGCCGGATATGAATCATGAATGGCATGACCGACGGCAAAGATGCCAATTTCTCGGCTTGGAAATTGGGCAGTTTCACCTTCGGGGTGAATTTACTGGATTGCATGGTTCTGGGGTACGACTCCCTTCGAAAATGAACATCTGTGTGAAAAGGTATTGCCTGGTTGTGTAGTGTGACCGGCAATCTTGATTGTACCAGCCGGCGGCGAAACAGTTAAATGGGCAATCGGGAGGATGCCAGAATAAAGGTCAGGATGCCGATGCCGACCCCAATCGTCAACCCGTAGACAAGAGTTCGCTGCAGCACTGCGCCTTCCCGCCCGCGCAATCCTACCGTGCTGCACCCGACCATGACTTTTGCGGGCGCCAGCATGCTGCCCAAGGAGCCGCCGACGGTTTGGGCGGCGATCATGAGGGGGGCGCTGATCCCCAACAGCATGGCAGCATTTTGCTGCATCAGGATAAACAGGACGTTGGAATTGTTGTTGCTGCCGGTGGCGAAGGCGCCCAGTATCCCCACCAGGGGGGTCGTCAGGGGATAAAAAACGCCCATTAACAAACTCAGTCCCTGCGCCAGCAGCATGGTCATGCCGCAATAATCCATGATGGTTGCCAGCCCAACCATGGCGGTCACGCCAAGGGTGGCGGGAGCTGCGGAAAAGAAGGTGGCGCGGGCGGCTTGCTTGAATTTTTTGCCATCCAGGCTTCCGATTTTTCGGTAGTAAAAATAACTGAAAAGTGAAACCACCATCATCAGGATGCCGGGGTGCAGCAAGGGGCGGAATGCCTGATGATTGATGGCGGTGGTGAACCCGCTGGTGGTGATCGTCTCAGGGAAAACAAGTCGCCAGACAACCTCGGCGAAGGCGGCGCGCACTGGCGGGATGATGGCGATGCCTGCCATCAGCACGGTCAGCACCACGTAGCTCATCAACGCTTTAAAGAACGATTTTATCTGATCGAAGGTGATGCGTCGTGTGCTGTGGTTTTCTCCGCCGAGCAGGATTCCACCCACAATCCCTGCCACGCCTCCGCCGAAGGCGGCGATGGGCGAAAGACCTGAAACCGCCAAAGCGAACTGCACCACGGCGATCAAGGCGCCCAAAATCAAAACTTGGCGCCACAGATTCAATTGCCCCAATATGTGCGCCACCGCCAGCCCACACGCCAGACATGCTATCCCCAAGAGAGCGGCTATCGGCGGCATGAGAATGGCAAGATCGAGGTTGACCAGCGCCAGCAGGGTTTGAACGACAACGCCCATGTTGCCGAGGGTAACCGACCAGCCATGACCCACGGCAGCAGCCGTCACAGCGCTGACCGGCGGCACACCCAAGCCGACCAGCATCGGCGCCACGATGGCGATGGGGATGCCTGAACCGGTCAATCCTTCCAGCATGCCGCTGAACGCCCAGCCGAGCACCACCAGCAGCATGCCGCGCTTGGCAATGGTGCGTTCTAAGCCGCGAGCAATGGCGCGAATCCCACCTGCCTGATCGACCATGTTGTAGAGTAGCAAAGCGGGCCATAGCACCACCAGCACGTACGATGAGAGGTACAAACCCTTTAATTGCGATACCCACCATACTTCGAGGGTCAAGCCAAAAAAAAGCGCCGAGACGAGAAGACCTGTCAGCCAGCCAGCCCAGCCGGCGCGCATGCCGTCCCAGCGGCGAAAGACCATCAAACTCAAAACAACCAGTATGGGAAGCGCGGCGAAGAAATATTGCATGCGACAAATCCAGCGGTAGGATTGCAGGATAACCAAAAAAACATGGCGCCCTCAGCAAGTTCATGCAGGGGCGCGATACCCTACGGGGAATTATTATTTGTACTCTTGGGATACACCCTATATCAAAATATTTGCCTCAAACCAGCTTATCTCACGCCAGCAAATTTTAGATTAAAGACCAATTCATCCTTGAACTATACCAGATTTTCCCGATAGTTGGCGCAATGCAAGTTGGTTTTTGGTTACAATAAGCGTGATGGCGCCCCCGGCGGGATTCGAACCCACAACCTACTGATTCGAAGTCAGGCGCTCTGTCCATTGAGCTACGGGGGCGCGCAGAGACCATTATATCCTTGCCTTTCAGGGCTTGTCAATGCAGCGGTTGGTTCGAATCCGGGCGACGCGGGAGAAGCTGCCGCCGCTGGCTATCCCCTGCCCGCCAGCGCCTTGAGGAAGACCCCCAGCTTGAAGGATTGCCCCGAAAGCAGGTTTTGCGCTCGGAACAATCCTGCAACGCCGCGCACCAGCAGCGCCGCGGATATCGCCAGCAATGCCAGCGCCAGCAGCGGCTGCCAAATCGGGATGGTGGTCGTCGCCGCCAGGCGCGTCATCATCGCCACCGGAGCGGTTAAGGGGAAGAAGCTGAGCGCAACTGCAACAATGCCGTTTGGTTCCTGAACCAGCGCGCCAATCAGCATTAAAGGGATGATCATCGGGATGATCACGATTGTGACCGCCTGCGATGATTCGCGCAGGTTGGGTACCAGCGCCCCGATCCCTGCCATTAGGCTGGCATAAAGGGCGTATCCTGCCAGGAAGAACAACACCGCCCACACCAGGATCGTCACCGGAAGCTGGAACGCTTCGGATATTTCGAAGGTCTGCCCACTCAACCGCAGCAGCCCAAGACCGGCACTGCCCCAGAAAAGGGTTTGAAAAAGCCCGATCACTCCCAGGGCGATGATCTTGCCGCTCAGCATTTGGTGCGGTGTCATTGAAGACATCAACACCTCGAGCACCCGGTTTTCCTTCTCGGTGGTGATGCTGTTGAGCATCAAGCTGGCATTGCCAAAGATGACAATGTAGCAGAGCATGGTCACAATATAGGGCAGGAAGAAGGTAAGCATATTGCCGGCGTCACGCTGCGGTTCGTCTGAGAGATAAATAGTTTCCACCATCATCGGCGCCTTGAGGCGCTGCCACAAAATGGGATCATCTTTGAGCAGGTTGAACGCCAGCATCTCTTCGATTAGTTTCGCCTCGCCCATCCCAGCCATGGGGTTGAAATCGGGGCGGACGTAAACAATTTTGCCGCTTTCCAGGTAATCTGACGGGATCAGGTAATAGGCGGTGATCTTACCGAATTCGAGGGCGCGCGCCGCTTCAGCTTCGTCGGGGTAAAGACGCAAGCGCCCGGCGGCGGACTCGGGTAGGATTTCGATCAGCTCACTGTAATCGACGTAGCCTTCCAGGGTGGGGGCGCTATGCGGATTGAATATATCGGCGATGAAATTGTTGCTGCCCTCCTCGCCGCGCTGCAACGATGTGACGATCAGGATCATCACCAGTCCACCCAGAGGGATCAGAAACAAGGTCAGAAAAAAGGAACGTCGGAGGACGACGGTGAGGATCTCGTTTCTAATTACCAAAAGAATTTTGTTCATGGGTGCACCTCAAGCGCGCCCCAACAGTTCGCGCAATGTCAGGCGCTTGCCGTAACGCAGCATCCCCAGTCGGAAAGCGCGCCCCGCCAGGAGGATGGCTGCCAGGGCAGACGAGACCAGCAAGCTGATGGAAAGGATCAATTGCCAGGTTGGCACTTCGGTGACCGCTGCCCGTAGGGGCAGCGAGATGGGGGCGGTGAGCGGGAAGAGACTCAAGCCGAACGCCAACGGAGCGTTGGGGCGCATCATGATCGGGGCAATGAACCACAATGGCACTACGATGGGCAGGGTGAATAATCCGGCAATCTGCTGCGCCTCGCGCGTCTCGGTGGCGGTGGCACCAACGGTTGCCATCAGCGCTGCCACCAGCACGAACGCCGGTAGCAGGGTTAGCAGCATTAACCCGAGAAAACCAGTATCGAGCCGCAAAGCGCCGAAATCGGGCAGCAGGGCGCGGGCGGCGATCAACCCGCCCACTGGAAAAACGAGCCAGATCACCAATTGAGTCAACCCCACGCTGAGGTTGCCGATGATCTTCCCGCCCATGAGCTGGGTGGGCGATACCGAGGTGACCATGATCTCCATGGTGCGGTTCTCTTTCTCTTCCACCACAGCTTGCAGCAAATAGCCACCACTGGCGTTGATGGCGATCACAAATAGAATACCGGAGGCGATGGGCAACACAATTTGCAGCCACTGTCGGCTGTCGGTTTGCCGAGCGCCATCAGGGGAACGGATTTCAACGGTGCTGTTTTCGAGCAAACGCCTGGCAACCGCTTCATCCAGACCTGCAACCAGATTGGCGCGCAGGAAGTTTTCGAAGGCGTTTTCGATGCTTTGATTGACCGTTTTGGGCGCCACCAGACGCACTCTGCCGCTTTCGAAATAATCCTTTTCGACCACGTAATATCCGGCGAGTTTGCCGGATTCTAGATCGGCTGACGCCTGCCCCTCATCGGGGTAGGCGATCAATGATGCGGCAGGGAAAAGACCATTCTGGCGAGCGGAAGGCGGGATGCGCATCCTGCCGCTCAGATCTACGTATCCCGCTGGTTTGGTGTTCATCTGTAGCACGACTGCTAGAAACATCACCGCAACAATCGCTACAATGAATAACGGAACGCTCAACACACCCAGGATGAAACGCCGGCGTAGCACATGATGGGTATATTCGTAACGGGCAACCTGCCACAGCTTTTTCACTGCGTTTCTCCCTGCCTTTTGACCACTTGGATGAAGATGTCGTCGAGATGGGGTAAGGCGATCTCGAATTTTTCGAGGGGTATGTTGCGGCTGACGAGCGCCTGGAGCAGGTCTTGAGACGAGGTTGCCGGGTCGAGCTTGAGGTGGGTGGCGCTGTTGAGTTGGGTAATTTCGACCACGCCTGGCAACGAAGCGGGAAGCTCTTCCAAGGTGCGGATGACGACTGCGCGGCTGGCAAACTGACGCCGGATCTCATCCAGGCTGCCGTATAAAACCGCTTTCCCTTTATTGATCAACACTATGCGGTCACAATTCTTCCACTTGGTTCATCTGATGGGTGCACATCACGATGGTGGTCTGGCGGCTGCGTTCCTGGCGCAAAATATCCTTGACCATCTGGGTGTTGAGCGGGTCGAGGGCGCTAAAGGGTTCATCGACAATCACCAGTTGCGGTCGGTGAGCCAGGGTGACGATCAATTGCGCTTTTTGCTGCATGCCTTTGCTCAGTTCCTTGATCTTCTTTTTGCGATATTCCGCCAGCTCGAAGCGTTCGAGATATTCCCCGATGCGTTTGCGGGCTTCGATCGCCGGCACGCCTTTCAATGCGACTAGGTAATTGAGGGCGCGCTCCAGTTGGATGTCCTAGTACAAGCCGCGCTCTTCGGGCAGGTAACCGATCCGCTCTTTCTTGGATTCGTCCATCGCGCCGCCGAAAACGCTCACTTTGCCACGATCTGGTTTGAAGATATCCAGGATGATGCGGATGGTGGTGGTTGTGCCGGCGCCGTTGGGTCCGAGCAGCCCGAAGATCTCACCGGGTGATATTTCGAAGGACACCTCGTCCACGGCTTTCAGGGCGCCGAAGAATTTGCTGATTCGATCGACAACAACGGTAGACATTCTCGTCTCCTTGCGGTTCTATTTTCCGATGTTCAAGATTGTACCTCATTCACGATTGGCGGCGACCCATTTTTGACAGCCCGGAGTACCAATCGGCTAGAAAAAAGGGCTGCCCTATTGGATGGGCAGCCCCCTGGTGATCGTTGGAGGTGAAGGGTTTATTCCTTCTCGTAGGGAACACCGTCGGCGGCGGGCATTTGACCGCGACCGACCACGCCTGCCAGGACGATCATTGTCACCAGATAAGGCGCCATCAATAGAAATTCGGAGGGGATGGTGACGCCCAGTATTGCCAGCCGGGCGGCGAAGGAATCTGCCAGACCGAACAGCAAGCCGGCTGAGAGTGCGCCGATGGGATTCCAGTTGCCGAAGATCATGGCTGCCAAGCCAATGAAGCCGCGCCCGGCGGTCATCACCTCATCGAATCTGCCGACCGAACCGAGTGTAAAGTATCCACCGGCAAAGCCAGCCATCATCCCCCCCAGCAGTACCGCCATGTAACGCGTCCGAAAGACGTTGATGCCCAGAGTATCGGCGGCTTTGGGGTGTTCGCCGACGGAGCGCAGGCGCAGTCCCCACCGGGTGTAGTAGAGCGCCACGGTCAGCACGATCAGGAAGATGAACATGGCATACACGAAAATGTTGTGATTAAAGAGAACCGGTCCAACAAAGGGGATCTGACCCAGAAGGGGGATTTCCCAGGCGGGGAAGATACCCGGGTTATTCAGGTGCGCATATTCCTGTAAATACTTCGAGGAGAGGAAGGAGGTGATGCCGACCGAGAAGGTATTGATGACGACCCCGGAAATGATCTGGTTGATCTTGTATTTGATCGAGAGGACGGCGTGCACGCCGCCGAATAGCAGCCCAGTGAGAATAGCTGCCAGCAATCCGATCCACAGACTGCGGGTAAGGCTGCCGATCAATGTGCTGGTAAAGGCGCCGCCAAGCATCATGCCCTCGATGGCAATGTTGACCACCCCCGCCCGTTCGCACAGAATGCCCGAAAGGGCACCTAAAGTGAGTGGAACGGCGCGCATCAGCGTCAGGCGCAGTAAGCCGGCCAGGTTGAGACTGGCACCGGCTGCCGCCCAGGAGAGAAAACTGAAGATCAGGAAACCGGCAATCAAGCCCAATATCATGTTGGTGCGTCTGCCGAACCCCCGAAAAAGTTGGTAAGTTCCCAGAAGCGCACTGAATGTAGCGCAAATATTGAGCGCGAGAACAGTGTTGAATTCCCAGGCAGAAACCACCGCCTCCGTGCCTCCCGGGGTCATGTAGAAAGTAGTGATCAAATGAGGATCGGTAATTCTTGAGAAGAAGAGCCAGATAATGGCCGCCACCAGCAAAAAGATCACCCCCATTACCCGCTGCCGGGTTGGGGAAATATACTCTTGACCGATTTTATTGGTGTAATTCTTTTTCTGTGTCATGGTTTATTGCCCTCCCCAGCTTTTAACGCTGATGGCCTCTTCCTCATGATCGGGTTCTTTCAAGCGGTAGATGGTGCGAATGATGGCCGGGGCGGCGATAAAGACTAGGATGAACGCCTGCATGACGGCGATGATATCCACCGGAATGCCGGCTGCCAGTTGCATTCGCGTTGCTCCGTTTCGCAGCGTGCCGAACAACAAGGCAGCCAGAACCACCCCCAGCGGGTGGCTCTTGCCGAGCAGCGCCAGGGCAATACTTTCGAAGCCGTAACCGGAGGAGAACGCCACTGCCAAGCCGTGGTTGACTCCCAGAACTTCGTTGGCGCCTGCCAACCCTGCCAGCGCTCCGGAAAGGCTCATGGCAACCACGGTAGCGGAAACGATATTAATGCCGGCGTAGCGGGCAGCGCGCGGGTTTGAACCAACCGTGCGTAACGAAAAGCCCCAGGTCGTCTTGAACAGCAGAATATATACGAGAACCGCCAGTACCAGGGCGATGAAAAAACCGAGATGGAAGCGGATGGGGAGATCGAAGAAGCGCGGCAAGCGGGCGCTTTCAAGCACCGGCGGACTGAACGGAATATGCCTAGTTGGGTCTCGCAGCGGACCTTTGAGCATGAATTCGCTCAAACGGAAGGCGATGTAATTCATCATGATGGTGTTGATGACTTCGTGTCCGCCTGTTTTAGCTTTCAGTAAACCGGGGATGAATCCCCAAATGGCGCCGCCGAGGGCGCCTATCAACAACGCCAGCGGAATATGAATCAGGGTCGGCAAGCCTGTAAAAAAGGCACCAGCCCACACGGAGGTAAGGGCGCCGACAAAGATCTGCCCTTCAGCACCGATGTTGAAAAGCCCGACCCGAAAACCCAAGGCGACCGCCAACCCGGCGAAAATATAGGGGGTTGCCTGCACCAGGCTCTCCAAAAGGGGGTTGAAGGCTCGACGAATCTCCATATCATTGCCGCCTTGCAGGGCGGCAATGATCCGGGCAGGGTCACCGATGGAACCTGTGAACAGGGCACTAAAAGACAACCAGGCGGCATCCCAGCCGGTTTGCAACGCCAACCAGGGTGAGATGCGCAATTGCTCCCATACGGTTTCGGTCGTCACTGCCACCAGCAATCCTCCCAGGATCAAACCAGAGACGATCGCCAGGATGGTGACGGATAATGGGCTTTTCCTCACTTCTTCGAGGAAGATCCGGCCGGCGTCCTTGGTTGGACTTCTTTTCTTATTTTTGATCTCTGCTTCGCTCATAGAAGGAATCCTCTTGATATTAAGGGCGTGGCAAGGGTGATCCGATTTAGACTGGGTTTGCCTGAGGTGCAATCCCTGCCATCAGCAAACCAACCTTATCTTTGGCGGCTTCTGCCGCCGGCAGAATATCGAGAATTCTGCCGCGATACATCACGGCAATCCGGTCGGAAAGCTGCAGTACTTCATCCAGTTCGGTGGATACCAACAGCACGGCACAACCCTCATCGCGTTTCTGGATCAATTGCTGGTGGATGTATTCGATGGATCCCACATCCAGCCCGCGGGTGGGCTGGGCTGCCACCAGCAGTTTGATCGGGCGTGAAAGCTCGCGGGCAACGATCACCTTTTGCTGGTTGCCTCCGGATAGCGACGCCACCGGGGTGAGGGGACCTGGGGTGCGGATATCGAATTTTTCGATCAGGTCGCTGGCATGTTTGAGAATAATCGGTTCCTGCAGGATGGTGCGATTGGCGAAAGGCGGGGTGTAGTAAGTATTGAGAACGAGGTTGTCCATCACCGGGAACGCCAGCACCAACCCGTCCTGCTGGCGGTCTTCAGGAATGTGCGCCGCCCCGGTTTCGGTGATCTTACGGGGCGAGTTGTGCGTAACTACTTTTCCGCCAATGCGGATCTCGCCGCCGACCGCTTCATGAAGCGAAGTGATGGCTTTGACCAATTCGGTTTGCCCGTTGCCCTGCACCCCTGCGATTCCCAGAATCTCGCCGGCTCTGACCTCGAAAGAAATGCCGTCGACGACGATGTGATCGCGTTCATCGACGCATTTCAGGTTATCCACTTTGAGAACCACCTCGCCCGGTTGGGTTGGCTTTTTATTCACTTCAAACAACACCTCGCGCCCGACCATCATCGAGGCGAGCCTATTTCGGCTGGCTTCCGCCGGCGTGGTGGTACCGACCACTTTTCCGCCGCGGATGACGGTGATGCGATCCGCCACCTGTAGCACTTCACCCAGCTTGTGGGTGATGAAAATGATCGACTTGCCCTGTTCTATCAGCGTGTACATGATCTTGAACAGCTCATCTACTTCCTGGGGGGTGAGGACGGCGGTGGGTTCGTCCAGAATCAGAATATCCGCCTGGCGGTAGAGCAGCTTAATGATTTCAACCCGCTGCTGCACGCCCACCGGCAGCTCGCGCACGTAAGCATCCGGGTCGACTTCGAGGTGATAGGTTTCGGAAATTTCACGGATGCGTTCGGCGGCAGATTTGCGGTCCAAAAAACCGCCTGCGTGTACGTTTTCTTTCCCGAGCATCACGTTTTCTGTCACCGTGAAGACCGGGATCAGCATGAAATGTTGGTGCACCATACCGACACCGGCAGCGATGGCGTCGCCAGGTTGTTCCACGTCCAGCTTATTGCCGTTAACGTAGATCTCGCCCTTATCCGGTTTATACAGCCCGTAGAGAATATTCATCAGGGTGGTTTTCCCCGCTCCATTTTCCCCCAGCAGAGCATGGATCTCACCTTTATTCAAAGTCAGATTGATGTCATCGTTCGCCAGTACACCGGGAAACCGTTTGGTGATACCTCGTAATTCAAGAACGGGGGCCATAATCACCTCAAATCAAGAAAAAATTGGTGTGAAATGCAATTTTTGCAACCAGTTGGGTTTGAACTTCAGGTTTAATAAAAAAACAGCGAAAATGAAATGATAGC
>JBBIKU010000043.1:0-15589 GCA_037445245.1 Anaerolineaceae bacterium
GCGCGCGCGTCGCTTCTTCGTGGAGCCTGCGCTCGTCGCGGCGCCGCTGCTCTTGATGGGATTGTGGCTGATGGGGCGCAGGAAGCCGTTGCAGCTTTATGGCATTGCCCATGCCATCGACCGTCTGCTAACCGCGCTGCAACTGTTCGATTGGGAGAGTTGGCCCAATTTCTATTCGATCCATTTTCACCGCATCCCGGAAATTCCGATGAGCACGGTGATCGCTACACCGGATTTGCGCGTCTATGGCTCTCCGGTACGGCATTTGATCCCGACAATGGGCTTACGGTTTGAATTGCTGCCATCCCAGCGGGTGCTAAGCTATTCCTGTGACACCGAACCCTGCCCGGAGGTGGTGGAGCTGGCGCAGGATTGCGATGCATTGATCCACGAATCGGCTGGGGAATCGAAAGGGCACACTTCCCCCGCACAGGCGGGAGTGGTCGCCCGGCAGGCGGGCGCCAAAACGCTCTACCTCATCCATTATCCGACTCAAGCCGACCCGCAGAAAATGATCGAAGACGCCCGGCGGGAGTTTGCCGGGCGGGTGTTCGTGGCTCAGGATGGGATGTCGGTCGATCTGGGTTGAGGGCTCACCAGCCGGTTAGAAACGGCTCCCAATCCTGATACTCATTCAGGTGTCGCCCAAAAATATAGAACGCTGAACTGGGGGGCTCTTTGGGTTGTTTGAGCAACTGCATCTTCGCCTCTTTGAGTGTGCGCCCGCCCTTGCGGTGATTGCATGCCGAGCAGGCTGCCACTACATTCGACCAGGTTTGCACTCCTCCCAGATGGCGCGGTAGCACGTGATCGATCGTCAGATCGGTGGTGTGTTTGCCGCAATACGAGCAGGTGAAGTTATCCCGCCGTAGAATTTCGCGGCGGGTGAATGTGACGTGAGGACGGGGGCGATGGATCATCCTTTGCAAGCGGATGACCGATGGTCGCGGGAAGGCGTTGGTGGTGGTCTTGATCGTGCCCCGCCCGTCAACGACAAGGTCGGCTTTCTCGGTCAGGATCAGCCCAATTGCCCGCCTGAGATTGCACACATTGATCGGCTCATAATTGGCGTTGAGCACCAGTACCGCTTCCATCATTGCCGCTCCATTGGGTTGAATTATAGCACGAGTCCCTCCGTTGCCAATTATCAATGCGTTAAAAGCGGTTAAATTTTTCTTGCAGTTTCGACGACGCACGCTATGCGAGGAGATGGAGTAAAATTGTGTCCGCCGCGGTGACAGTACAACATTGAATTGAAAGGTTAACCTTGGAGAATAAAAAATCCTTCTGGCAGGCAACTGCCGCCCTCGTGCTGGCACTGTTGGTGATTCTGGCGCTGGAACGTCTCACCAACCGCTTAGACCAGGTGGAGGGGCACGCCTGGGATTTCGTGTATTACATTGATATGGCTGAGAACGGCATTCTGGGTAACGATCAACTGGGTTCGCCTTATGCCTACCGTTTTTTGACGCCGCTGTTCGCCCGTGTTCTCAATCAGATCTTCGACCGGCCGACCCTGTTCGGTTTTCGGGTGGCTGCATACCTCGGTCTGTGGGGCACGCTGTTTGGTTTGTATCTGATTGCCCGCCATCTCAAGGCCCGCTTCTGGACGGCAGTGGTGGCAATGTTCGTGCCGGCGACTGCTCTGTTCAATTTCAAGTTCATCCTCTTCGATTATTATCGCCCCGATCAATTTGCTTACTTGCTGCTGGTGTTTGCCCTGCTGGCACTACTGAAGGGCAGGCTGGTTTGGTGTATTCTGCTCTCGCTGATCGGATTGCAAACCCGCGAATTTTCGATCATCCCCCCTCTGATCGTTCTGTACGAGACGTTTCAGGCGTGGCGCAACGATTGCACCAACCTGCGCCTGGTGGCGCGAGCTGGCGGGGTTATGTTGGCGGTGGGGATGGCGTTTGCGTTGCCGCGCGCCCTGATACCAGTCACATTCACTCAGCAAATCCTGGATCCCTTCAACGACCCCAATTTTTTGCGGGTTCTCCTGGGGATGCCCTTCGATCTCAGGCGCGATTTCAATTTCCTTTACAATCTTCTGGCATATTTTCTGCCGCTGTTGATCATCGCTACCCCTCAGCGGTTGAAAACCGCCTGGCAGACGCTCGGGCGCCTGCGCGCCTGGATTGTGATCTACATGGTGGTGGTGTTGGTCGCTATGACCTACGGCGGCACCGATATGATGCGGTACGCGACCTATTTCTTTATTCCCCAATTCTTGGTGCTGGTGTTCATGTTCAAACGAGACGTCCATATCTATGAAGTGCTGTACATGTTTGGAGCGTTGATCCTCTTCAACCGCTTGATGTATCTGATGCCGATCTGGGATTTTTCTCTCTACCGTGATCTATACGCCGGGTATGGTGATGTGATCAACATCAAGTCTTATCTGCGGCTGGGGGAGGTGTTTGCCTTTTTGGCACTGGGACAGGTGGTGCGGAGCGTCATCCATGAGCGGGAGGAATGGCAGGGGATGACACTGGCGAAGTTGTAAGATCTGTTTTCGGCGAGCGTTTTCGATCAGAAATTTGGGAACGGTTATAATAGCGGAATGAATATGCCGCATTGTGGAATATTTTTAGATGCGGCGGGGAAATTGCCGGAGGATACGCCATGAACATCGAGGAACAGGTCAGGTACTTAATGCAGGGAACCGAATACGGCGACGAAGCCTTGAAGAACGCCATGGAAAAAGAACTGCGAGAGCGTTTGATCGAAGCGGAGAAAGAAAAACGCCTGTTGCGCGTCTATTGCGGTTACGACCCGCGCAAGGCTGACCTGCACCTGGGGCATATGGTAACGATGCGCAAACTACGTCAGTTTCAGGAATTGGGACACGAAGTTACCTTTTTGATCGGGAATTACACCTCGCTGATTGGGGATCCCTCCGATAAAGACGTGCTGCGCCCTCGCCTAACGCCTGAAGAAGTGGAAGCCAACGCTCGCACCTACGCTGAACAGGCTTTCCGCATCCTCGACCCCGAGAAAACGCTCATCCGTTACAACGCCGAATGGCTTTCCAAGCTCACCCTTGCCGATCTGATCCGGCTGGCTTCTAATTTCACCATTCAGCAATTTCTGGCGCGCGAAAATTTCAAACTGCGCTTTGAGAACAACGACGCTATCTACCTGCATGAAACTTTCTATGCCCTGATGCAGGGGTATGATGCCTATGCCATGCGCAGCGACGTTCAGGTGGGCGGCAGCGATCAGTTATTCAACATCGTGACCGCCGCCCGCAAGCTGATGACGTTCATGGGCGTAAAACCTAACATCGGCATCATTTTGGGCATTCTGCCGGGCACGGATGGGGTCGTCAAGATGAGTAAGTCGCTGGGCAACCACATTCCAATCAACACCAACGCCGAGGATATGTATGGCAAGGTGATGAGCATTCCCGATGCCGCCATGCCGACCTACTTCCGGCTGGTCACCCGTTGGACGCCTGCCGAGATCCAAAAAATTGAAGCTGCGCTCTCCTCAGGCGAATTGCAAGCGCGCGATGCCAAAATGAAGCTGGCATTCGAAATTACCGCCTCATTTTATAGCGAAACTGAGGCGCAAAACGCACAGGATGTCTTCATCTGCCTCTTTCAGGAGCGCGCTTTGCCAACCGAGATACCCGAGTACCGACTGGTGCAGGGAGAGACGGTGCTGGACGTTTTGGTGAACGCCGGGCTGGCAAAAAGCAAGAGTGAAGGTCGCCGTTTGGTGAACCAAAAAGGGGTCCGCCTGGATGGCAGCGTGCTGGGTGACGCCCTGGCATTATTCCCCGGCGAGGGGGTCTTACAGGTGGGCAAGCGGCATTTTGTGCGCGTGCTCAAGCGTTAAGGCTCGATTGTCGCTCGCAGCAGGTTAAGCCCGATTTGCTGCGCCAGGACGGGGGCGTCCGCCTCAAGGACAAGCGCCAGCGCTAGCGGGGTGCCCTGCCAATCGGGAAGATTGCCCGCCAGATACCAGGTGATATTGCCGGCGGGAGTTCTGGCGGTGGCAACCGCATCCCACAGCGGCAGGTTGGAGGTTGTCATCATTCGGGTGAGGTTGTTGGCGACGGCTGCGGGGAAAACGGGCGTCGACGGATCGTTTGGCAGGATGACCCAGCCCTGATGGGGCGTGTTGACGGCGGCGGCAAGCAGAGGCGAGGGGCGGTTGCCGTCGTTCGTCAGCGCTGCAACAGCTAGACTCATTTGCAGGGGAGAGACGACCACCTCCGCCTGACCCAGGGCAGCCACTTCCGTGTTTTCAAGGATTTGATAGGGTGTGGCAGGAGCAACCGGTAGGAGAACCTGCGGTGCGCTGAAGAATCCAAGACGTTGTACCAGGTCTGAGAGCTGGCGTGGGCTAAATTGTTGCACCAGGGTCACCGCCGGCGCCGGGCAGCCGGCTGCGAGCACGTCCGCCCACGCTTTCACCTCCTGCGGCGATCGAGCGCAGTTCCATATTCCACCATTGAAGGGGTAGTTGAGATTTACCGGCAGGGGCGGCGTCACGCCAGCAGCGTTGGCTTCCGCCAGCATGAATATGCCCATGGTTGCGCCGAGAGGGTAACGCCCCTGCGCGGCGCGATTGACGAGGGGGGCGCTTTCATCGACGATCCATTCGCTCCACAATTCGTCCATCCGGTTCGGGTCGAAGTTGGGATGGCTGGACATGACGAGTACTTCCCCGCTGGCGGCGTTGAGCAGCACCAGTGCGCCGGTGTTGCCTGCCATCAGGGCGTCGGCGCGGGCTTGCAGATCGAGATCGAGACTGAGACGGACATCCAAGCCGGGCGGGCGTTGGGCATAGAGCAGGTGGTGCATCCAGACGTTGAGGGTGGTATTCCCTTGAATGCCGCGCAGGTAGGGATCGAGGGCAGCTTCGAGGGAAGCCTGTCCGTAAACGGGATGCGTGTAGCCAACGACGGGTCCCAGCTCCGGATGCAAAAGACGACGGCGGAACTCTCCGCGCTCTCCGACGGTTTCAGCGATAGCTTCATTCCGACGATCCAGCAAGCTGCCACGCGGTACAAAGCGATCGGTGATTGCCCAGCGGGGATTGTCGGGGCGTGATAGCAATGCCGGCGAGCGGATAACTGCCCACCAGCCGCCGAGCAAGGCGGTCAGCACCAGACCTGCCAGCAGCGCCGCGGTGACCGCCAGGAATGGGATTGGATTGGGAAGCGCCGCCGGGTCTTTTTCGCTGTTATTGGTAATCAGCAGTAAAAGCGCCAGGGTGATGAACCCGGTTAGGAGGGAGGAACCGCCATAAGAGACAAAGGGCAGGGTGACCCCGGTTAGTGGTAGAAGGCGTAAATTTCCGCCGATGATGAAGATGCTCTGGGTGAGAAGGTAGACGCTCAGACCTGCCGCCAGAAAGCGCTGATAGCGGTTGGATGCCCGTAAGGCGGTCAGGATGCCGCGCCCGCCCATCAGGGCGATCAGCAAGACAATGCCGATGACACCCACCAACCCGGTCTCTTCGGCGATGGAAGCAAAAATAAAATCAGAATGTGCTACCGGGACGACTGCGGGGTTGCCCATGCCGATTCCGCTACCGCTGATGCCGCCGGCAGCGACGGTGATCAGCGATTGTACGATCTGATAAGAACTGCCGAGTGGATCGAGCCAGGGGTTGATCCACGCAGTAATGCGAATGCGGATCACCTCGAATAAAAGATAGCCGATCACGCCGGCTGCCAGGATGGCACCACCGCCGATACCTAAAATGCGCCGCCTGCCAGAGGCGAGGTAAACGATGAGGGAGTAGATCAACAAAAACAGACTGGCGGTGCCCAGATCGCGTTGGGCGACGAGGATGACCAACGCGGCTCCACTCAAAACCAGGGTTGGGGTGAGAATTTCCAGCAACTTGAAGCGCACCGGCAGGTTATCAGCCAGATAGGCAGCCAGATAGACGATCAACAACAATTTGAGCGGTTCGGAGGGCTGCAAATACACCCCGCAGCAACCCAGCCACAGGCGCGGTCCGCTGCCAGCGGGGTAGGTTCCGAAGAAGAAGGTCAGCGCGGTCAACACCAAACCGCTGGTTAGCCAGATATATTTGTAGCGCCGCAACAGCGTCAGCAAGGTGGGGGCGCCCAAGGCTGCCCGGAATACCAGCAGGCAGACCGCCAGCCAGATGGTTTGCCGTAAACCAAACAGCAGACTGAGACGCCAGATGGTCAGCAATCCCCACCCGCTGAGCAGGGCTGCCAGCGGCAGCAGGTAAGGATCGCGCTCCGGCAGGTGTTGCAGAACCTGACGGTGAATGTAGGCAAAACCCGCCAGCCAGACGGCGAATCCCAACCAGTGTTCCCAACGATAGGCGACGTTCCAGGAATGATAGCGCACTGCCGCTGAGAGGCTCAGGATGAGCGCAAAGAGGAACAGAAACAAAGCCGCCAGGGTCATCAGGCGACTTTGGATGCGGTCGCGGGGCGCTGCCGAAGCCGGAAAAAGTGCGTTCACTGCGGCAGGTATTTATCGACCAGCAGACTTAAGCGGCGGCGGGCCTCTGGGGGGATACATTCGGGAGCGGTGGCGATGGCTTTTTCCAGCGCTCGATGACATTCGCAGGGTGTGTCTTGCAGCGTTTCGACCAGCCTGACCAACGCCTGCTGGATACGCTCGGTGTTCTCATGCAGGGTGCGGATGATCATCTCAACGCTGACCGCCTCTTCGGTGCTGTGCCAGACATCATAATCGGTCACGTGTGCCACCGGAGCGTAACAAAGCTCCGCCTCGCGGGCTAAAAAGGCTTCCGGGCTGGTGGTCATCCCGATGATCGAGATGCCCCAGGCGCGGTAGAGATTCGATTCTGCGCAGGTTGAGAAACGTGGACCTTCGATGGTGATGAAGATACCACCCTTGTGCACTTGATAACCATTGCCCTCTACGGCTTTGAACGCCGATTCTCGCAGTTGGGCGCAAAATGGATTGGCAACGCCGATGTGTGCCACCAACCCCTCGCCGAAGAAGGAGCGGACGCGGTTGCGGGTGAAATCGAACAACTGGTTGGGGATGATGATGCTGCCAGGGGCGTAATCCTCGCGCAGTGAGCCGCAGGCGCTGATTGCCAGGACGCGCTTGACCCCCAAGGCTTTGAGGGCGTAAATATTGGCGCGGTAGTTGATCTCTCCGGGTGTGATGTAATGCCCGACACCGTGCCGCGCTAGAAAGGCGACTTTCTTACCCGCCAGCGTACCCAATACAATGGGCGAACTGGGTTTGCCAAAGGGCGTGTCCACCTCGATGGACTGGGCGTCTTTCAACGCCGGGAACTGGTATAAACCGGTTCCCCCGATTACCGCAAGGATGGGCGTTTTGTTCATTTCGATCTCCGTTTCTGGTCACAATCGATTGCGCGCTGAACGCTGCTGCCAATCATAGCATAAACCCATCATCGCACTGTGGGATGATTTTTGATTAGACCTCGATCACTGGGTGTTGATGGTGAGTTGCAAGCAGATCTTGCCGCAGCGCAGCTCATCCTCCGAGATAACGACGGTGGGCAGGATGACCGGCTCGTCATTGAGGAAAGTGCCGTTGGTCGAATTCAGATCTTCGACCCACCACTGATTGTGGTGATAACTGAGGCGGGCGTGGTGAGCCGATACCGTCTCATCCTGGATGGAATAATCGCAATCAGCGTCGCGCCCGATGATCACTTCCTGGCTGCTGAATTCGCGTCCTGTTTCGAGGTTGGAATCGACGGCGCGGATGCGAATAGCGGGAATCTTGCGCGAGCTGATCAGCATATTGTTCACGTACAGTTCGCGCCAGATAGTGTAAATACACCAAGCCAAAAAGGCGTACAGGCTGAGGGCGAGCAGAATTCGCAGGATGAAAACGATGACGGCACTCATGGTTGTAGATTTCCAGGCGGATTGATCATTCCGGGCTGGAAGATATGCCGGAGGTTTGCCCTCCGGTTTCACCCGTCGTTTTAGAGTGGTCTTCGCCGTAGATGATGGCGTAACCTGCCAGCGAGATCACATCGCCAGGTTTGAGGGAGTGTTGAGTGATACGCTGCCCGTTGACAAAGGTACCACCGGTGGAGTTCAGATCGAACACCAGGTAACGCCCGCGTACCGCCCGCAGTTGGGCATGATGGCGTGAAACGCGTGGATCGTCGATCACCAGGTGGTTATCCAAGCGACGCCCGATGTTGACCACCGCCTGCTGCAAGGGAACCACCTGCTTGCCGCCGATGATGAGAAACGGATTGGTGGGTTCGGGCTTGGCTGGCATTTCGCTTCCCTCAATGGCGGGCGTCTCGATGGCGTCAGTCTGCTCGACCGGCGAGGTCTGGCGCACGGAAACGATGCGAATTTCTTCTAGAAACAGATTGGCATCTTCCGCCGCCCGGAAGGTTACCGGCGCGCTGTTGCTCATGCCGGCTTCCTGTGTCAGTTCTTGAATCACAACTGCGAGCGAATCGAACAGTTCTTGTTGTGCCTGCCAGTAAGGCAGGTTATCCGGGTGAGCGTAAATGGTGAATGCGCTGGGAGGAGGCTGATCGTCGTCCAGGCAGGCGCGAAACGCATCATTCACAGACGAAACCAGCAGCCGCGCCAACAAATCCTGCCGGTTGCTACCGGGCAAAAGCTGTACGCTGCTTTCGATCAACGCCCGCAGGCGCGCCTCAATCTGGTCAAGGGGCAGTTTCATCTCTTATAATTATACCGAATGATGTCCAAAAAGCAGAAAGCCGGATTTATTGAATTGCCCCATACCGCGGATTGGGCGGTAGAGGTGTGGGCTGCACAGTATGATGAATTGCTGGTACAGGCTGCGCGAGCCTTCTACGCGCTTGCCGAGATTCGTCTGGCAGCAGCGCCGCGCTGCACCCGTCGGCTGGCTGAAATCCGGGGTGACCCGGAAAGCATGCTGGTTGCCTTTCTGTCCGAGTTGATTTATCTCAGCGAGCAGCAGCGACTGGGTTTCGACTGCTTTGACCTGGAGGTGGGGCAGGACGTACTCAAGGGTGTGCTGGAAGGTGCTGCGATTGCCAGTCAGCGCAGAGAGATCAAGGCGGTCACTTTTCACAATCTTGCCATCCAAAAAACATCCGAGGGGTTAACGGTTACCATCGTGTTCGACGTTTGATGCGGGCAATCTGTTGGAGCGGGCTGCCGGGCACAGGCAGGGTGAGGTGCGCAATGAATATTCAAGATTTTGTACAGATCGATAAATATGAATGGGAAATACCCAAGAATTTTCGCAGTGACATGCGAACGGCGGTGCGGATTTTTGCAACCCGCCGTCTGCTGGAAGAGTCGCTGAAAGACCGCTCGGTGGAGCAGGCGGTCAACGCCACCACTCTGCCGGGCGTGGTCGGCGCGGTGGTGGTGATGCCGGATATGCACCAGGGTTACGGCTTTCCCATTGGAGGAGTGGCGGCTACAGAATACCCAAAGGGGGTCATTTCTCCGGGCGGAATCGGCTACGACATCAATTGCGGCGTGAAGTTGCTGGCATCCTCAATTCTGTTCGAAGAAGCCGAGCCGATGTTGGACGAACTGGCATCGGCGTTGAACCACTTTTGTCCGAGCGGGGTCGGTTCAAAAAGCGAGCTGCACTTGAGCGAGGCTGAATTGGATCGCGTTTGTCGAGAAGGAATGCGTTGGGTAGTGCAGCGAGGAATGGCGAGCGAACAGGATATGCGACGAAGCGAGGAGCAAGGCAGCCTGGCAGGTGCCGATCCGACCCAGGTCAGCCGGCGGGCAAAAGAACGTGGACGTTCCCAACTGGGCACACTTGGGGCCGGCAATCACTTTTTAGAGGTAGATTTGGTGGAGCAGGTTTTTGATATGACTGCCGCCAACGCCATGGGATTACAGCAGGGCTGTCTGGTGTTGCAGATTCATTGCGGTTCGCGCGGTCTGGGGCACCAGGTGTGCACCGATTATGTGCAGACCTTCCAGATGGCGGTGCGGCGTTATGGCATCCATCTTCCGGACCGCGAGCTGGTATGTGCCCCCCTGGATTCACCCGAGGGTGAGAGCTATTTGGGCGCCATGCGTGCGGCAGCCAATTATGCTTTCGCCAACCGCCAATTGTTGGCGCACAAGGGGCGACAGGCTTTCGAAACGGTGTTTGCTTCCCATATCAAGAACTGGCATCTCCATTCCGTTTATGATATCGCCCACAACATAGGGAAAATCGAGACGCACAATGTGGACGGTAAACCGAGGAAGGTTTGCGTTCACCGCAAAGGAGCGACCCGCGCCTTTGGACCGAATGCGCCTGGCTTGCCGGAGGAATACCGCTCCATCGGACAGCCGGTGCTGGTGCCGGGAAGCATGGGAACCGCTTCTTGGGTGTTGACCGGCACGCAGGCGAGCATGGAGCGCTCTTTTGGCTCTTCCTGTCATGGCGCCGGGCGTGTGCTCAGCCGCAGCCAGGCGAAGCGCAGCCTGCGCGGTGAGCAGCTTCGCCAGCAATTGACCCAGGAGGGGATACACATTCGCGCCGGCTCGATGCCCGGCTTGGCAGAGGAAGCTCCGCAGGCGTACAAAGACGTTGATAATGTGGTCGAGATTGTCAGCGGGGCGGGGATCGCCCGCAAGGTGGCGCGCCTGCGACCGCTCATCGTCATCAAGGGCTAATCCGCGGTGATGGGCGGATCTTCGCTGGCGGTGCTGCTAATAGGGGCAAGCCGGGCGCCAGTCAGCTCTATCAGCGCTTTGACCGGCAGACGGATGTTCAAACCGATTTGCCCGCCGGAGATGTGGATTTGCTGGTGCTGTTCGGCGGCACTATCGAGCAGCACTCGAAAGCCGCGTTGCAGCAAAGCCAGCGGGGAGATGCCGCCGGTCTGAAGACCGGTCAATTCCTCTGCCTGGCGTTGAGTGGCGAGGTGCACTTTTTTAAGGTGTAGCACGGCGGCAACGGCTTTGAGATCGACTTCCCGGTCAGCCGGAACGACCACCAGCAGCGGTTTTGCCCCGGCTGGCGGCAGAATCACGATCGTTTTGTAAACCAGGTGTGGCTCGACGCCCAGGTAGTGGGCGGCTTCTATTGCCCCCAATTTATGGGGTGGCAGCTCGAAAGCCTCGAAGGGAATGCGGCGGGATGCAAGGAGGCGGGTGACGTTGGTGCTGATCATGACGTCATTTTTTGGCAGAGGGGCGGACGTAAATCGGGTTGCTGAAGATCCATCCTCTGCGCTTACCGAGGTAGCGGGTGTAACATTCCACGCGGTAAACGCCAGGTTTCCTGGTGATGTGGGTGCATACTTCTCGCCCTTGCCAGATCTTGATCGGTTCGCCGTTGCATAGCAGTCGGCACTCGGCGCGCCCTGGCAAGCGAATCTGGAAGGTAAGCCCACCGTCGATTTGAATCTCGTCTCCCATGATGGCGGTGTGTTCCTCGCCGTGGGCTGAGAAACGAAAACCGGCGGTGGGCGCAGGCAGGTCGTAACCGATGAAGGCTCTGCCCTGTTTCAGAGCGTCCAGTAGCATGCGCTTGTCTTTCTTCCAGTCACCGCTGAGCGGGGAGGGTGTGAGCACATGGGTGTTGATAGCCTGGAAATGAAATTCGAAGGGGAACACGATCCGGTGGATCGGCCCGATGCTTTTGTGAAGGGCGTGCGCGTCTGATCCGCCAATTGCCACCACCCGCCTGCCTTTGAGCAGCAACTCGTCCCATTTATGCATGATCTGGCGCGGCGGGGCGTGGGCAATAAAGTGAGGGAAAGAGGCATAGAAAATGCCCTCGATTTTGCTGTTGACGACCGTTTTCAACTCGCTTAAACCGTTCCAAAGCTCAATGCCGGTATATCCTCGCACTTCCCAATCGACCCAGGAAATATCATCCTCACCAAAAATTGGCATGGCGGGATCGTAAGGGTGGGCTAAAAAAGTTAGCCCGCCGCTCTGGTTAGCCTGGTCGATCGTGCGTTGCGGATCGTTGGCATAGGTTGCCAGTTCTCTATCGGCGCCAATGACCAGCAAATGATTTTTCTGCGGCTGACGGTTTTGATCGTGGATTTCTTCGCCAACCAGAAGCAGAACGTGGCGATTGCCTTCATGATAATATCCCTCGACTCCCTGCACCAGCACGTTGTGATCGGTAATGATCACCGCATCGATAGCGGCGTGGATGGCGGCGCGGGCGATTTGGGCGTGCGTGGCACTGCCATCCGAGTAAACGCTGTGCATGTGGAGGTTGACGATCACTTCATTCATATCGGATTTTTGATTTTACCAGCTTCTGATATACTTCATGCGAAATCATGCCGTTAATTTTGCAGAGCTGCATCATTGGTTTTTAAATTACCGGAGATGACTCGCTTGACCATCGGACAATGGATCATTTTGGGCACGCTCTTCTTGACGCTGGTGTCGTTTGTCAGCGGGCGTGGCGCTACGATGTGGTGGCGCTGGTGGTAGCGGCAATCGGTCGTGTGCCGGTGCAGACCGCCTTCGTCTCTGCCGCTGGGCTGATGGTGATGGCCGACCCGCTTTCGCTGCGTGAAGCCTATGAGAGCGTTGACTGGACAATCATCTTTCTGCTGGGCGCAATGATCCCGGACGGTATGGCGTTGGAGACCACCGGCGGAGCGCAATTGATTGCGGATTTGATCTTGGGCGTGGGTAAGCAGACACCGGCTGTTGCGACCTTGGTCATTGTGCTGGTGGCAACGATGTTCCTGTCTGACCTGGTGAACAATGCGGCGGCGGTAGTCCTCATGGCGCCGATTGGCATCAGCATTGCACAGAGGATGGGTGTGTCTGCCGATCCGTTTCTCATGGCTGTTGCAATCGGGGCTTCGTGTGCCTTTCTGACGCCGATCGGATATCAGTCGAACACGCTGGTGATGGGACCCGGTGGTTACAAGTTTGGCGATTACTGGCGGATGGGACTTTTGTTGGAAGTCATTGTTGTTCTTGTTGCCGTTCCGCTCATCCTGATTTTCTGGCGGTTCGGCTGATCAATTGCACCAAGAAAATGACGTTTTGAAGTCATGCATCAGATAACGCCGGTTGGTTGACGATTCCGAGCCAGCAAAGGTATAATCCAAGCTGTTTCATAAGGAGGAACACTTGACGATCCAGGAATACTTCGAAATGGCGTTGATCATCACCTCGATTGCGCTGGTTGCAAGCGTGATCTTACAAAACAAAGGGGTGGGGTTAGGTGGATTGACCGGTTCCGATTCGGGCAGCATTTTTACCGCCCGGCGTGGCATCGAGAGAACCCTCTTCCACATCACGATTGGACTGGCAGTATTGTTTTTCGTTCTGACGCTGGTAACGGTTTATATCAGCAGATAGGTTGCGGCATAGACGCCTGAATCCGCAACCTCTGAAGGGCGTCTCGCCATTGGGGAGAACGCTCTTTTAATTTACACACAACATGAAAAAGTTACGCTGGCAATTAATCATTATTTTCATGACCGGTCTGGTGGTGGGGATATTGCTGCTCGCCGAACAGCCCGAAACCGGTCAGGTGGCTACACCCCAGCCCACCCGCGGCGGTGTTTATGCCGAGGCGCTGGTGGGTTCGCTTCAACGACTCAATCCGCTGCTCGATCTGTATAACCCGGTTGACCGCGATGTGAATCGGCTCATCTTCAGCGGGTTGTTGCGTTTTGATGCTCGCGGTGCGCCGCAAGCGGATCTGGCGGAATCGTGGGGTGTTTCGCGCGATGGTAGAGTCTACAACTTCAGTCTGCGTACTGGGGTGAGGTGGCATGACGGTGAGCCTTTGACCGCCGCCGACGTCACCTTTACGATCGAGTTGATTCGCGAAGCCGAAGGCTTGATCCCGGATGATGTGCGCCAGTTCTGGCAGCAGGTTGAAGTGACGGCACTAAGCCCGACCGCCTTGCGTTTTGAGCTGCCCGAGCCGTTTGCTCCTTTTTTGGATTACCTGACCTTTGGCGTGCTCCCGCAACACTTGCTGGGCGGCATGTATATTGGTGATTTGATCAATGCCCCTTTCAATCTCTCGCCGGTGGGCAGCGGACCGTACCGCTTTGATCGTTTGCTGGTCGAAGATGATCAGATTTTAGGGGTGGTTCTGACTGCCTTCGCCGATTATTATGGCGAACAACATTATCTTGACCAGGTGGTCTTCAGGTATTATTACGACGCTGCGGCTGCGCTGGCTGCCTATCAGGAAGGCGAGGTGCAGGGAATCGGACAGGTCGCGGTCGATATTCTGCCGGGTGTTCTGGCAGAACCGGAATTGTCCCTTTACACCGGGCGCAAGCCGGAACTTTCGTTGGTGTTGTTCAATTTGAAAAATCCAGAAGTCCCTTTTTTCGAAGCGGTGGAAATCCGCAAGGCACTGGTGATGGGGCTGAATCGTCAGTGGATGATTGACCGCATCTTGCAGGGTCAGGCGATCATCGCCAATGGTCCGATTTTGCCGGGTACGTGGGCTTACTACGATGAACTCGAGCCGATTCCATTCGACCCTGAAGCTGCCGTGAACATCCTCAAGGATGCCGGGTACCTGATTGATAGCGAAGATGATACCATTCGTCAAAAGGAAGGTGTGGAGCTGCATTTCGAATTACTGCATCCTGATACGGAATTACATCAACAATTGGCAGAAGCCATCCAGGCGGATTGGTTGAATCTGGGTGTTGGGGTTGATTTGATCCCCATGCCATATGAAATTCTGATCGAAGAATATCTCGAAGAGCGCGCTTTTCAGGCGGCTCTGGTTGATCTCAATCTGACGCGCTCGCCTGATCCCGACCCTTATCCTTTCTGGGATCAATCTCAGGCGACCGGTGGGCAAAACTACACCCAGTGGGACAACCGCATTGCCAGCGAATACATCGAGCAGGCGCGCGTCACCACCGACCTGAGCGAACGACAGCGCATGTACCGGAACTTTCAGGTTATCTTCAATGAAGATTTGCCGGCGTTGCCGTTGTTCTATCCGGTCTACAATTATGCTGTCGACCGGCAGGTGCGCGGCGTGCAGATGGGACAGCTCTTTGATTCCAGCGACCGTTTTGCAACTCTGCATCAATGGTTCATGGTAACCGGACAACCGCTTTCTGCCACGCCGACGCCAACTCAGATGGTAGCAGAAGAATAATCCCGCCGGTTCTTCTCATCGATATGGCGGGGTTCGCATCCTTCAACGGAAGGGATTGTCGATGTCACCTTTTTTTACCCGCAGCGGTGATGATGGTTTCACCGGCTTGTTGGGCGCAGGACGTTATTCAAAAAATGATCCGCGCCTGGAAGCGCTGGGCGCCATCGACGAGGCTTCGGCGGCGTTGGGGTTGGCGCGCTGCCATGTTCAGAACGCCGAAAACGGGGCACGCATTCTGCAAATGCAGCGGCACTTGTATGCGGTGATGACAGAGGTGGCTGCCGCGCCCAAGAATGAGAACAAATTCCGGCAAATCGGCGCCAAACAGGTGGATTGGTTAGAGGAGCAGGCACAGGCGCTCACCCACAGCACGCCGCTGCCGGCTGGTTTTATCGTGCCCGGTGATAGTAAACCTGCTGCCTTTCTTGATCTGGCGCGCACAGTTGTGCGGCGCGCTGAACGCAAGGTGGCAGCCCTGGTGCATCAGGGGAGCGTGAAGAACCCCGAATTGCTGCGTTACCTCAATCGGCTTT
>JBBIKU010000044.1:0-325 GCA_037445245.1 Anaerolineaceae bacterium
CGTGGTTTACCCAACCTTCAACCAGACTCTGTGGGCAGACTGGAACGAGAAACCCGCACTGCATTCCTGGAGGCAATTGCTCGAAGTGGGATTGCCAGTTGCATTCTTGATCCTCCTCACGTTGTGGCAGAATCCGCTGGTGGCTTACCCGCTGGCGCTGCTGTCGGCGGCGACCATACTGGTGCTACTGACGATGATCTACACCATCATTTGGGTGCTGCTGTTGAAGAAAGAAAATGTGTTCACCCACTGGCGGCAAATTGCGGCTTATCTTCTTGCCGGTTTCAATGTCGCCCTGCTGCAAATCGCCCTCATTAATGCGGTT
>JBBIKU010000044.1:368-15075 GCA_037445245.1 Anaerolineaceae bacterium
ATTTTTTGTAAATTAGTTTGAAAGACGGACATGGAGAGAAGATGGAACTGTTAGGGATTTTTTCTGCCTTCGGGCTTTCGGCAAGCGCTGGGCTGAACGCCTACATCCCGCTGTTGATCGTGGCGCTGCTGGCGAAGTTCACCAACATGATTCAGCTAAAAGCACCCTGGGACACGCTGACGAGCTGGTGGATCATTGGTTTGATCTTCGTCCTGATGTTGATCGAGTTCTTCGCCGATAAAGCCCCGGCAGTCAACCACATAAACGATGTCGTCCAAACCATCGTTCGTCCGGCGGCGGGCGCCATCGCCTTTGCTGCCAGCGCTCAGGTGGTGACCGAGGTGCACCCAGTTTTGTCGCTGGCGCTGGGATTGCTGGTCGCCGGCGGGGTGCACACAGTCAAAGCCGCCGCGGTACGACCAGCGGTCACCGCCACCACCGGTGGTGCCGGCAACGTCCCGGTCAGCATCCTCGAAGATGTCCTCTCGACCGTGATCTCCATTTTATCGGTCGTGGTACCGGTGGTGATCGCCTGCATGTTGATCGTGATCACCGCCTATATCGTCTGGCGCTTGTGGCGGCGCGCCAGGCTAGAATCGCACGCCTGAAAACCAACTCCAAGGAGGCTCTATGTCAGATCCAAGTTACTATCCAACCCCACCGCAAGCCATTCAAACCAGCAGTGCTGCCATCATCAGTCTGATCTGTAGCATCCTAGCATGGTTGGGATTGTTCGGTTTGGGCGGCATACTGGCAGTCATTTTCGGACACGTTGCCAAAAACGAGATTAAGAAGAGCAACGGCTTGATCGGCGGCGATGGCATGGCGACCGTCGGTCTGGTGCTGGGTTACGCCAACGTTGCCATTTCCCTGCTGGGACTTTGCTTTGCAGCTCTGATCTTCCTCGGATTGCTCTCGACCCCGCTGTGTCTGATACCGTTCGTCAATGACATCAATCTGTCTTTTACCACCATACCTAACTAGATAGAGGAAATCATGACCGACGAAGAAAACCCCCCGCTCGAAGCACCTAAAAAACCGCGCAGCACAAGGGCGAAAAAACCCACAACGCCTCCCACCGAGATGCCCACCGTAGCCGCCGAAAAAGCGGCCGGCAGTGAGTGGCAGGAAGCCGTTCCACCCCCGCCGCCGAAGCCGGCTGCCGCCGCCCCACCCAGCGCCCCGCCGCCACCTCCCACCGCCGTCGGCGAAAAGAAAAAGAAAACCTGGTTGATCGTCTTGATCGTGGTGCTGGTGCTTTTGTTATGCTGCTGCGTTTTGGTAGTAGCGCTCGGTTTGACGAGCATGCCAGCGATCGAGGAATTCTTCAACGATCTTCAACTGTTCCTCTCGCCCACACTTGCCTGATAGCGATTTTGGCATCCAACAATTTATTCAGTTACCGTACTTGAGCGCCGTTTGGGTATTGGTGAGGCGTCTGTTTTTGCTGCCTGCCGGTGCACATCCGGGGTAGCAGCACCTACTGGCTTCGCATCCAGCGCTCAAGATTAAAATCCTGGCTTTGGATAAAGATCGCCTGTAGCTCTTTCAAAGCGCGGCGCGCCTGCCGCTGGGTTTGATCGGTAAGATCCATCTGGGCGAACTCATCCTCATCCAGCACCACTTGCCGCCCATCCGGATGCACCAGCAAGTCCAGCGCCAGATCGACGAAGGAGAGCTGCCCATCCCCAAACACCGCTGGTTTGGCGATATTGCAATACCAGCCTTTCAGACTCTCGTCGTCGCGGTCGTGGATCTCGAAGATATTGTACCAACGCCGGTCAAAATAAGCCTCCAGGAAGACGTCCCCCTCTTTGAACAAGATGCCGTGGAATGGCAGGTCTGCCCGGTTGAAGCGCGCCGCCAGCAACACTGCATGGTCGCTGCGGAAGAGCACTTGCCCGTGATAACGCCAGATCTCCTCTCCGGAAGTATTCCGCTTGATGACGATGATCTCCTCAGGCATGGCTGGGGGTCTCCGATGGTTTTTTTGAATCCGGATCATCCGGCGGGTAAACAATTGATCGATTCCGGCGCTAATCGCAGATGCAAAGTCTCACCGACTGCCGGCGCTTGGGAGAGAAAAAATTGAAATTGGAGGCGATCATCACTGCGCAAGCTAACGCGGTACCCTTCGACGCGAAAGACAACATCTCCCACCACCCCACTTAACTGGTTGACCGCCCCTGCTTCCGGGCTCACCGAAGCACCCCATGGACGCAGCAAGAGAGTCACCCTCTCGCCTATATTCGGCTTCCATTCACCATGGACCACTGGCGTAAAGCATCCCGCCCGCGTTTGCACCTGGAGCGGGCTGAAAGACTTCACTTTTCCCGACAGTAGATTCCCCATCCCCAGGAACGTTGCCACCCAGGCAGAGACGGGACTGGCGTGCACCTTCGCCGGCTCGCCCTGCTGCACCACCTTGCCTTCGTGCAGCAAGATCAACCGGTCGGCAACAGCAAAAGCCTCCTCTTGATCATGCGTGACATAAATGGCAGGCGCACCGCTGTGCCGGAGCAGGCTGCGCAATTCTTCGAGCAACTGCTCGCGCAGCGAGCGATCCAGCGCCCCCAAGGGCTCATCCAGCATCAGCAGGCGGGGACGGGGTGTGAGCGCCCGCGCCAGTGCCACCCGTTGCTGTTCACCACCGGAAAGGTATGTCACCCGGCGATTGGCAAAGGCGAACATGTTGACCTGCTGCAAGGCAGCACGCACCCGGCGCTCTATTTCTTCGCCCGGCAGGCGCTGCATTTTCAAGCCAAATGCCACGTTCTCCGCCACCGACTTGTGCGGGAACAGGGCGTAATCCTGAAACATCAATCCAAAATTGCGCTTGTGCACCGGCACCTGCGCCAGATCGCTGCCATCCCAAATCACCTGTCCGGCTTCGGGCGACTCCAACCCGGCAATAATGCGCAGCAGGGTGCTTTTGCCGCTGCCCGAGGGTCCCAGCAAACACACAGTCTCTCCGCCCGCAACATGAAAAGACACCCCACACAGCAGCGGTTTGCCCTCGTAGGTTTTATGAATGTCCCGCACTTCCAGCATCTCGACCGTCCCTTGATATACCGTATTAAAGCTCGCCGGACTCCATCATCAATGACCGTTTTGAGTGAACCGCTCCATGAGCAGGATACCGGCAGCGCACACGCCCATCAACAAGGTCGCCATTGCCATCGCCTGCCCGTAGTTCAACCCGCCCGGCTGCGAAAGGAAGCGAAAAATCGCCACGGGTAGCGTGGGAGCCTCTGGGCGGGACAAAAAAGTGGTTGCACCAAATTCACCCATTGAGATCGTGAAGGAAAAGATTGCCGCTACGACTGCCGCCCGGCTGATGATCGGCAGATCAACATGTCGCCAAACCTGGAAAGGCGATGCGCCCAGCACCGCCGCCGCCTGGCGCAGACCGCCGGGGATGGACAGCAACACCGGATGCAACGTGCGCACCACGAACGGCAGTGCCACAAGACTATGGGCTGCCGGCAGCAACAATGGAAAGGTGCGCACGTCCAACGGCGGACGGTTGAACACCACCAGATAACCCAATCCCAAAGTCACCGCGGAGGCGCCCAGCGGCAGCATCAGCAGCGCTTCCATGCGGTGACTGAACGCCGTCCGGCGCGCCAGCCCGTATGCTGCCAGAAAACCCAACGGCAGCGAGATCGCCACCGTGGCGGCAGCGTAGACCAGCGAATTGCGCCCCGCCAACAGCGGCGGGACATAAAACAACGATTGCCGGCGGTTGATAAACAATTCACGGTAATACGCGAGCGTCAAACCGCTTTGCACTTCAGCGCGTTCGCCGCGCCCCGCCTCCAGCCGGGTGACCGAACGCAGTCCCAACGCTGCCAGCGGGCTGACCAACAGCACCAGCAGCATCGTCACTACCACCGCTGCCAGCAAACCCTCTCGCCAGTGGCGCAGCGGGTGTGTGCCTTCGCCATGCAGCCGTGGCGAAAGCGACACGGCTGGGTGTCGGGCGGTGACCCGTGAATACGCCAGCATCATCAACAAGGTACAGGCAAGCTGAACAGCAGAAAGCAGCCCCGCCAGCGGCAAATTCAGCCGCTGCAACGCCTGGATGTAAATCTCGACCTCCAGGGTGGCAAAGCGGGGTCCGCCCAGCAGAAGGATCACGCCAAAACTGGTGAAATCGAACAAAAACACCAGCAGCGTCGCTGACAGGAGGGACGGCAGCAACAGCGGGAGGGTAATCTCCCACAGATTGCGCAGAGCCGAAGCACCCAGGCTGCGTCCGGCGTGTTCCAGGCGAGGATCCAGTTGCGCCCACGCCGCCCCTACCACGCGGATAACAATAGTGGTGTTGTAGAACACATGCGCCAGCAGAATGGCTTGAAGCGACTGCATCCATTGAATCGGCGGGGTGTTTAGATCGAGCAGGTTCATCAACAGCAGGTTCACCCAACCGCGCCCGCCCAACAGGGCATTGAAACCCGCCGCCACCACCACTGTCGGCAAAATGAACGGCAAGGTGGTCAACACCCGCAATACGCCCTTGCCGATGAATTCGAAGCGCCCGAAAACATAAGCCGCCGGTAGCCCGACCACCACCGTCAGCAGCGTGGAGAGGAAAGCCTGCCACAGGGTAAAACCGAGCGGACGCCACACGCGCAGTAACACCGCCGTGGTGAGACCCTCTTCCAAAGCGGCATCGATCGCCAGCCGGAAGATCGCCCCCAGCGGGTAGAAGAAAAACAACCCCAGGAAGATCAACGGTGCCGCCCACAACCCCAACGGCTTGAGACGGGCAGTCCGGGTTGTGGGCGGCAATTTCGTCACCGCAGCACGACCTCGTCCCAGATTTCAATCCACGCCTCGCGTTTCTCGGCAATACGAGCAGCGTCCAACTGCGCCGGTTGGTCGGCAGTCGTCGCATAGCGGATGAATTCATCCGGCAGGCTGGCTTCAGAATTGACCGGGTAGACGAACATTTGTAGCGGCATGTCCTCCTGGAAGGACACATCGAGCATGAAGTCGACGAATTTTTCAGCCAGCTCGCGCTTCTGAGTGCCGCGCAGGATGCCTACAAATTCGATTTGCCGGAAGCAGGTGCCCGGAGCAGTGATCGAAGCCGTCGGTGCCTCTTCCAGCGGTGCGGGGGCAAAGATCACTTCCGCCGCCGGGCTGGAACTATATGAGACGACCAGCGGCTGTTTCCCCCTCCCGGATGAGCCACTGAAATTGGTGTAATAAGCTGCCTCCCAATCGGAGACCACCACCACCTCGTTTTCTCGCAGCCGCCGCCAGTAATCTGCAAAGCCGTCCTCACCGTATTCCGCCACCGTTGCCAGCAGGAATGCCAGCCCGGGGGAAGATGTCGCCGGGTTTTGCACCACCAGCAAACCGCGGTATTCGGGTCTGGTCAAGTCTTCCAGGCTTTGCGGCACGGCAAGGGCATGTTCTTCAAAGTAAGCTTTGTCGTAATTGATGCACACATCGCCGTAATCCACCGGCAGGGCGCGGTTTTGTTCATCCAAGCGGAAAGCCGGCGGGATGCTCGCCAGCAGCGGTGATAGATATGATTCGAACAGATCAGCTTCGAGCGCCCGCGAGAGGAAGGTGTTATCAACGCCGTAGAACACATCCGCCAGGGGAGTCTCTTTAGAGAGAATGGCGCGGTTGAGCGCCGAACCGGTATCGCCGCTCAGCAAAAACTCGACTTTGACGCCATGCGCCGCTTCAAATTCGGTTACGAGCGCCTCACTGACTGAAAACGAATCGTGTGTCATCACGGTCAGGCGAGGCGGCTCTTCCGGCGCTGCCGACGCACAAGCGGACAGGGCGACCAAGAGCAGCGCCAATCCAAAGAGCCAATAAGGAAATCGGAGATGCTTTCGGTTCATCTTTTCATACCTCCACTTCTTAACACGTAAAAAATCTCTCAGCTACGGGGTTGCCGGTTAGCCGCCGCTGGCGAGTCTGCCTCCCAACGGGTGTGAATGCAAATCAGCAAGCCGGAGCGCAGGCTGATTTCCGCCCGCTTACCCAGCATGAGATTGCTGATGCCGCGACTTTGATGCGGATCGAGCGTTTCGTCGCGCAGGGGATACTTCAAACCGTGGGTGACAACCCCTTCAGCCGGCTTGCCATACGCCAGCAGCGAAACCCGCTCACCTCCCGCGCCCTCGATCACCGCCCGCCATCTAACGAGCAGCACTTCTTCAAGTCCGTCATCCAATCGCAGGTCTAATTCGGTAAAAGCAGGGTGAGCGAGCAGGGCAATATTAGCAAGAGTTTGATCCAATCTGCCGCCCAGCGCCGCCACCACCCGCACCTGCCGGCATCCGTTTGCAGCCACCCACCTCAACGTCAGTTCCAGATCCGTGGCGTCTTTATCCCTCGGGTGTAGTTCCAGGGCGACCCCTTCCACTTCCAACTGCGCCAGTTCAGCCGCGGAAAGCGAATCCATGTCCCCGATGACATGGTCGGGCTTCAACCCCAGTCGTCTCAGGTGGCGCAGACCACCGTCGGCTGCCACCAGCAGCGTATCCGGCTGCACCAACCGGCGCAGGTTGTTTGCTTCAGCCAGCTCGCCGTTGGCAAAGATCAAGGCGCGCTTGGGTATCATAAAGAAAGCCACCCTCTCTGGCAGAGGGTGGTTACGTTGCTCGTGATTGTGATCCCTCCGCCGGCATTATCCGGATCAGGTGATGCGGGTCGAGGACTGTCGTCCTCCTCTCAGCCAGTGTTTCACCCGGCTCCCCGTTCTATGGATTATAGTTAAGTATAGCCGATTCCCCCTGCGCCTGTCAATAGTTGCTCAGACACATCAACCAAGCGTTCTTTTTTCAATCCGGATCACACACGCGTCTCCGCCGGCAGCCATACATTCGGTTTCAGTCAGTGGGTAAGTCTTGCCCCCGCTTGCCCAGTTGAAGTATTCCTCTAGCAATCCGATCACAAAATGACAAATGCACCTCTGTTGTTGGCGCTCCTTGCACCAGGGGCAGTCCTCATAGCGCCAGATCCAGGCATCCGCCTCCTCGCTAACCTCCACGGCATGCCGCGACTCACCGGCGAGAATAGTGGCGACTTCCCGCAATCCAGCCGTGAGCCGGTGAGTAGTTGGCAGCAAGCGGAACTCCCGACTGGAAAGCCCGCTCTGATCGCCGGCTGTGCGCAGGATATGCTTGAATGAGGCGCGCCCACAACGCAAGAGCACACCCCAACCGGCACAATCGCCATACATTTCTTCCAGACCAGCCTGCAATGCCCTCAATTCTGCGTAGGTCATGCCGTCTTTCAAGTTCAGACTACCCTCCCCGGGCAGCCGCTGCGATAAACCCGACACCACCAGCGCGGCAGTCACGCCTGACCTGCCAATGATCTCCTGCATACCCGCAAACATCGCCCGGCTGATCAACTCGTTACAACAAATCGAAGTTTTATTTTTTATCATTGGCTCATTCCATCGATCGAATTAGAATCTTAAAACACGATCAATTCTGGCTTATTTCCATTTCTGTCAGAATGCTGTAAAGCAACTCCAATAACACAGTTTTGACCATGTTCTTTTTGGTGGCAACGCAGGGTAAAAATTTTACTTTAGGATCCAACCGCAACGCCACCCGCATGTCATCGATCTCCCAGGCATCTTTGCAATCCTGCTTGTTGGCAGCAACCACGTAAGGAGTGGGGGCATACGCCCGGAAGGTCTGCAGGATACTGCGCGCCTCCCGGAAGGTTTCCGGGCGGGTGCTGTCGACCATCACGATAAAACCCAGCATGCCTTCTGAGAGGATTTCCCACATAAATTCAAACCGTTTTTGCCCCGGTGTACCGAAAAGATACAAAATCAGATCATCGTCGACGGTAATGCGACCGAAATCCATGGCGACCGTGGTGGCTTCTTTTACCTGCTCGGCGATGGATGAAATCTTTCGCTCGGTCGATACGACGTCGATCTCACTTACCGATCGGATGAATTCTGTTTTTCCGGCGTTGAAGGGACCTGTTACGACGATTTTGACGGTTTGCATTGCGAGCTGTCCTCGACGGCTGGGCTAGATGGAACGAATCCGCGTGATCAATCGATTGACCAGCGAAGCCTGCTCCTCCCGATTGGCAGTTGGAAAAACGCGAGAGGCTACAGGCAGTGTCATCCCCACCGGGCGCACCATCTCGACCAACCCCGCTTGCAGCAAACTGTACACCACCTTGCGGATCTCCACTTCGCTCATTTTGGAGGCTCTGGCAAGCATTTGAATGGAGTTTTTCGGATTGACGTAAGATACCACCCGCCACTCTTCCGGTGTGAGCTTCACATCCCGGAGGTTGGCGCCGGGACGATCGGTGAACTTGAGCGCCATTTCCAGGCTAGGAATTTCCTCTTGAAGATATTCTCTCTCCTGCAACTGCCGGGACCCCTCGATGATCAGATTTTCCAGATCCATCCGCGCTGCAATCCGTCCCCGGGGGGGCATCATCTCAGGCTCAAAATGGAACAGACCTTCCACCCAGCTAAACATACGCCGGATGACATCGCTGAAATACTGCTGCAAACTGGCAAAGATATCATCTTGCGTCACATAACCGGCGTTGATCAAGAGAAGCCCCAGTTCTTTATCGCCCATGTGGTTGGCGCGCTCTTTGATCAGGCGGTACTGGTTGGCGCCAATCTTCTTGTTCCGCTGCAGAATGCCGGCGAGACTGGCATCCTCCTCATCCGATTCGGCGTAGACTAATTTCCCTTCCCGAAAAGAAGCGCGAACATTACTCGGACCTTCCACCACCAGGGTTCCCGATTTTCTTGCCAGATTGATCAAGTTTAATAATTGTGTTACCGTAAAATCTCGCAGGTTGCCTTTCAAAGCCATACCATGCCCTCAACAAACGTTGGTCGTCAACCGCACCGCGATTATACATGCTCGTACTATTCAAGTCAATTAAATATCCTTCCGTCAGCCTTACAGGTTATTTACGGTTGATAAACCGCATAGGGCAGATTTTGAGTATAATGATTCAGCCATCCCCAGATCGACCCGTCATAATGATCATGCCTGATCTATCGCATACCCTTCAGGAACACGACCTCGGCTTCTTGAAAATCATTGCTGCCACCTGGGGGATAGACCTTAACGCCCCGGATACCGCCACCGCCATCTCACAAATGGTCGAAGCGATGCAGGATCGAGCCCTGCTGCTCGAGATGATCAACAGCCTGCCCCAGAGGGCGCAGGCAGCCCTCGAGGCGTTGGCGCTTTCGGGCGGGCGCATGCCCTGGACCCAGTTTTGCCGCCGCTTTGGTGAGCTGCGCGTTATCGGCGCCGCTCGACGCGACCGCGAGCGCCCCGATCTTGATCCCATCTCGGTGGTCGAGGTGCTGTGGTACCGTGGGCTGATCGGCAAAGCCTTTTTCAACCTGCCGCCAGAGCCTCAGGAATACGCTTACCTCCCGGATGATTTCATTCCATATCTTCAGCCGCCCGCTACAACGTCCCCCGCCCCGCTGGGGACGCCGGCGGCAGCCGAGCAGTGCGCCCATATCGTGCCTGCCAGCGACGCCATCCTCGATCAGTGCTGCACCCTGCTGGCAGCTCTGCGCACGGGCATTGACCTGAGTCCGGAACATACAAGCGGCTGGAAAATCACCCCGCCCACACTGGTCGCGCTGCTACGCGCCGCTGGTTTGCTGAATGAAGAGAACCATCCCGAAACAGAGGCTGTACGCCTACACCTGCAAGCCGATCGCGTCGCTGCCTTGCTGCAATTGGTGAACGCATGGCTGAAGGCGACCAATTTCAACGAACTGCGGCAGATGCCGGGGTTCGTTTTCGAGGGCGAGTGGCGCAACGACCCCCTGGCGACGCGCCAAGCCATCATCAGCCTCCTGCAGCAAGTCGAATCCAACACATGGTGGAGTCTGCCGGCGTTTATCGAAGGTGTGCGCCAGCGCCAGCCGGATTTTCAGCGTCCCGCCGGTGACTACGATTCGTGGTTCATTCGCCGCCGCGACGAGCAGAAATACTTGCGGGGCTTTGACTCGTGGAATGAGGTCGACGGTGCACTGGTGCGCTATATGATTTGCGTACCGCTGCACTGTTTAGGAATCCTCGATCTGGCTGCGCCCGATCCCGCTTCACCGCCGGCAGCCTTTCGCGTCAGCCGCTGGGCAGCCGACCTGTTGGACGGGAAACCACCCCCCGGCTTAGCCGTAGAGGATCATCCCCTCAAAGTCACCTCCGAAGGCATTTTGTTGCTCACCAACCGCACCCCTCGCCCGGTGCGCTATCAAGTGGCGCGTTTTTGTGCTTGGGAAAAACCCACCCGCCATGAATATCGTTACCGCATCACACCCACCTCACTGGAACGGGCTACCCGGCAAGGGTTAGATGTGACGCAACTGGCTGCCCTACTGAAAAAGCATGCCGCCGGCCCTGTGCCTCCCAGCCTGCTGCGGGGGTTAGCTCGCTGGCAGAGTGCCGGCAGCGAGGTGCGCCTGAAAAACGCCGCCGTGTTGCGGGTTGCCAATCCCGCAATCCTGAAAAAAATTCAAAAATCCGACGCCGTTCGCCACCTGCAAGAAGTGCTCTCTCCTACCACTGCTCTGGTCAAACCCGGCGCTGAAGCTGCCTTGCGGAAAGCGCTGGTGCGGCTCGGCTATCTGGTCGAAAACGACCTCGTTGTATAATACTTGCAGCATACCATTTCCCTCCTGGAGGTCGTCATGTCAACTCGATTGAACTGGATCGCCACAGAAATCGACAACCTCAAACAAGCCGGGCTTTACAACCGCATTCGCACCATCGCCTCCCCCCAAGGCGCCAGGTTGATGGTGGACGGAAGAGAAGTGCTCAATTTTTGTTCCAACAACTACCTCGGGCTGGCAAACCATCCTCGCCTGGTTGAAAACGCTCGGAAAGCACTCGAGCATTACGGCGTCGGTCCCGCTGCCGTGCGTAGTATCGCCGGCACAATGGACCTCCACCTGGAATTAGAACGACGCATGGCGGAATTCAAAGGGGTTGAAGCTGTCATCACTTTTCAATCGGGTTTTTGCGCCAACCTGGCGGTCATTCCAGCCCTGGTCGGCAACGAGGACGTCATCTTTTCCGATGAACTCAACCACGCCAGTATCATTGATGGCTGCCGCCTCTCCGCGGCACGCATCGAACGTTTTGCCCACGCCGACCCGCTCGATCTTGAGCGGGTCATCAAGCTTAATCAGGACACCTACCGCCGCGCCCTGATCATCACCGATGGCGTTTTCAGCATGGACGGTGATATCGCCCCGTTGGATAAGATCTACGAAATCGCCGGCGCCAATGACATTCTGCTGATGGTGGACGATGCACATGGCGAGGGTGTGTTGGGACGAGGCGGGCGCGGCATCGTCGATCATTTCAACCTGCATGGCAAAGTGGACGTTGAAGTAGGCACCTATTCGAAAGCATTTGGCGTGGTCGGCGGTGCCGTTGCCGGCAGTTCGATGATCGTCGAGTGGCTCAGACAGCGCGGCAGACCTTTCCTCTTCTCCTCCGCAGCCACCCCCGCCGATGTTGCTGCCTGCATCGCCGCTATTGACGTGCTGGAAACTTCTACCGAATTGGTCGACCGCCTGTGGGAAAACACCCGCTACTTCAAGGAGGAAATGAAAACGCTGGGGTTCGATACCGGCGCCAGCGCCACACCGATCACGCCCGTGATGTTGGGCGAAGCGCAGGTGGCGCAGGAGTTCAGCCGCGCTTTGTTCGACGAAGGCGTTTTTGCCATGGCGCTGGGTTTTCCAACCGTGCCGCGCGGAAAAGCCCGCATCCGGGTGATGATCTCAGCCGCCCACAATCGGGATGACCTCGACCGCGGTCTGGAAGCCTTTGCCAGGGTGGGGAAAAAACTGGGCGTGTTGTCCGGCTGATGCTGCCAGCAGCCCCAAAAGGCAATCGCCGCGCTACTCCATAGCCTGCCAGCGAGACAACAATGCCCGCGACAGCGCCCGCTCGAAGAAGGAACCGATCGGACTGATCTTCTCGACCCCGCCAACATCCATCAGGGTGCGCATCAGTGGCTGAAGTTGTTTGCCATAAATATTCATGCACACTTCAGGATGAATGCCCGGCCAAGAATAACAGGAAACCGTGTGCCGCCGATGAACGGTTTTCACACCCTCGGGCAGCAGATCAAACGCCGGATCGTCGGGCGCAAACACATACTGGCTCAAATTTCCATGGGGGATGCCCTCGATAGCTTTCATTGCCGGCGGATCGCTATCTGGCGCGTAGGGATCAACCGATAAATCCAGTAACACGGCGTGTTGCGGCATAAAGCCAATCCAGTCGTTCAAAATTACCGCGTGGCTGGGATCGGGTCTCTGAGTGGCATCGATCAGCAAATCCGTGCGTTTGAGCAATTCCTGCATCAACCTTTCATCGTGGGTCAAATCATAATCCAGTACGGTGACCTGAACGCCGGGTACCCCGGCAGCCGCCAGGCGCTTACGGTACACCGCGTTGCCATAATGGATCGCGGACTGCACCGCGTGCATCCCGACCGCACCAGCCCCCAACAACATCACCTGAATCGGCGGTCGCTGGGGGTTCTCGAAGCCGGGTGGGGGATAAATCTCACGGAGCACCTTGAAGGCAACCTCCGCCCCATTCCAGGCAACCGCCCACAGGTTTTCAACCAAGCGCCGCCCGGTATCATCCTTGATAGAATCCAGAGAAATTGCCTGCAGACCCAATGCTCTGAGATATTGGACGCGTTCTGGGCGGGTAGGGTAATGCAGCATCGAAATTAAACAGGCGTTGCGGTGCATCCACGAAACCGGCTGATCGCCCGGGTAACGTAAGACAAGCACATAGGGTTGCAAATAGGTTTGTTCCCAGCTCACAAAACGCGCCGCGGGGGCTTGTTCGAGATAATCGGCTTCGCTGAACCCCATCCCGGAACCGTAGCCGTGTTCCAAGAAAACCTGAAAGTGCTTGCGCATCAGCCAGCCGACAAACTCCGGTAAAAAGGCGCGCTTTTCACCTGGCTCCGCGTGCATCGCCGGAAATCCAATGCTGATTCGTTTCTGCGTCATCCTTAATGAACCCGAAGGTACATCCCTCTCAGCATAAGGGTTTTACACACAACGATGGTATTATACAACGGCAATTAAAAGCGACCGCCAGACATGGGGGGACATGCCTGGCAGCCTTTAGGGAGGGAACACCACCGCAATACGGTTTCTCCAACTCGGGGGTGACGAGCTGGTTTCCCCGCCAGGGTGGAAGACACATAAGCTACCGATAAAGTGTGCCTTACGAGACATTTTACACCCAATTAGTCTTTATTTCATTAAATTGACATGAGAGTTTTTTCAGCTTCCCGCCTCATTCATCAAGGTCAGGCTCGACGCCAAACAGATTCAGCCACTCTTCAATCTCAGCTTCGGTCATCAGCGGTGGAATTGACCGATTGCGGTGTTGTTCTGTCTGTTGCCGCGCAACCATTTGCCCTGCAAAATCTTCGCTGTTCATCAATCGCGCCTGCGCGGTTTCTGCTGCAGCCCTTATTTCCTGGTCAGAGCTGACCACCGTCCAGTTGCGCGCTTCCCCGCCAAGGCGACGCAAACGGGCAACGATTGCCACATCCGCTGTTTTCCCCTGAGGAATAAAGTGTGCTTGCACCGAACCGTAGCGGCGCACCCCGCTGTAACCGACAGCAGCATTGTCAAAATATACCTCGACCCGACAACGTCGCATCCGGCAATAGTCTTGCAACAGCTCGATCAAACGCATTTCGTCGTCAAACTGCGTCAGGTTCAAGCCCCGTACGCGCGGGATCAAGTTATGTCCATCGATTAAATAAGGCATGCTGAAACGCCCCACCCAATCTAAAAGGTTTACGTTTTCTTATTTTATCGCTAAATTGTGCTATGATTCAAACTAGGAATACCCCATGAAATCTTGGAAGCAGATCCTCCCTTACTTATTGTTGAATATCGTTGTTTCGGCGCTTACCACGTTGGCAATCCTGTGGGGATGGGAACGTAACCGGCAAACCCACCCATCCCCGAGCGACCCCGAGCACGGTGAAATCAGCACCATCCCCCAACTGACCATCACCACCTCCCAAGAGCCGCCGAGCAGCTTGACGGTGGCTACGCCAACCTTACTGCCTCTCGATCAGAAGGTAATCGAAATCGAAAACGTCTTCGGTGTGGGAGACATCAACAACGAGGTGGTGCGGCTCAAGCGTCTCGGTGAAGGGGAACTCTCGCTTGCCGGGTGGCAATTGCGAAACCAGCGCGGGAACAACTACATCTTTCCCAATCTTACCTTCATCACCGGCGCTATCGAAGTTTACACGCGTGTCGGTATCGACACGGTGATTGAACTTCATTGGGGGCGAGAACAGGCAGCCTGGCGCGCCGGTGAAATGGTACAATTATTTGACTCAGAGGGTAATCTGCGAGCCAGCTATCAGATTCCCTGACCTTACCTCTAATTACCATCCGTCATACAAGGATAACAAACTGCTCATGTCTCAGGCTCTTTACCGCAAATGGCGCCCGCACCTGTGGGATGAAGTGGTCAGCCAAGAGCACATCATTCAAACGTTGAAAAACGCCATTCGCAGTGAACGCTTCGGGCATGCTTATCTTTTTGCCGGTCCGCGCGGCACCGGCAAGACCAGCACCGCCCGCCTGCTGGCGAAAGCGCTCAACTGCACTGATCCAAACCTCGCCGTCCGTCCCTGC
>JBBIKU010000045.1:0-15048 GCA_037445245.1 Anaerolineaceae bacterium
CCACAACTTCACCGCTGACCGGAAAGTTGATATCGGCGGCAGCTTTTACCGATTCAATCGTACCGGCAATATCGTTCTTGCTGACCGTATCACCCACTCCGACAGAAACTTCAACGAACACAATATCTGAAAGCTGTTCCTGGGCATAGTCGCTGACGCCGATGGTGGCAATCTCGCCGTCAACTTTCACCCATTCGTCTGTGTTGGCGTATTTTCGATCATTCGGGATGTTCATTTTTTTACTCCTTCTAGATTGAGTTGCTTGGGTAGATGAAAAGGCACGCGCAAAACACTTGCGCGTGCCTCTGTCTCAAACCTGAGAGTTTCACCCGCTGTGCGGGTTTGCCCCTTCGGTGTCTTTAGACTTTCCAGAGGTTGTCGAAAAGCAGGGTCCTTTTACCTGAGAGATTCATCCAAGCCTGCCCAGCACGGATTTGCCCCTTCGGCGCCGCTGGTCGCGGTCTCTCCCCGACTTTTCCTGTTCATATGCATTCGATACAAAAATTTTACTGATCGCGTCAGAAATGTCAAGGGGTTTTGCTGCTGGCTGCCTTAAAAGTCTTCTTGTGGGCGCCATCAGGGAGTGGTGGGGTAGCCAGCGTCGATCCAGGCTGCATAACCGCCGAGAATCGGGTTGACCCGCCTGAAGCCGTTTGCCAGCAGAATCTGCGCCGCACGGGCGCTGCTCTCTTCCGCCGGTCAGGTGCAGTAGGTTATGGTCCAATCATTCGGATGCAGTTCGTTTAGCCGGGATTCCAATTCGAAGAGGGGGATGTTGAGCGAGCCAGGAATGTGGCTGGTCTCAAATGAAGACTGGCTTCGAACGTCCAGAAAAACGGCGCTGCCGCTGTCATACGCCATTTTAGAATCCTTGAGGTGAACGCGTGCAACCTGTGCGGCTGAAATTGTGGCGGTTTTTGGGCTACCCGAAGCAGGCGGTTGGTCTTGCCCGAAGAGGAGGAAACGCAGCGCGAGGGCAATCAGGACGAGCCCAGCCGTAATCATTAACGCGGCTGTGAAAGTCAGTGTGGACTTTTTCTCTTTTGTCATGGTCGACCTTTATTCCGAGGATAAGAAAGTATACCAAATGTGTCCAAAATGATCAAACTTTAAAGGCATCCCAGATACTTTCAGTGACCGGAAGCATTATATTCGAGTATAATGTGAGGGTTAGGTATCACAACCCGGGAGGTGCCGACGGCAAACTGAGTTTACGGGAAAGACATAAGCGCATGGCTCAAACGGAGGGGGCAATGTTTGCGTGACGAGGATGAGGGTTCTCTGCCGCGAGGCAGGGTTAACCGGGAAAAGCCAGGTTGCAACCCTGGGTGCCGGGAAAATCGAGAGATCAGCGGATGCCCTCCGGATTATCACAACCCGTTCCTTTCCCAGTACACAGCATCAACCTATACCAGAAATTGGAGGCACGACGATGTGTGGTATTGTCGGTTACATTGGCGGGCGCAACGCGACGCCGATCATTCTCAGTGGATTAAAGCGGCTTGAATATCGGGGGTATGATTCGGCGGGGATTGCCGTACTTCAAAACGGACATATCGAAGTACGCCGGGACTCGGGTAAATTGAGCTGCCTGGAGGCGCGGGTCAATGAAGCGCCGCTTGAAGGCGGGGTGGGCATCGGTCATACCCGCTGGGCAACCCACGGCGAGCCCAGTGCTCGCAATGCTCACCCACACCTGGGAACCACGGGCAAGGTGGTGGTGGTGCATAACGGGATCGTAGAGAATTACCTCGAATTGCGCGAGGAATTGAGTCAGGAGGGGGTGGTGTTCAACTCAGAAACGGACACCGAGACGATCGTTCATCTAATCGAACGGTTTCTTTCCGGTGAAACCGATCTGACTGTTGCGGTTGGGAAGGCGCTGAGCCTGATCGAGGGCGCCCATGGGATTGTGGTGATGTCCTCAGTTGAGCCAGATAAAATCATCGCTGCCCGCATTGGCAACGCGGGCGGGGTGGTGATCGGGCGTGGTAAAGACGAAATGTTCATCGCTTCCGATATCCCTGCCATTCTGGAGCACACTCGTCAGGTAGTGTTCTTAGAATCATCGCAGATGGCTGTGGTAACTCGCTCGGGGGTGACGGTGCAAACGCTTGCTGGCGCGCCGGTGACGCCCGAAATTCACACCGTGGCGTGGGATCCGGTTTCGGCAGAGAAGGGCGAATATCGCCACTTCATGCAAAAAGAAATTCATGAACAGGTGCGGTCATTGACTGATACCCTTGCCGGGAGGGTTGACTTCGAATCGGGCAGCATTCGTCTGCCGCAGTTGAACCTGACTGCTGAACTGGCGCGGCAAATTCAAAAAATTGTGATCACTGCTTGCGGGACGGCTGCACACGCGGGCATGGTGGGTAAAATTTTCCTGGAGCGCATCGCCCGTATCCCAACCAGCGTTGAAATTGCTTCCGAATTTCGCTACAGCGAGCCAATCATTGACGAGAACACGGTGGTACTGGCGATCAGCCAGTCAGGTGAGACGGCGGACACGCTGGCGGCGATGGAAGAAGGGCGGCGGCGTGGCGCCCTGTTGTGGTCAATTGTGAATGCCATCGGTTCGCAGGCGATGCGGCTGGCTGATGGCTATATCTCGATGCAAACCGGTCCCGAGATCGGCGTGGCATCGACCAAAGCTTTCACTGCACCGTTAGTAGACCTTTATATGCTGGCGGTGCTGCTGGCTGATCTGCGCGGTCAGATTGAAGAAAGTCAGCGCCGACGGTTGGTGAATGACCTGCGCCTGGTGCCCGATCTGGTCGGGCGCTGCCTGGACCGCGAGGCAGAAGTTTTCGAGGTAGCGCAGACGCTCAAAGACGTGCGCGATACGCTTTACCTGGGTAGAGGGATCAACATGCCTATTGCGTATGAAGGGGCGTTGAAATTGAAGGAAATTTCATACATTCACGCCGAGGCTTACCCGGCAGGTGAAATGAAGCACGGACCGATTGCCTTGATCGACCGTGAGATGCCGGTGGTGGCAATCGCTCCCCGCGACCCGTGGTACGAAAAGATGATCAGCCAGATCGAACAGGCTAAGGCGCGCGGCGGGGTGGTGGCTGTGGTAGCAACCGAAGGGGACCCCCGACCAGCAGAGCTGGCGGATCTGGTCTTCTGGGTGCCCGAAGCGCCCTGGCTGCTCAGCCCGGTCGTGACGGTCATCCCGCTGCAGTTGCTGGCTTATCACATTGCCAGTCTGCGTGGGTTGGATGTCGATCAGCCGCGTAATCTCGCTAAATCGGTCACGGTGGAGTAAATCGAAGCGCGCATTACGCCAGGTGGCATCTACAGGCACACTGAAAACTTGACAGTCCTGACCGGGGTGATACAATCAAAGGGTTTGAAAATTTCTACTGTTATGCTGGACAGCGTGGATGTTTCATCCTGACACCGAGATTCTGTTCCCATTACGTGTCATCCCCAGTCTGGCGTCTGCTCGCGGTGAAGTCTGGCGCAATCTGGTGGGGCGTGTCTTGGCGGCAGAAGCCAGCCAGGTGGAACGTCTAGGATTTTCATTGATGATGGTGCGTTTGAACGGCTGTATTTCCTGCAACGTTGATTCCTTCCGAGCAATGCGGGGCTGCACCCAGTGCGCCAAGTTGTCTCTGCGCCGCTTTCGCGGCGAAGACGAAGACCTTTTCCAGCAATTTGAGCAAGCCTGCCGGGATGTAAAGGATCATCTGGAACGGCGCAGAGCTTGATTAACGGTATCGAGGAGAGTAAGTTTCATGACACAATTGACCAGTGAGGCTGTGTTGAAGGCGCTGAGTGAGGTGCAGGAACCCGAGTTGCACCGCGATCTGGTAACGCTCAACATGATACAGGATGTGGAGATTAATAACGGGATGGTGGCGTTCACTATAGTGCTGACCACGCCCGCCTGCCCGCTGCGCACTCAAATTGAAGCCGAAGCGCGGGCGGCAGTGGCGGCATTGCCAGGCGTGGAAAGGGTACAGATCAAGCTGAGCGGCCAGGTGCCTTCCAGTGGCAAGATCCAGAGCCAGCTATTATTACCGATTCGGAACGCGGTGGCAGTGGCTTCTGGTAAGGGAGGGGTGGGGAAAAGCACGGTGGCGGTCAACCTTGCCGTTGCGCTCGCCGCCAGCGGCGCCGAGGTCGGTTTGCTGGACGCCGATATTTACGGACCGAATATCCCGACCCTGATGGGGGTCGAACGGCTACCATCGCCGCAAAATGAACGGTTGCTGCCAGCGCAAGCATACGGCGTAAAGTTAATGTCGATTGGCTTCATGGTAAAACCGGGGCAAGCGTTGATCTGGCGTGGTCCAATGCTGCACACGGCGATCCGCCAGTTCCTCACCGATGTAGAGTGGGGCGAACTGGATTACCTGATCGTTGATCTGCCGCCGGGAACCGGCGACACCCAGTTGTCTCTGGCGCAGTTGATTCCCCTCAGTGGTGGGTTGATCGTCACGCTGCCACAAAAGATTTCGCTGGAAGATGCCAGTCGCGGGTTGCAGATGTTTCGCGAGGTTAATGTGCCGGTATTGGGTGTGGTCGAGAACATGAGTTATCTCAGTCTGCCGGACGGCGCCCGCATGGAGGTGTTTGGCAGCGGCGGCGGTGAAAAACTGGCACAGGCTGCCGGCGTGCCCTACCTGGGCGGTATCCCGCTCGATCCGGCGGTGCGCATTGGCGGCGATGAGGGTGTGCCGATCGTGGTTTCTGCCCCTGATTCGCAAGCCGGCAAGGCGCTGCGGGCGGTTGCCGAACAACTGGCGGCGCGGATCAGCGTCACGGCGTATCAGACGGAAGGGGTACCATAGCAGGGCAGGTTCTGGTGTGTAATGACTGAAAAATCTCAGATTATCGTCGGGATACAGTTTGCCAAAGTCGGCAAGCCGTATCATTTCGACGCCAGTGGCTATCCGGATATAAAGGTGGGCGATTCGGTGATTGTCGAAACCAGTCGCGGCTGGCAATTGGGCGAAGTCGCTCAGGTGCTCAGCGGCGGCGATCTCCCTGAAGAAAGCGGACGAAAACCAATCCACCGCCTCGCCACCCCCCGCGACTTGCTGTTGCGGCAAATGTGGGAGGAAAAGGAAGCGGCAGTGGTGGAAGCTTGCAAGGCGCGCCTGTGCGAACTGCGCTTAAATGCCATCAAAGTTATCGATGCGGAATACAGTTTCGATGGCAGCCGCCTGACTGTGTTTATCAACAGCGAGACGGATGAAAAAGTTGATGTAAAAGCGCTGCGTCAGAGCCTGCAAAAGCAGTATGCCCCGGCGCAGGTAGAGATCCGTCAAATCGGCCCGCGTGATGTTGCCAAGATCCTTTGCGGGCTGGGCGCCTGCGGGCTCGAAAGACGCTGTTGTTCGTCTTTTCTGACCGAGTTTTGCTCGATCTCGATTCGGATGGCAAAGGAGCAGGGCATCTCGCTTACCCCTTCGGAGATTACCGGCATCTGCGGGCGTTTGCGCTGCTGCCTGAATTATGAACAAGAGCATTACGCCGCGGTGCGAAAACGCTTGCCAAAACGCAATAAATGCGTCAAAACACCACTGGGCGAAGGCAAGGTTAGCGACGTGCTGGTTCTGAAAGAATCGGTGCTGGTAGAACTGCCACAGATCGGCGTGCGCGAGTTCCGCGCCGATGAAATTCAAACCGGCGGTGAAGACGAAAAGAACAACGGGTAAGTGCATCCTCATTGAGCACGCCATGACAACGATCTACGAAGCTGCCGAAGGACTTTTCGAATACACCTGCGCTTTGCGCCGCGATTTTCACCGTTGCCCAGAAATTGGCTTTAAAGAACAACGAACCGCTGGCGTTGTCGCCGCTGAACTAGAAAAATTTGGACTCAAGGTCAGGCAGGGAGTTGGCGGTACGGGCGTGGTCGGTTTGTTGGAGGGCGAAAAGTCGGGGGCTGTTGTGTTACTGCGGGCGGATATGGACGCCCTCCCGGTTCAGGAGGAAAATCAAGCGGAATATGCCTCGCAAAATTCTGGATTGATGCATGCCTGCGGACACGATGGTCACATGGCGGTGGCGCTGACCGTGGCGCGCCTGCTGGCGGAAAGACGAAGTCAGCTTTGCGGCACGGTCAAATTTGTCTTTCAGCCAGCGGAAGAGGGATTGGGCGGCGCAGAGCGGATGATTGCCGAAGGGGTGCTGACAGAGCCAGCTCCGGACTATGCGTTAGCCTTGCATCTGTGGAATGAAAGACCGTCCGGATGGGTGGCGGCGGTTGCCGGCGCGTTAATGGCTGGGGCGGATTTATTTATCATCCGCATCGTGGGCAAGGGTGGTCATGGTGGATTGCCGCAGGAGACGCGGGATCCGGTGCTGGCTGCAACGCATATCGTCAGTGCGCTTCAGACAGTTGTGGCGCGCAATCTCTCACCGATGCAAGCGGCGGTTATCAGCGTGACGCAGATGAGCGCCGGAGAGGCATACAATGTGATCCCATCCATGGTTGAATTGAAGGGAACTCTGCGCAGCTTTGAACCGGAAGTACGGGCAATGATCGTCGAGCGCATGCAAGCCATTGTGGAAGGCGTGGGTCGTGGCTTGGGGTGTGAAACGGAAATTAAGATCAAGCGATTGACGCCACCGGTTGTCAATGATGCTCGTGTTGCCGAACGCGTCGCCCAATCTGCTCGACGGGTGGGCGCGGATCTACAAATTGTGCAGGATTACCGCACGATGGTTTCTGAGGACATGGCGTTTATGCTGGAGAAAGTCCCAGGCTGTTATTTGTTGTTCGGTGCACGTCCCGCCGGCGAAGCAGTATATGGACACCACCATCCGCGTTTTGATATTGACGAAGGCGGAATGATACCGGCAGTGGCAGTGCTGGCGGGGGCGGTTATGGACCTTGCGGCCTCGCAAACCCCGTGATGTTCGAGAAATTGCCCGAAAATTCGCCGCGGCGGGTGGTTTCGCTGCTGCCATCGATGACTGAAAGTCTGTTTGACTTAGAACTGGGTCACACACTGGTTGGAGTGACCGATTTCTGCACCGAACCTGCTGATAAGGTGGGGGAAATCCAGCGTGTTGGCGGTACGAAAACGCCCCGCGTCGATACGATCCTGGCGCTTAAGCCGGAGCTGGTGCTGGCAAATCAGGAGGAAAACTCACGCGAGGCGGTTGAGGAATTGCGAGCGAGCGGCGTGGCGGTGTGGGTGACTTTTCCGAAGACGGTGCGAGCAGCACTGGATGACTTGTGGCAGGTTGTAAGGTGTTTTCGTAGTGAGGCAGGCATCACCCGACTGCGCACACTCGAACAGGCATACGAATGGGCTTCGCTGGCGCATGCCGCCGAACCGGCGGTGCCTTATTTCTGTCCCATCTGGCAGACGGTGCGCGGCGGCAAGGACGTTGAATGGATTACTTTCAATGTGGATACCTATGTGCATGACCTGTTGCGTCTGCTGGGGGGTGAAAATGTGTTCGCCGGACTGCAAGAGCGTTATCCGACGGTCACATTGGCAGAGGTGCGGGCTGCGCAACCGGCGGTGGTGGTGCTACCGAGCGAACCCTACGCGTTCAGTGCCGAAGATCAGCGTCGGATCGAAGACTGGCTGGGGGCGGTGCGTCTTATCCGGGTCGAAGGGTCATTGATTACCTGGAATGGGACGCGCTTAGGGCGTGCTCTTGCCCAACTGGGCGCTCTTTTTGTTAGTCCGGCGCATTGACACACATCGACTGCGCGTAGCCATTACCTCAAACCAGTCCCCACAAACCAATTGACAATAAAACCACACTGTGCTATATTGGTACTAATATAATCTGATTAATAGGATGATATCCCGGGCTCTTGTGACAAACGAAAAACGCTTGACGCTGATAGACTATCTGGCATGGCGCGGGCTTGAGGGCAGTGGCAGGTTGCCACCGCTGCCGCAAATGAGTCGCGAACTTGGCATTAGCGTTGCCAGCCTGCGGGAACAACTTGAAGTTGCCAAGGCATTGGGGTTGGTAGAAGTTCGTCCCCGCACGGGAATCCGCAGACTGCCGTATACCTTTGCGCCTGCTGTTAAGAAAAGCCTGTCCTATGCGGTCGCCGTTGATGCCGATTGTTTCAAGCATTATTCTGGTCTGCGCAACCGGCTCGAAGCTGCCTACTGGTATGAAGCGGTGAGTTTGCTGACCAGAGATGATCACGTTAACTTGCGCGAATTGCTCCAAAGCGCACTTGATAAGTTGAACGGCTCGCCTATCCAGGTGCCCCATTTGGAGCACCGCCAGTTGCATTTGAAAATTTTTAGCCGATTGGGAAATCTCTTCGTAACCGGTTTACTGGAAGCCTACTGGGACATTTATGAGCAGAGCGGGCTGGATGTTTACACCGACATCGATTATCTGCAGCGGGTGTGGAAGTATCACGAAAAGATGGTGGATTCGATCTGCAGCGGTGAATTTGCAAGCGGTTATGTTGCGTTGACCGAACACATGGACTTGCTGTTCCAGCGGGTAAAACCGCTACCACAGCAGTTGTTCGAATAATTAGGAGCGAGGATGACTCTGGCTCAACCCTCAACAACAGTCGGTGCTCAAAATAACATTCCCCCGATCATCAACGATTTTTGCATTACTTTCAGCACCATCAATGGCTCGGGCAGCGCCACTTCCAATACTACCTTGCTGAGAGCGCTGTTCAAGATGGGGATCCCGGTTTCGGGCAAGAATATTTTTCCTTCCAACATTCAAGGGCAGCCGACATGGTATTCACTGCGGGTCAGCAAAGATGGTTTTCTGGGCAGACTGGATCGGGACGATATTATTGTTGCCATGAACCCCGATACGATCTACAATGAGCAAACCTTTCTGGTGCCTGGGGGGGTGTTGATCTATAATGATTCGCTCGTATTGCCCGAGACCCGTCAAGATATAACCATCTATCCGATGCCGGTTAAGGCACTGGTAAAAGAAGCCGAAATTCCCCCTCGCCTAAAAGATTACATCGCGAACATGGTGTACGTGGGGGTGGTTTCACAAGTTTTGGGGATCGATCTGGATTTGGTACGGCAGGCGCTCGATTTCCAGTTCAAGGGGAAACAGGAAGCCGTTGACATCAATTTTCAGATGGTCGCTCTGGCGGCGGAATGGGCGCGTCTGCATATCAAAAAAACCGACCCCTACCGGGTTGAACCCATGCAGGAGACCACTCACTGCATTCTTGCCGATGGCAACACGGCAGCAGCGCTGGGCGCCATCTATGGTGGCGTGCAATTTGCTGCTTGGTATCCGATCACGCCAGCCACCAGCCTTGCCGAGTCGCTAAACGAATACCTGCCTATGCTGCGAAAGGACCCACAGAGCGGCAAGAACACCTTTGCAGTTATTCAGGCAGAGGATGAAATCGCCGCCATCGGGATGGCAATCGGTGCAGGCTGGGCAGGGTTGCGTGCCATGACCTCTACTTCCGGTCCCGGTTTGAGCCTCATGGCGGAGTACCTGGGTTTGGCGTATTTCACCGAAACGCCGGTGGTGGTCTGGGACGTTCAGCGCGTCGGGCCCAGCACGGGGCTGCCAACCCGCACCGCCCAGGGCGATCTGACCTTTGCCAACAATATCAGCCACGGCGACACCCAATTTGTGCTGCTTATTCCCGGTTCAGTGCACGAGTGTTTTGAGTTTGGCTGGCGGGCGTTCGACATTGCCAACCGACTTCAAACCCCGGTAATCGTGATGAGTGATCTAGACCTAGGTATGAATCAGTGGATGTCACCACCATTCGAGTATCCCAGCGAGCCGATTGATTTCGGCAAGGTCGTTTGGGAAGAGGAATTGGATGCCCTGATCGAAAAAGTGGGCGGCGAATGGGGGCGCTATCTGGATGTGGACGGTGACGGCATCCCATACCGGACACTTCCCGGCAACAGGAACCCGCGTGCGGCGTACTTCGCCCGCGGCACCGGGCACAACGAATATGGCAGGTATAGTGAGCACCCGCAGGACTGGATGCGGCTGATGGATCGGCTGAAGAAGAAATTCCAGACCGCCAGAAACATGCTACCCAAACCGATAATCACGACGATGGAAAACGCCAGTGTCGGCATTATTGGCTGCGGGTCGACGGATTTCTCGATCCGAGAAGCGCGCAGATTATTGAGCCGGAAGGGAATCCCCACCAATTATATGCGGGTGCGGGCATTGCCGTTCAACAATGAAGTGGTGCATTTCATTGAAAAGCATGATCGCAACTACGTGGTCGAGCTGAACCGCGATGGTCAGTTGGAGCAATTGTTGTCATTAGAAGTGCCGCATCTGGCTACCCACTTCGAACAAGTGTCTCGATTGGATGGAATGCCGCTGGCGGCAAATTGGGTGGCGGATACGATCATTGCCAGAGAGGAGGCGCTACAGTGAACCGGTCTCCTGTGAACGGTGTGCCTGCCCAGAAAATAGTGGTGAATCGCATTGGCTTGAGCCGGTCAGATTACAAGGGCAATCCCACCACGCTGTGCCAGGGTTGTGGGCACAATTCTATCTCCAGCCAGATCATTGGGGCGTGTTTCGAATTGAACATTCCCCCCGAACGGATCATCAAGTTCAGCGGGATTGGCTGTTCCAGCAAGAGCCTGACATATTTCTTGAATCGTTCCTTTGGCTTCAACGGGCTGCACGGGCGAATGCCTTCGCTGGCGTTGGGCGCTATGTTCGGAGACACCTCCCTCAAAGGAATTGGCGTGAGCGGCGATGGTGATACTGCCAGCATCGGGCTGGGGCAATTCAAACATCTGGTGCGGCGCAATGCACCCATGGTCTATATTGTGGAAAACAACGGCGTCTACGGGTTGACCAAAGGACAATTCGCGCCAACTGCTGAAAAAGGATTGCACCTCAAAAAACAGGGTGTCAACCCATACATGCCGGTGGATATCTGCATGGAAGCTCTGGTTTCCAACGCCACTTTTGTCGCCCGCTCGTTTGCCGGTGACCCCAAACAGGTCAAAGAATTGTTGAAGGCAGCGATCAGCCACCACGGTATTGCGGTGCTGGACATTATCAGCCCGTGTGTGACCTTTCACAATCATGATGACACTTTGCATTCGTATAGCTGGGGAAAGGCGCATGAAATTCAGTTGCACGACCTGACTTATGTGCCGGCGCGCGACGAGATTTTGATCGAGGACTTTGAGGCGGGCGATACGCGGGAGGTAGCGCTGCATGATGGTTCGGTCATCCGGTTGAAAAAGCTCGAACAGGATTATGATCCTACTGACCCATATAAAGCGCTACACCTGCTCGAAGACGCCGAGCGAAACGATTTGCTGGTGACCGGACTGATTTACGTGCATCCCGACCTGCCGACCGTGTTCGACCTGTACAACCTAGTTGATAAACCTTTGAATCGCTTAACCGCGCAAGAGCTTCGTCCCTCGCCTGAGAGTCTGGAGCGGATCAACCAATTGATGTTTTAGCGACCGCAGCCGGGTTCAGGCGAGCGGGAAACGCTCCCGCTTGGGATCACGGATCCACTCACTCCACGAGCCGACATAGAGCCGTCCCCCCGGCAAACCGGCATGTTCCATGGCTACCAGATGATGACAGGAGGTAACCCCAGACCCGCAATAAACCACCGCATTGCGGGGAGAAATGCCACCCAGCAACATCTGGAATTCTGATTTAAGGAGTTCCGGTTTCTTGAACAACCCGTTTGCTAGCAGATTTTCACCCGTAAAGCGGTTGACCGCTCCGGGGATGTGACCAGCAACCGGATCAATCGGCTCCATCTCGCCGCGGTATCGCTCAGGGCTACGGGCGTCGATGAGCCGATATGCCGGGTCGCGCCGGATGCGCTCAACCTCGGCAGCTTCGACGATCATCTTTGCATCTGGTTGGAAAGAGAGTTTTTCCGGCGCCGGCACACCCAACTCAACGCCGGTTTTAACAGGAAATCCTTTATTAACCCAAGCCTGAAACCCACCGTTCAGTAAGGCGACCCGGCGAAGCCCATACAGCTTGAGCATCCACCACAAGCGGGCAGCAAATGTGCCGCCGGCGGTATCGTACACGACAATCTGGACGGGGGGCATTATTCCCCATTCTTTCAGTTTATTTAAAAAGGCTCCCGGCTCTGGCAGGGGGTGCCTGCCGGTTTGAGGTGTGATCCTACCGGACAAGTCCTGCTCAAGGTGGGCATAAAAACTGCCCGGGATGTGTCCGAGCTGATAGTCTTTGAAGCCCCATTGTGGGTCGGAAAGATTAAAGCGGCAATCCAGTATGACGAGTTTCGGATTGTCCAGGCTCTTCACCAATTGCGAAGCCGAGATCAGGGTCAAAAAAGGCATATTCACCTTGGTGGAGAAGAAGTGGGGGCAAATGGCTAGGCAAGCTGTTGGACGGCTTTGGCAGCTTTTCTTTGCCGCCGCAGCAGGGAATGACGGATGCGAGACTGGCGTTCGCGCGTGAGCGGGTAAAACCAGGCGATGGCAATAGCACACACCAACAGGAACGCCACAAAAGGACCAGTGAGAAGGCGAATCGCCATCAATGTCATGGGCGACTGGCTGAATTGTTCGACCGTGCCCGGTGGGGTTTGGTAGCCGAACCAACCCAAAGTTTGCAAGGCAAAGAAAATTGCCACTGCACTACTGACTTTACGGATGAAGTTGATGGCACCGTAGTATATTCCTTCCCGACGGGTATTGGTACGCAATTCGTCCCAATCGATCACATCGGGGAAGATCGCTTCGGGCATGACGTGAGCGGTAGATACACTCAGCCCAGCTAAAACCGCTAGACCAATTATCAGGGGTATATCTCCGGGGCGGATGAACATTACCAATAACTGCACCACGATCCAGAAAGCCATGCCGGCGATGTACGCCTGGCGTTTGCTAAAGCGGTGGGCGAGCCAGTTCCACCACGGCAAGGAGAGCGTAGCGACGATGAGCATGGCGCCGAGAACAACCGAGTCCAGCGTAATTTGATCGCCGAGGATGGAAACTTTGGTCAACAGGTTGCCTCCGGCGATCCAATAGAGTAGGAAGAACGGCAGCATCAATGCAACGACGTCAAAGGCAATCCAGTTCAACACATAGATACCGGTGGCGTAACGAAAAGGGGCGTTTTTCCAGAGTAACGATAAGATTTGCTTGAACGTCAGTGACTCGGGCGGGATTTCGCTGGGAATCTCCCGTTCTTTGACGGCGAAGAAGATCAATAAAAATGGTAAAGCTGAGAGACCGCCGAACAATGCTGCCACGGTGAGGTAACCTTGCTGGAGGGTGAATCCAGCTCCCACACTCATGGCGATGATGGTGGGGGCTGCCACTGCGGTCACAAGCGAAGCAACGAGATTGAAGAACATGCGATAGCTGGTGAGCGAGGTACGCCCATCATAATCTTGCGCCAGTTCAGGCGTCAGTGCCAGGTAAGGCACCGTAACAAGCGTTTGCAACGTATCGCTGACCATGTACGCCAGCGTGACGTGGATCATCAGCATAACCTGACTCTGCCAGGGCGGCGCCCACCACAGCAGCAAGAAACCTAGCGTGAAGGGGAAGGCAAAGATCAACAAGAACGGTCGCCGTCGCCCCCAGCGGGTGCGGACATTGTCACTGATCGAGCCAACCAGCGGATCGTTGATTGCGTCCCAGATGATGGCAACCAGCGCGGCGACCGAGGCGAGTCGCGGATCAAGTCCGACCACATCGGTGAGAAAGATGGCATAAAAGATTTGCCGCAGCGTGTTATAACTGGCGCGCCCCCAGTCTCCTGTTCCGTAGAACAATTTGGTGAGCAGCGCAAGCGGCTTTGATTCTGCGCTGAATTTTTCTGCGCTCACGAAACGTCTCCCAGTTTCAAGTTAATGTATAGCGGTAAGTGCGATGGCGTTTATACCAGGTAACACCCATATTTTCCATATCGGATTTGCTCTTGAAGTTACGTTCATCCACCTGCACCAATTCGGCAAGTTCAAAAGGATACTGCTTGAGCGTTTTCTCCAGTTCAGAGTACAAAACCAGGTTGGCGCCGCGCCCCTGAAATTTGGGCAGAATACCGACGCCGTTCAAGTCTACCTTGCGCGAACGCTTCTTCTCACTCAGCACTCGCGCCCACCCGAATGGAAAAAGCCTGCCCTTGATCTTCCGCAGCGCCTCAGAGATATCGGCGTAGGCAAGGATGAAGCCGGCGATTTCCTGTTCTTTCATGATTACCTTAATCAATTTGGGATCGGCAATCTGGATCATGGTGTTGGCAATCAGCGCAAATTCCGCCTCGGTCGACGGATAGAAGCCGGGATTATTCTGGAAGGCTTCATGATGGACTTTATCGACCATTTGGATCATAGCGCGCATTTCAGATTTGCGGTTGAAGTGCCTGACCCAGAACGTGCCCTGCTCTTTCACTTTCGCGGCTGCCTGATGGATGCGTTCCGGGAAATTATGCCCGCGGCGCATATACCCCGACAGATGATCTGTTTCTTTCTCAAACCCCGCTTTTTCGATCAGTTGCGGGTAGTAATCGAAATTGTATAAAATGCCCATGGCGGGACGGTGATCAAAACCTTCTACCAGCAACCCGGCGCCGTTGGCGCGCAGAAACCCTTTCGGACCAAGGATGGTCGATAGGCAACGTTTCTTTGCCCATTCGATTCCGGCATCGAAGAGTTGTTGGGGTACCTGCGGGTCGTTCACGGATTCAAAATAATAAAAAAATCCGATTGGACTGCGGTGATGTTGACTGTAATTTTGGTTGTGGAGGATTGCCAGCCGACCCAGAATATCTCCCTCGCTTTCACACACAAAAAAATCCGCCTGCGAATGGCGGTAAAAGGGATGTTGCTTGCGATTCAGGACCAGTTTCATCTCGGAATACAACGGCGGCACCCAATGCGGGTTTTGGTGGTAAAGCTTGAAGGGGAAGTCAATAAATCGCTTTACGTCGGCTCTGTTGTCGGTATCCAGGGTTCGAATGTTCATCCGGTTTTTATTTGCCTTCCAGTATTAGTTTCAGAAATTCTTCGACCACATCGGGGTCAAATTGCCTGCCTGCCCGTTGCTGGAGATATTCAATCACATCCGCTGTCTGCCAGGCATCATGGTAGGGACGCGT
>JBBIKU010000046.1:0-2026 GCA_037445245.1 Anaerolineaceae bacterium
TGAAGGTACTCTTCTTCGCCAACACCGCCTGGTATTTGTACAATTTTCGGCTGGCGCTGGCTGAAGCCCTGCGCCAGCGCGGCTGCGAAGTGGTGCTGGTCTCGCCGCCGGGTGAACACAGCCAGAAACTGGAAGCCGCCGGTTTTCGCTGGCTGCCTTTCCCGCTTTCGCGCCAGGGCGTCAATCCGCTGCGGGAGTTGTGGACCATCTACCGGCTGTGGAAACTTTACCGCCGCCAAAAGCCGGATGTGGTGCATCATTTCACCATCAAGTGTGTGTTATACGGCTCGCTGGCGGCGCGTCTGGCTGGCGTGCCGGGCGTGATCAACGCCGTCACCGGCTTGGGCTATGTGTTTACCACGAACACATGGAAGACCTTGCCTCTGCAATGGCTTGCACGAAATTTCTATAAACTGGCTTTAAAGAAGAGCCAGGTTGTTTTCCAAAACCCGGACGACCGGAACGCCTTCATACAACATGGGCTGGTATGCGCTGAACGCACGCATATCATTCCCGGTTCAGGCGTCGATATCGATCGGTTTCACCTTGCACCGCAGCCGGACGGTACGCCGGTGGTCATTCTGCCAGCGCGCCTGCTGTGGGATAAAGGAGTGGGTGACTTTGTAGAAGCAGCAGCAAAATTGCGCTCACAGAATGTGAATGCCCGCTTCGTTTTGGTCGGCAGCCCTGATCCGGAAAATCCAGCCTCGCTGCCGCTGACTGTGCTCGAAAAGTGGCAGCAGGAAGGTGTGATAGAATGGTGGGGGTGGCAGGAAGATATGCCCGCGGTTTATGGGCAAGCCAACATTGTATGTTTTCCTTCTCACCGCGAGGGGTTGCCGAAGTCGCTGATCGAGGCAGCAGCCTGCGGGCGGGCTGTGGTGGCAGCGGACGTGCCGGGGTCGCGCGAAGTGGTTCGTCATGGTGAAAATGGTTTTCTTGTGCCCGCCGCCGATCCGCTGAGCCTGGCTGAGCGGCTGCGGGTGCTGATTGCAGATCGATCCCTTTGCTTGAAGATGGGAAAAAAGGGAAGAAAATTTGTCGAACAAAATTTTGCCTCGCGGGTAATCATCGACCAAACGCTTTCGATTTATTCCCAAATGCATCCCAACTAGCCCATACTGACCATGAGCGATATCCCAACCCGCATAATTTTTGATGAAATTCTAGCCGGGACGGTCTCAGCCCTGCTGCTGGGGTTCGTGGGTATCAAACTGGCGCGCCGCTGGGGCTGGATCGATGTTCCCGGCAGCCAACCCCACAAAAAACACCGCCAACCCACTCCGCTTGCCGGCGGAATTATTATTTTTCTCAGCCTGGGTATTTTGGTGCCGTTCTTCGGTTTTTGGAAGATGGAAGATTTTTTGCCGCTGGCAGTCCCGGCGCTGATCGTGTTCCTTTTCGGTTCCTGGGACGACTCGAAAAAGATACCTCCCTGGGGTAAATTAGTCGGGCAAATGCTTGCCGCGATTGTTTTTATCCTGCTGGGCGAAAAAGTGCGCATCATCAAACCCGACTTTTTGGGATTGCGGGCGTTCGAGCCTCATTTGTGGCTGAACTGGCTGATCACCATTATCTGGATTGTGGGGATAACCAACGCCTATAACTTCGTCGACAGCATGGATGGCTTGGCAGTTGGTTTGGGTGCAGCCGCCCTGGCTTTCTTTCTGCTGGCGATGTTGATGTCGGGGCAGACCACCCTGGCGCAGTTTACTGCCCTGCTGTTCGGGATCGTGTTCGGGCTTCTTATCTACAATTCGCCGCCGGCACATTGTTTTTTAGGGGATTCGGGCACCCAGCTTTTGGGGTTTCTGCTTGCCGGGGTTGCCATTTTATATGAACCCATCCCCACCGATCAGGCTTCCTCCTGGTTTGTCCCAATCCTGATCATGGGTGTGCCCATCTTCGATACCTGTCTGGTTGTATTTTCACGGCTGCGCAGAGGTACGCCTATTTATCGGTCGAACCGCGATCATACCTATCATCGATTGGTGTTTTTTGGATTTGACCAACACCGCTCGGTGGT
>JBBIKU010000046.1:2044-15023 GCA_037445245.1 Anaerolineaceae bacterium
ACTGGATTGTCTGGCGTTTATTGCCCTATCGCAAACTTGGCTGATTGCCAACGCGATCTTCATCGCTTTGGTGCTCGCCGGAATCATCATCGTATTGGTATTCGATCATTCAAAGGTCTGGGATCCTGACGCCTAGCCCATCGAGCCGAAACGGATGACCATATTTCGTAAGTTGACCGCGCTTCCACCGCCCAGGATGGTGTTTGGATGGTTTGCGATCCTCACCGCTGTCGGTCTGGCGCCTGCTATCCTTGCCATTCTTCACATCCCCGCCGACCCCAAACGTGTCGTCCTGTTTGGCTTTTCTACGGAGCGTTTGCTTCTGCTGAGCGCCTCGTTCTGTGTTTTTGTGGCTTTATTGGTTGCGGGTGTGTTGGTGCTGCGAAATGAGCGCTTTTTTCGCCCCCTTGAGAACAAATTATTCCACACCGCGAAGCGGAAAAGCCGGACGATATACACCCTGATCGGACTTGCGATCGTTTTGTGGGTGTTGCTGTGGATCCCTGCTTCCCGCTACGGTCATCTGCAACCGTATATGGAGCGGACGCGACCGTTATGGATCTGGTTGATGGTCTGCCTTGTCGTTTGCATTACATTGATTCGACATCTTTACGCCGAGGTTGACGCAACCCGAATTAAACTGACTCGTTCGAGTGTTTTGCGTTGGCTGCTAACCAGCGTGATTTTCTTCCTGGTCGTCGCCGGCGGATATTTCTATGCCGACCCCGCCAATTCGAGCGAAGTATTGTATGAAGCAGGTGTGCCGGTTTTAAATGAACAAATCTGGCTGGCATTGTTTGTGGGACTTATCCTCTGGGGTGTTGAAAATCATTTTAACCACCGCCTTTCCCCGCCCACCCCTGTTCAGGCTCAACGAAGAGAAACCAAGCTCGATATCGTCCTGTTCTTTGCCGTTTTTCTGCTCTCCGCCTTTCTGTGGTCACGCGAACCGGTGCGCCCTAGTTATTTTGGTCCGGGGCCGTACCCGCCCGATCACAGCTTATTCCCCTACTCCGACGCTGCCGCGTTCGATATTGCCAGCCAGTACGCCTACGATGGTCAGGGGATCAATGCGGGAAGGGGTTATTATCGCGGCTTATACCCGGCGTTTCTGGTTTATCTACATACCGCAGTGGGACAGGATTACCAAAAGCTCATGGCGTTGCAGGCGGCGTTGTATGCCGTTTTTCCCGCCATCATTTATTTGCTGGTGAAAGCCTTGAGCAACCGTCCCGTCAGTGTTGCGGCTGCGCTGATGACCGCTTTTCGGGGAATTAACGCCATCGCTTCGGCGAGTTGGATCAACAGCGACAATCCCAAACAAATGATGACCGACTTCCCAACCGCTATTGGGATAAGCTTGTGTTGCCTGTTGGTGGTGCTGGCTATGAAAAAACCTGCCTGGCGTTATTTCTATATTCTTCTGGCGGGCGGCGCCATCGGTCTGACCAGCCTGTTGCGCACCAATGCCTTAATGGTTATCCCATTCATGGTATTGCTTCTTTTTATCCATTATTGGCGCAACTTTGGGCGCTGGCTGGTGATGATTGTCTTCTTGCTGGCAGGCAGTCTGCTATCCGTTTACCCGTGGGGTTTGCGCAATCAAAATGCTGGCATGGATTCGATCCAAAGCATGTATTTGGGCAAGTTTCGCACTGTCATCCGTAGCAGGTATCCAAGAGCTGCCAGTCCTGCGCCGGCTTCAACCCCATTGCCAGCAATCAGCTCCCCATCAGACCCAGATTTGGACAAACCGCTCGATCAGGAGGAGGACGATCCCTTCGTGGTGGGTTTGGATCAGATATTTTTCACCGAACTGATCGAAGAAAACCCCCAACTCAATCGGGCAGCGAATGTGGTCTCATTTGTGACTGAACTGACCTATCACAATATCGCCACCTCCTTGTTGATCATCCCTACGGATTCATATTTTTATCGCCTGTACCCCATCTTAAGGCTCGAATATCCTTACTGGGACACCAACTGGGACTGGAGCATCCCGGCGGGGGCGCTGCCCGTTTTAATTTTGAACCTTGGCTTGATATCGTTGGGGATTGCAGCAGCGTTGCGAAAAAAGGCGATAGGACTCACGCCAGCTTTCATGTTCGCCGGTTACCATCTTGCGAATGGTTTTGCCCGTACCGCCGGCGGCAGGTATATCGTTCCGGTGGATTGGGTCGTGGTGGTCTATTATAGTATCGGCTTGTTCGCTGCTCTGACTTGGCTATGGCAATACCTGTCGCTGCGCGGCATGCCGAAAGAAGAACCGGATTATCTGGAGCAGCCGGAAGTCCCATTCAGGTTATCCCTTGCCGTGCGGCAGGTCATTCTGGCAGCCCTCTTGACGCTCGGCATCGGCACGGTGATCCCCGCTTCCGAATGGTTGCATGTGCGGGAGCAGCCACTTACCACCCCCGTTGATTGGTTGGACGAATTGGAAAGGAGCGCTGTTTTTCATCAGGAATTTTCTCGAACCGAGATCGAGAATTTTCTGCAAAATGATGCTGCCTTCATCTCGGAGGGCAGGTTGTTGTATCCCCGCTTCATGAAGGCGGACGAGAGAATCTTCAAGTCTCGAAAGAGCGATACGTATCGTGCCCGCCCTTTCCCGCGGCTGGCGTTTGAATTACTGAAACACAAAGAAGTTTCGGGAATGGTTTTGGAAATCGAGGAATCACCCTCCAACATCCCCAGCGGGAGCAGGGTCATCGTGATCGGTTGCCTAGGCGAAAGGCAAGGGGATGCCCACCTGCTCGCCATCATGGAGGGAGAACCCCGTGCTATTTGGGGATCGCGCCGATTGGACCAATGCAAATCATTGTCGGAAGAATAAGGCGCGGAGCGAATATCGAATCTTCGAATAAATATTTTTTCGCACACCTGCATGCCGAATTATTTTCGAAAGCATATGTCCGATAACCGCAAAGCCTTATCCTTTTTTTGGTTCTTTTTGCTGCCTGCGATCATGGGTGTGTTCGCAATCGGAAGGGTTGTATCGATCCCTTCCGACCCCAAAAAGGCGATCTTGCTGGGATTTTCACTGGAGCGGCTCCTGCTGCTGGTTATTGTGTTGGGAGTGATTGCTGCCTTTCTGTTTCTTGCATTTCTTTCTTTACGCTCATCCCACAAAATAGAGGCTCTGATCCTGGAACTTGGCAAAAGGCAGCAACTGCTTCTGGCAATTCTTGCGCTTTCGGCACTTGCCTCGTCCGTTTTTTGGATCCTTCCTCACCTGCCTCCGGAAACGATCCGCTCTTATCAGGCGTATCTTGAGCGAATCGGAGCGGTGCTCATCTATTTTTCGCTGATCGGTGCTCAACTGATCGCTGGCTTATTATTTTTCTACCATCGAAATCATCCGGAGCGGTTAAGGGGAATTATCGGCCGTCCCCGAATTTTGTGCGTTATCAGCATTGGCGCCTTTGCGGCTTTTCTACTGCTGTGGGGATTCGTTGCACTGACGGGATACGGGGTATGGCCCGGCAATGCGTTCTGGGGGAAACTGGGTGCGCCGATCGTTGGTTTTCAGCTTATAGCGGCGTATCTTGCCGGAGCTGTTTTTATTCTTTTATGCCCAAAAATTTTACAGCGCCGTAGCAACGGCGCCCTGATTTCTGTTGACCTGCTGTTGAGTGGGTTGATGTGGGGGATTGCAATTTTACTGTGGTTGAATCAGCCGCTCATACCCGGTAAATTTGTCACCGAACCCAGACCTCCCAATTATGCCCTCTATCCCGGTTCGGATTCTGCTGTGTATGATCGTAGCGCACAATCCATGTTGATTGGGTATCCCATGCCGAGAGCGATCGACAAGCCACTCTACGTGGCTTATCTGGCGGCATTGAATTACCTTTCTGGTTCTGATTACGAGCATCTGATCACCTTGCAAGTTGTGGTGATGGCACTGATCCCGGCGATGCTGTACTGGCTGGGCAAATCGCTTCACAGCCGCCCGCTTGGCTTGCTGGTTGCCTTGCTGAGTATTTTTAAAGAGTCCAACGCCATCGTCACCACCAATCTGATCCAGGTTTCCAATGCCAAGATGATCCTGACCGAAATGGCGACCATGGCGGGTGTGCTGCTGTTCACGCTTGCCTTTGTGCGCTGGCTGAAAAACCCTTCCGCTCGCCGCCCGGTGCTCTGGGTCGCAGGCGGGCTGCTGGGCGCGGCGGCGTTGATCCGACTCAATATCCTGGCGGCAATTCCCTTCTTGCTGTTGGCAATCGGATTGGCGCTTAAGTTCAGGCTAAAACAATGGGCGCTCTCATCCTGCTTGCTGGTTTTGTTCACCGTCCTCAGCCTTACGCCCTGGCTGGTGCGGAATGGGTACGTTCTTGGAAACCCACTGGCTTTTGTTATGTCTAAAGCTCGGGGGGTCATAATCAGCAATCGTTATATGCCCGTATTGACCGATCAGGATTCAGACGATCCCAATTACGTCATCCCGTTGGATATCGAAACCGATGACGAAGAAGAACCAATCGTGGAGCCGCTTGCCCCCCCGGCTGTCACGCCTCGTGGCGAACGCTACCTGGCGTTGGGCGGGAACATGCTGGATCATTACCTTCATAATTTGATCGGGATCACCTTCATGCTGCCCCCCACCCCGCTATTTTACGATGCAACCCAGATGATCCGCCTTCGGTATTGGGACACCAATTGGGACGGCTATCTGGCGCCGTACGCACCCCTATTTCTGCTGCTCACGCTGGGGCTGATCGCCTTTGGCATCGGCAGTGCCTGTGCCCGCAAAGGCGTGGCGGGCAGCGCTCCGCTTTTTGTCGTCCTCGGCTACAACCTCTCAAATGCCCTTTCGCTCACCTCAGGAGGGCGCTATTTGGTGCCGATGGATTGGGGCGCTTATTTGTACTTTGCCATTGGTGTGATGGAATTAATCTTCTGGGTAGCGGCAATCCTTAAGTTGAAGGCGGCCGGGATGGTGGGGGGTGAGCATCCTGCGATGATCGCTGCTGAAAAATCCAGCAACCCACCAAAACCTTCGATGATCACCGCGGGGCTGGTGGTGGGGTTGTTCCTGAGTGTGGGTTCCATTCCCGTTTTGTTCGAATCCATCTTCGCGCAGCGCTACCCGGCTGAAGCGCCTACCGCCGAAATGATTGCGACATACCGCAGCACAATCGAAGCGCGCCTTTCCGATGCCGAAACTGACCAGAGGCTGTTTCTGTCCGGCGATGAGGCTGTGTGGCTGATTGGCAGGGGGCTCTACCCGCGCTATTTCGAGGCGGGCGATGGCGATCTCGAACGGTTCGATGCCCTGCTGGGGACTTTCGATTTCTCACGGGTCACCTTTCAGTTGCTCAATGCGGGGACGCGCAATGTGATTCTCCCCCTCGCGGATGTGCCGGATTACTTCCCCAACGCCGCGGATGTGGTTGTGGTGGGCTGTAACCAGGAGCGTTACTTTGAAGCGCTTGTGGTGATCGTGCAGGCGGAAGAGCAGCGTATTTATTTGCGCCCCTCACAACTTCCGATCACCTGTTCTCTCGCCGAATAAGTTCGCTGGTACAATTGATTTCCATGACGGTTTCCCGAAAATCCTTATTCTCTTTAATCGGCGGAATGGCGCTGGCGGTTGGGGTGGCTTTGGTTTCTCCGCTGCCGTTTTGGAACGCCTGGCTGGCGGCGATGCTGCTGTGTGTGCCGGCGGTTTTCATTCTGCTCGCCCTATGGCAATGGGCAGGACGGCGAAGCACGCTGGGCTGGATGATCGTTCTGACGTTTTTCCTCCGGCTGGGGATTGGCATAACCGTAAGCCTGCTGCTGCCGCAGCAGGGGTACGACGAACCGGTCCAGCAGGCGGGTTATTTGTTCACCGATGCTTATCGCCGCGATCTACAGGCGTGGAAACTGGCGCAATCGGCTGAACCGCTCTGGGCGAGCTTTCGTGAGGAATTTGCCTCAGACCAGTATGGGGGTTTGCTGTCGCTGAGTGCCGGCATTTATCGTTACATCAGCCCGGATGCCCACCGCCCCTTCCTCGTTCTGATCGTGGGTGCCTTGATGAGCGCGCTGGCAGTGCCGTTTTTATGGCAGGCGCTGCGTTTGCGCTGGAATGAAAAGCTGGCGAATCTGGCAGCCTGGATCGTGGTCCTGTACCCGGACGGCGTACTGTTTGGCAGTTCTCAGATGCGGGAGCCGTTCTTGATTGGTTTGATCGCTGTTGCGTTTTGGGCGGTCGTCTCTCACCAGCATTCGATGAAACCGGCAAGGGTAGCTTTGGCGCTCAGTTTGTTGGGGATGTTGCTCATTTCGTCGCGGGTGGCGGTGGCGGTGGCTGGGGTGTGGATTGCCTGGTTCTGGCTCGATAATCTCGAGAACATTCCCCACCGCTGGCGGATTGCCGGTTGGGCACTGCTAGCGCTGGGCGTTGCCGGTATTGCCTTCGTAAGCTGGGACTGGTTTCATAGTTCCTCTCAATGGGATGCGTTGGTCACCGAAAGAGCGTCCGGCTGGGTGAAGAAGGTCATCGAAGAAGCCGGAACGCAATGGCGTATCCCCTTTATCGTTGGCTATGGACTGGCGCAGCCGGTGCTGCCGGCTGCAATTGCGCATCCCTCCTTGCCGATATGGAAAACGATCGCCATTGCCCGCGCCGTGGGCTGGTATGCCCTGGCGCCGTTGATTTTGTATGCCAGTTATGCAGCCTGGCGTGCCCGTCCGCCCACCGAAAAGCGTGTCCTGATTTTTCTCTCGCTGGTTGTGATCGGATGGATTGTGCTTTCATCTGCCCGGGCGGGGGGTGACCAATGGGATAATCCCCGCTACCGTTCGATCTTCCTTCCCTGGATGAGCTTGTTGGCAGCCTGGGGCGTCCAGCGTGCTCTTCAGATGCGCGACCTGTGGCTGGTGCGCTGGCTGGCGGTTGAGGTGGTCTTCTTGTACTATTTTACCCAGTGGTACTTCAGTCGATATTTTTTGCTCTGGAGCCGTCTCCCATTTTGGCAAAACGTGCTGCGCATTTCTCTCTTGAGCGCCTTGATCTTGGGCAGCGGTTGGCTGTGGGACGCGGGAAAATGGGCGTGGCGAAGATTTCATAAGCCTTCAAAGCCGGAAAGCTAACCCGACATGACCGATGTGATGATCGTTTTTCACCGATTGAATAAAGGTTGGATCGCAACCGCACTGGCATTGCTGGCTGGCATCGTATACCTGGTGCTGGGTGTTTATTACGCCCATGCCCTGGATGTCACCATGGATGAGGGCACCTACCTGATGAAGGGATTGCTGTATTTGCGCGGCGACTATCGCCCCTTTCAGGATTACGGTCCGATCACCAATAAAATGCCGCTGGCGTTTCTGATCCCGGGCGTTGCCCAGGCGATCTTTGAACCCGGCTTACGCACCGGACGCTACTTTTCGGTTTTTCTGGGGTTGCTGATGCTGCTCGGTCTCTGGATGGTTGCCCGCAGGCTGGGTGGACGCTGGTGGGCGGTGGCGATCCTCTGGTCGGTGGCTGCCAATCCAGCCAACATCATGCTCTACACGCTGGCGGTTTCGCAGGTGGTTGTGGCTTTCCTCTTAACGTGGACTTTTGTATTCACGTTGGGGGATCGTTTGCGGTTATGGCAAACAACGCTGGGGGCGGTGCTCTCTGTGCTGGTTGTGCTTACGCGGCAGAACATGCTGCCGCTCATCCCTGTTGTGGTGGCATATATTTTCTGGCAGCACGGCAGGCAAGCCGGTATCTGGGCAACCGTGGCTGCCGCATTGGTGTTTTTTGGCGCCCATGCCCTCTATTGGCCCAATATTATCAATATTTGGTATGGCTGGATGCCGGGATTCCTCCAGCCAATATTTTCTGCTTATCACACCCCCCTTGGAGATGTGGAAGGGATATGGAATCCCTCCTATGCCCTCCTTTCGAGAATTTATGTGTTCTGGGAAGGCGCCCGTTATAATTTCTTTCCCCTCTCTGGAGCGTTGTTTGCCTGGCTTCTCTTCCCCAGGCTGCAGCAATGGAAACACACCCCCCATTTCAAAACCGCCTTAACCCTCAGCCTGCTTCTTGGCGTTTTGACCGTCTCTCATTTATGGGCGTCGGTCGGCATGGATTACTGCCTTTATTGTTATCCCGGTTATCTGGCTTTCTTTATTTCCACGGGATTGCTGCTGGTGGTGGTGACCTTCAAATGGTGGGAAAGAAATCCGGGCTGGTTGCGGCAAGCGCTTGCCGCCGCCATCGTGTTGGGGTCATCCATTGGCATTGGTTTTGGCGCCCACCAGCAAATCGGCTACGCCATACTGCGGATGCAAGTACCGCGCATCCGCAATATGCAGTTCCAGCCGGGCACTTCGGACATCTGGCGTCTGCTGGCAAACAAGTATGGATGGAGCTATCAAGATATCGAACAGTTGTTGCCCACCATAGCCGGCGCGCTCTTTGGCATCCTCTTCCTGTTGCTGGTGGGGGTGATCGTGGTGGTTCTAAAAAGGAAGCGCAAAACGCTCAATTACGGTTATGTCGTGGCGGTGACGTTCTTTATCCTGGGGACGCTGCTCACGCCCACGCCGCTGCTGGGCGGCGGTAAACGGCTGGATTGCGAAGGAGACGTGATTGCCTCGCACGAAGCTGTCGGGGCCCATCTGGCTGCTCTGATCCCCCGCGGTTCGCTGGTCTATTGGCGCAACGATGTGTCTCCTTTGCCGCTGTTGTATATACCGGCTGTGCGCGTCTTCCCGCCTCAATTGAATCATGCCTACACGTATCTGGTGGGGGGTGACCCGGCTGTCCTAGAAAAACGGGGTTATTGGAATCGGGAGTTATCGGTACAATGGATCAAAGAAGCGGATTATTTGCTGATTGCTGCCCGCCAGGTATCCACCGGTTTATGGCAGGAGATCGATGAAGCCGCAGCCCAATTCGACGAACTGACGCCCACCCCGCTCACAGTTCCCTGCCGGGGCAGGTCGCGTATTCACATCTTTCGGAGAATCCGATGAAACTTTCGGTGGTCGTGCCGGTGTATAACGAAGAAGAGAATTTGTCGCACTTGTACCGGGCGCTGGTCGATTCCATGGAGACGACCGGCATCCCTTGGGAGGTCATCCTGGTAGATGACGGCAGCAGCGATGGCAGCCTCTCGGTGATGGATGGGTTGGCGGTCAGCCACCCGGCGCGGGTGAAGGTGGTGGCGCTGCGACGCAATTTTGGTCAGACGGCAGCGATTGCTGCCGGCATTGATCACGCCGACGGCGATGTCTTGGTTCTGCTGGATGCTGACCTGCAGAACGATCCAGCCGATATTCCCATGATGCTGGAAAAAATCGAGCAAGGCTTCGATGTGGTCAGTGGTTGGCGTATCCGTCGTAAAGACACCTATGTGACCCGCACGCTGCCCTCCCGCCTCGCCAACGCCCTCATTTCGTGGGTCACCGGGGTGCGCTTGCATGATTACGGCTGCACGTTGAAAGCCTACCGCCGCGAGGTCATCACCGGTTTCCGGCTGTACGGCGAAATGCACCGCTTCATCCCCATTTACGCCAGCTCAGTCGGCGCCAAGATCATCGAGGTGCCGGTGCACCATCATCCCCGCCGCTATGGCAAAGCCAAGTATGGCTTGGAGCGCACTTTCAAGGTGGTGTTGGATCTGTTTACGGTCAAATTCTTGAGCAGCTTTGCCAACAAACCGATCTATCTCTTCGGCGGTACAGGCTTGGTATTGATTCTTGCGAGCCTGGCTACGCTGGCGTATCTGGGGGTCAGACGGCTGGCATACGGTATTTCGCCATTCACCTCGCCGCTGTTCATCCTCTCGATGATGGTGGCGATCTTTGGCTTTCAATCTATTTTGATGGGGTTGATCGCCGAGCTGCTGGTGAGAACTTATCACGAATCGCAAGACAAGCCCACCTATACCGTGTTGAAAAAAATCAATTTTGATGATGGTTACGTATCGCAGCGTCAGCGTCAGGGGGTGTAAATGCGTATCCTGGTGTTAACGCACGAGTACCCCCCGCTGGGCGGCGGTGGCGGACGGGTGGCGCAGGATATTGCGCTCGGACTGGCTGCCCGCGGGCATGCCGTGAAGATTTTAACGGCGCATTGGGGCAATCTACCGCCGACTGGCTACGATGATGGGGTCATGATTCAGCGCCTGTGTTCGGGACGAACACAACCCTACCGTGCCAGCTTTGCCGCCATGCTGGGATACGTGTTCGCTGCATTCTGGCATGGCATGCGCCTTGTGCGTCGCTGGCGAGCGGACGTGATCCATGTACATTTTGCCGTACCGGCAGGGGCTGCTGCCTGGCTGCTTTCGCTGCTGACAGGCGTTCCTTATGTGCTCACGGCACATTTGGGGGATGTTCCCGGCGGCACACCCGAAAAGACCAGCAGGTGGTTTCGCTGGGTTTACCCTTTCACGCCCCCCATCTGGCGGCGGGCAGCGCGGATAGCGGCGGTCAGCGAGTTTACCCGCAGCCTGGCGTTGAAACGCTACCCGCTGGATATCCAGGTCATTCCCAACGGGGTGGACCTTGAAGCTATCCAGCCCGGCAAAATTGCCGCCCAGGAACCGCCGCGCATCGTTTTCGCCGGTCGCTTCATGGAACAAAAGAATCCCCTCAAAATCGTGCATACGCTGAGGTCTTTGCGCGAGCTGCACTGGACCTGCGCCTTGCTCGGTGATGGCCCGCTGCGAGCGGCGGTCGAAGCTGAAATTGCCGCAGCCGGCTTGCAAGATCGCTTTACCCTGCCCGGCTGGGTGACGCCGCAAGAAGTGCTGGACTGGTTTGAAAGGAGTGATATTCTTTTCATGCCCTCGCTTTCTGAGGGCTTGCCGGTTGTCGGTGTGCAGGCGCTGGCGATGGGTTTGGCGATCGTCGCCAGCCGGGTGGGCGGCTTTGTGGATCTGGTGAGCGACGGCGAGAATGGCTGGCTGTTGGATAGCCAGGATGGAACCGGATTTGAAAGTGCGCTGCGCAAGCTCTTGAGCAACCCTGACGCCTTATTGAAAATGCGCCAAGCCAGCCGTAGATTGGCAGCGCGTTTCGATATCCGGCGGGTGGTGGACGCTTATGAAGAACTGCTTATTGACGCAATCCAATCTCATGTACAGGGAAGATCGGGATGACCACGAACATCTTTATTTTCATCCTGTTTGGCTTCATCGCCCAGTTGATTGACGGCAGCCTGGGAATGGCGTACGGCGTCAGTTCGAACACCTTTTTACTCAGTATTGGTTTGCCACCAGCCGCTGCCAGCGCCAGTGTGCACGCTGCCGAGGTGTTTACCACCGGTGCATCGGGCGTTTTTCATCTAAAATTTGGCAATGTGCGAAAAAATTTGTTCTTGAAGCTGCTGATCCCTGGTGTAATTGGCGGTGCTTTGGGTGCCTATATCCTCACCTCCATCCCCGGGGAAGCCATCAAGCCTTATATCAGTGCCTACCTTCTGGTGATGGGCGGCGTCATTTTATACAAGGCATTCAATCACAGAGGGGAGGAAAAAGAGATCAACACCTTCATTTCGCCACTGGCGTTAGCGGGCGGTTTTTTTGACGCCATCGGCGGCGGCGGGTGGGGTCCAATTGTGACCACCACCCTGGTGGCGCGTGGCAACAGCCCGCGTTCGACCATCGGGTCGGTCAATTTGGCGGAATTTTTTGTGACCCTGGCAGTGTCGGTTACCTTCATCGTGACGATTGGGCTTGAGTTCTGGAAAGTGATCGTCGGCTTGCTGATCGGCGGGGTGCTCGCCGCTCCTTTTGGAGCGTATCTCGCTAAACGCCTGCCGGCGTGGGTTCTGATGATCGCGGTAGGGCTGTTGATTAGCTTGCTTAGCTTACGCACGCTGTTATGGCGTTAATAAAATCCGATTTACTTGGGTATTCATTTCCGTTTTCCTGGCGCTCGAATGAGGGTATGTCCTTGGAATGTCTCCGGATGATTATCTGAATACTGCCGATCTCTTAGCAGCATCAACGTTTCTTGCAGCATTTGGCGGTTGGCGCGCACGGCATCGCCCAGTAAACCCAGCAGGAGCAACAAGACGCCAAAGATCAGCAGCGTGCCGCCAATGGATACCGATTGCAGATAACGGGCGAAGCCCGTTTGAAAGAAAAAGTAGAAATATAGAAAACGACCTATCAGTGCCGCGCCTGCAAATAGGAACGGCAGGCTGAGCAGCCCGAAAGTTTTTAAGGGTTGGTAGAGCACATAAGAACGCAGGATGGTACCACTCTGCCGCCAGATAAAATCCAGCGCGCCGCGGTGCAAACGCGAGGAACGCGGGGTGGGATTGGTGCTGATGGGGACATGGGCAATCCGCCAGTTTTCCCTACCTGCTTGAATCAAGGTTTCTAAAGTGTAAGAATACGAGTTGTAAACTTGCATCCGCAGGGCCGCAAAGCGGGAATAGGCTCGAAATCCGCTGGCGGCGTCTGGGGCATCGGTGCTGGATATCCAGCGCACCAACCAGCTCCCCAGGCGTTGTAAAATTCTTTTTAACGGTGAAAAATTCCGGTTCACCGCCGGCTGCCGGTCTCCGATAACAAGGTCGGCTTCTTCTGCCAGCAACGGTGCAATCAATTCACTGATGTATCGCCCCGGGTATTGATTGTCGGCGTCGGTGTTGACGAGAACATCTGCACCGAGCTGCAAGCCGGTGTGGATGCCGCTTAAAAACGCCCGCGCCAGCCCGCGGTTTTTGGTATGGCGCACCACATAATCCGCGCCGTGTTCCAGTGCCACCTGCGCTGTGTGGTCACTTGAGCCGTCATCGATCACGACAATCACGACTTCATCCACCCCCGGCAGTTCAAACGGTAAGTCTGCCAGTGTTTTGGGCAGTGTGTCGGCTTCGTTGAAACAGGGGATTTGAATCACCAGACGCATATCCTCTCCTTGGACACCACAGCTTTATTGTACCCTTTTCTGGAAGATGCAGGGCGACTCATCTAAATAGTGATAAAATGATTTGTTGCTGCCCTGAAAAACCGACCTGGCATCTACTCCGGCT
>JBBIKU010000047.1:0-3056 GCA_037445245.1 Anaerolineaceae bacterium
GATAAGGATCGAAGTCAACCCCTCGACCACGACAGCATTTTCCACCGCACCAGCGTCCCAACCAATCAATCCAGTATCGTGCACCAGCTTCAACACTACCTGGCGCGCCGTTCTGGAACCGCCACACACCAACACATCACATTCAACCTCTTGCCGATCGAGCAGATTTTCGTACGAAATATTCTGAAAGGCAGCAACCACTTCCACCCCCTCGCCAAGGATTTGCTGGGCTTCCTGGGTGGCACTCCCTGCCGGCGGCATTTGCACCCGCGTAACTTTGGGCGGCACCAGTGGTACCGTGACATCAATTAGAATTTTTCCCTGTAAATCGGGTTTTAACTGTTCGAGGATTGCCCTATGCGCGCTGAAAGGAACGGTCAACACCGCCAGATCAGCATTCAGCACCGCCTCGCGATTTTCCATACCGCAGATATTCACTCCATCCGAGAACAACGCTTGTACTTCTTCTACTGCTTTCTGCGCCTTGTCAAAGTTACGTGATCCAATGATGATAGTGTAGCCGGCGCGCCCCCAGGCGTATGCCAGCCCTTTACCTTCTTTACCGGTGCCACCGATCAAAGCAATAGTCTGCACGGCGGATGCTGCTTCGCTCAAGATATCCTCCTCCTCACTCAAATTGTCGGTTGTAACGTTCCCAAACGCCGGGATACAGGCGCATTGCCTCTTCCGCAATCGCTCTTTCATCCAGCGTCAGCAGTTTTCTGTCTTTCATCAACACCTGCCCCGCCACGATGGTGGTGGTGACCATACTTTCATGGAAACCAAACAAGATATGCCAGGGGATATTTTCAACCGTCAGGGAAGTATACGGATGATAATCGACGAAAATCAGGTCTGCCTGCGCGCCGGGTTCGAGCATGCCGATCTTCAAGCCCTCAAAGAGCGTTGATGCCAGTTGGGCGTTGTTATAAACCGCTATCTCCGCCACAGCCGTACCCGAAACGCGGCGCGGGTCATGATGGAATAATTTAGGAGCCAGGTAAGCCGCTTTCCATTCTTCCCACATCGCATTGGAAAAGCCATCGTTACCCAGGCACAGGCGCACACCGGCGCGCAGCATCGATTCAACGGGAGCCATCCCAACCGCGTTATTCATATTGGATCGCGGCTGGTGAGCCACCCAGCACCCGCTCTCAGCCAGCACCATCGTCTCAGCCGCATCAACATGCACAGCATGAGCCACGATCGTCTTTGGACCCAATATACCGTGCTTTTTGAAGCGGTCAATAACCCGCATGCCGCTTTTCGCTAGGCTGTCAAATTGATCTTCAGGATGCTCAGCGGCATGAACATGAAAGCCAAAACCATCCGATATCGCTTTGCGGCACTCATCCAACGTCTGATCGGTGAGCGTCAGGCTGGCATGCAGACCAAAAGTCGCTGCCAACCGCCCACCAGCATCGTCACCCCTCTGCACCCGCTTGATGAAGCGCAGGTTTTCTTCAATGCCCTCTCTGGCTTGCCCCGCGCCGTTACGGCCGGTGACCTCGTAACACAATGCCGCTCGCACCCCAGCCACCTCCACCGCTTCAGCGATGGTGTCTAAGGAGCCAGCGATGACGTGCGGTGAAGCATGATGGTCGATCAAAGTGGTCGTGCCATGCTTTATGGCGTCTGCCAGACAAAGCAGGGCAGAATAGCGTACGTCTTTCAAAGTGAGAGCACGATCCAGCGGCCACCAAAGTTTCTTGAGTATCTCCGGAAAATCCTGCGCCGGTTTCCCTGGAATCGCTAATCCCCTCGAATACGCGCCATAAAAATGGGTGTGGGCGCAAATATTGCCGGGCATCACGTACTGCCCAGCGGCGTCCACCTGTTCCTCATCAGGGTACCGTAACAGCAAATCCTGCTCATCGCCTATCTCGGCGATCTTGTCGTTCTCAATCCGCATCGCCTGTCCAGATAAAATGCAATTTGGGTTCGCCCAGGTTACGATCGTGCCATTTCGTATCAGCATCGCACTCGAACTCCTTCCCCTTGAATTGTGCCGTGGAGCTATTTTAGCATTTGCCATATTGGATAGCAATACTGGCTGCATAAAAGCTGTCCCCGCTGTTCAACGTCCCGTTCATTTGTTCAACCGCTGCTGTTGGCAAAGGGTGGTTCGAACAACATGGTAAAATTGCAAAAAATAGAAACATCGAGGATTTCTCATGCCATCATCGAACGATCTCCAGGAACGTGCCATCAACACTTTGCGTTTTCTATCCGCGGATGCCGTCCAGCAGGCGAAATCCGGTCATCCGGGCTTACCCATGGGGACCGCAGCCATTGCCTATACGATCTGGATGCGGCACTTACGGTTCAATCCAAAAAACCCGAACTGGTGCAACCGTGACCGTTTTATCCTCTCCGGCGGACACGGCAGCATGTTGCTCTACAGCCTGTTGCACCTCACCGGCTTTAATCTTCCCCTGCAAGAATTGAAGAACTTTCGTCAGTGGAACAGCCTCACGCCAGGGCATCCGGAATACGGCTTAACGCCAGGTGTCGAAACCACCACCGGTCCACTGGGTCAGGGATTTGCCAACGGTGTTGGCATGGCAATTGCCGAAGCACATCTCGCCAGCCTGTTCAACCGTCCCGGTTATGATCTTGTCGATCACACCGTGTATGCCCTGGTCACCGACGGCGACTTGATGGAAGGTGTGGCGTCTGAAGCTGCCTCGCTCGCCGGTCATCTCAGATTGTCAAAGCTGATTTATCTCTACGACGACAATCGTATTACAATCGACGGTCCAACCGACCTTGCCTTCACCGAGGATCGCGGCGCCCGTTTTGCTGCCTATGGCTGGCAGGTTTTGTCCGTCGATGACGGCAACGATGTCGATGCGATCGATAAAGCCATCCAACAGGCTAAAACCGATCAGCGCCCTTCACTGATCATTTGCCGAACCCAAATCGGCTACGGACTGCCCACCCGTCAGGGCACCAACAAAGCCCACGGCGAACCGCCCGGCGATGAAGAACTCAACGGCGCCAAACAGAAATTCAACTGGCCGCTTGAACCGAGATTTTATATCCCCACCGACGCG
>JBBIKU010000047.1:3066-14980 GCA_037445245.1 Anaerolineaceae bacterium
CTGGAACACTTCCGTCAAGCCATTCAACGCGGTGAACAACTCGAAACCGCTTGGAAACAAAAATTCGAAGCCTACTGCACCGAATATCCTGAGCTGGGCGCTGAATTTGAACGACGCATTCAAGGTAAACTGCCTCCAGGCTGGGATGCCGGCATTCCAGCTTTCCCCGCCGACGCCAAAGGGTTAGCTACCCGCGCTGCATCAGGCACGGTCATCAATATCCTCTCTGAAAAATTGCCCGAGATGATGGGCGGATCCGCCGATTTAACCCCCTCCAACAACAACTGGATCAAGAGCAGCGAGGCATTTCAGGCGGACAATCACTCCTCCCGAAATCTGCATTTTGGCGTGCGCGAGCACGCCATGGGTGCCATCGTCAATGGCATGGCGTTGCACAAAGGGATCATCCCCTTCGGGGCGACCTTTCTGGTGTTTACCGATTATATGCGCCCCGCCATTCGGTTGTCAGCGCTCTCGCACATGCCGTCAATCTGGCTGATGACACACGACAGCATCGGATTAGGGGAAGACGGTCCCACCCATCAACCCGTCGAACACCTCGCCGCCTTACGCGCCATACCCAACCTGGTTGTTCTGCGCCCAGCAGATGCCAACGAAGTCCTGGTTGCCTGGAAGGTAGCCATTGAACGCCGCCACGCCCCCACCCTGCTGGCGCTCACGCGGCAGGCGGTGCCAACGCTGGACCGCAGCACCCTCGGCAGCGCCGAGGGGTTGCGTCGCGGCGCCTATGTCCTCGCCGATCTAGGTGGCGGAAAACCGCAAATCATCCTCATGGCTTCAGGGAGCGAAGTTTCGTTGACGCTCGAAGCCGGTCATCTGCTTGCTGCTTCTGGGATCAACGTGCGGGTAGTCTCCTTCCCCAGTGGGGAATTGTTCCAGGAGCAGGAAAAATCTTATCAGGACAGCGTTCTGCCTCCCAACAACGAGCTCCGGCTGGTGGTTGAAGCTGGGATTTCACAGGGTTGGGAACGCTGGATTGGTAGCAAAGGTCGCACAATCTGTGTGAACCGCTACGGCGCCTCGGCGCCTTACCTGGTGATCTTCAAAAAGTACGGGGTCACCGTCGACAACATTGTCAGGCAGGCGCAGCTTTTGCTGGGCGTTGTGGAGTAAACTCATGATTATTGCAGTCAGTTGTGATCACGCCGGGTTGCCACTCAAGCAACATGTTGTTGAAGCCATTCAGGATTCGGGACACGAAGCGCTAGATTTAGGGGTCTACAGCCCCGAAAGCTCCGATTATCCCGACGACGCCGAACGTGCCGGGCGCGCCATCCAGGAGAACAAAGCCCAGCGGGCAGTTACAATTTGCGGTTCGGGGGTTGGCGTGTGCATCGCCGCCAACAAACTGAAAGGTGTTTATGCCGCGCTCTGTCACGATACTTACTCCGCCCGCCAGGGCGTCGAACACGACGGTATGAACACGCTTTGCCTGGGCTCTCGCATCATCGGCAGCGAACTGGCAAAAGAAATCGTTCGTTCTTTTCTCGCCGCTGAGGTGATGAAAGAAGAACGGCATGCACTTCGCCGCCGAAAAATCAAAAAACTCGAAGCGCATATTCAATGATTGGTTGAAAAGGGAACTGAATGGATAGTCCCAACTGGCTACGCGCAGTCAGAGAATTAGCTGACCCACTGCAGCAACGTATCCGACAGCTAGAGTCAGAAAACATCCCCCGTCGTATCGCTCAATGCGACCCCACCCTCTGGAGCCAGGATGCCCACGCTGCAGTAGAAATTCAACAGCGCCTGGGCTGGCTCGAGTCGCCGACTAAAAGCCAGTCGCTTCTAGCGGAGTTGATCGCTTTTGCTGCCGAATGCCGTGCTGCCGGATTCACGCATACCCTGTTACTGGGTATGGGTGGCTCATCGCTGGCGCCCGAGGTCATGGCGCTGACATTCCCCAAATTATCGACTTTGCATGCTTTGAATTTTTCTATCCTTGACTCAACCAACCCGGTCGAAGTGCGGGCCGCTGCCCGACGCGCCCCCATCCAACGCACACTAATCCTGGTCGCCAGCAAATCCGGCGAAACGGCAGAAATAAGCGCTTTTTTGGAATACTTCTGGAGTCGCGCTCACCACAAAATGGGCGAAAAAACCGGTCAACAGTTTGTTGCCATTACCGACCCCGGCACATCGCTGGAAGCGCTGGCGCGCCAACGCCGATTTCGACGCATCTTCTCCGGCGATCCGACCGTTGGCGGGCGCTATTCCGCGCTGACCGTTTTTGGGTTGCTGCCGGCAGTTTTGATCGGATTAGACGTAAATAAGTTGCTTTGTCGAGCGCAGGAGATGGCTATGCGCTGTAAGCCAGACAAGCCCGCAGTGGAAAATCCCGGCTTGGTGTTGGGCGCTCTGCTCGGACAGGCAGCTCTGCTGGGAAGGAACAAATTAACCTTCATTGCCGACCCCCAGATTGCTGCTTTCGGGTCGTGGTTGGAACAACTGATCGCCGAATCAAGCGGCAAGCAGGGTAAAGGCATCATCCCCATAGATCTTGAACCGCCCCTACCGGCAGATCGGTACGGACGCGACCGGCTGTTCGTTTATCTGCGGATCACAGGCAGGCGCGACACGCAGGTAAAACGCCTCCTAAAACACGGACAACCTGTGATTACACTACACTTTCAGGACGGCTACGATCTGGGAGCTGAGTTCTACCGTTGGAAATACGCCACCGCCGTTGCCTGCTCCATCCTTGGTGTGAACGGTTTTGACCAGCCAGACGTGCAGGACAGCAAAGATCGTACCCGCCACAAAATTTCTGCTTTCAAACAATCCGGAAGGCTCGAAGATCAACAGTTCAGTTTCGAAGTCGCTGGCGTTAGAATCGCAACCAACGCAAGCTTGAATTACCATTACAACGCGCCCACCTTGCGGGCGATCATCGATGCATTTCTCGAAAAAGCGAAATCAGGCGACTACGTCGCCATCAACGCCTACCTGCCGCGCAAGCGAGGCGTGCACACTGTCCTGCAAGGATTACGCCACCACATCGCACTAAAAACCGGCTGTGCCACCACCCTTGGGTATGGACCCCGTTTCCTTCACTCCACCGGGCAATTACACAAAGGCGGTTCGGCCGACGGTTTGTTTCTGCAAATCACCCGCCAGCCACCTTATGATCTGGAAATCCCCCAACAGGGCATTTCCTTTGGCACGCTGCAAATGGCGCAGGCTATAGGAGATTTCGAGGCTTTGCTGGGACGCAACAGACGGGTGATGCGCATCCACCTGCCCACCCATGGGCTCAAATTGCTGGATTATTAACTCAACGATCAGTCGCCATTGCCATGGCGAGCGCGCCCAGCACACCGGCGCGGTTACCCAGCCCCGGTGGCACGATGTAAGCGTCGATGCCCTCCAAAATGGACGGTGATTGAACATATCCGTTCAAGTAGTTCAGCGTCAGCGTGCGGATCAGCGGAAATAATTGGGGCTGCGCCATCACGCCGCCGCCGAGCAGAACACGCTGCGGAGATAGCATACAAATCGTGTTTTGAATCGCCAGCGCGATATATTTTGCCTCCAACGCCCATGCTGTATGGTCGCCGGGCAAGGTCTCCGGCGCTTGTCCCCAGCGTTGGTTAAGCGCCGGACCGCTGGCTAAACCCTCAAAGCAATCTCCGTGGTAAGGGCAGCTCCCAGCAAAAGGGTCTTCTTCCCAGTCATGCGGTAACCGCATGTGCCCCATTTCAGGGTGAACCAAACCGCGAAGCGGTTTTCCGGCGACGATTGCGCCGCCGCCGACCCCGGTCCCAATTGTGAAATAAACGAATTCCGACAGCCCTTGCGCCGCACCCCAGGTCATTTCGCCGATCGCTGCTCCATTGACGTCGGTCTCAAACGCCAAGGGCACAGCCAGCGCCCGTTGAATATAGCCAGCGATATCACAGTCAGCCCAACCCGGTTTGGGCGTCGAGGTAATGAACCCAAATTTCGGTGATGTCGGATTCAAGTCGACCGGACCGAAACAAGCCACCCCAATCGCCACCAGTTTTTGCTCACCGCCGCCAAGATGCTTTTTGAAAAAAGACACCACCCTGCTCAGCGTTTCCACAGGTTTCGTAGTAGGAAAACGCTCCTCTGCCAGGATATCCTGCGGGGAAGCACCGATCACGCAGTTGAATTTGGTACCCCCCGCTTCAATTCCGCCATAAACCTTCATCGCTCACTCCTGTTACTGTTGATCTCCCCACGAAACTCAAAGCCCTGCGCTAGATTATATCCACAAAACGATCTGAACACGATTGTCGAAAAAGTTCAATTCTGTTATAAAATCAGCAATGAAACATTTGCCGCCATCTTATCGGCATTGCCTGCGATCTGCCTGCGGATTTCGCTATTCGCAACCCCCCGGGCAATCGCTCGACTTGTGCCCAAAATGTGGGTCGCCCACGCGCTTGATTCCTGTGCCCCCGCCCCCGCACCGCTTCAAGCGGAAATTCAAACCTGAGTCGGGCGTAGAACTGGAGGTGCTTCTCGACAACATTCGCAGCGCACTGAACGTCGGCGCCATGTTTCGCGTCGCCGATGGCGCCGGTGTTCGCCATATTCACTTAGCTGGCATCACTCCCACCCCCGATAATCCCAAAGTTGCCAAAACTGCTCTTGGCGCCGAAAACGCTGTGCCGTGGACACAGCACTGGAATGGTCTGGAAGCAGTACAAAGAGCAAAAGAAAAGGGCATGACAGCGGCTGTACTCGAAAACTGCAGCGCTGCCATTAACTTGTTCGATTCAGACTACCAAATCGGGAATACGCCCATCTTCCTCGTGGTCGGCAATGAAGTGAACGGTGTCGACCCGCACATCCGCACTGAATGTGAGATGGCACTCACCATCCCGATGTACGGTATCAAATCATCCCTGAATGTTGCTACCGCCTTTGCTGTGGCAGTCTATCACCTGCGCCACCGCGTATCGCACTCACCTTTAAGGAAAGTCAATGGTTGATTTTGTGCCCGCCTATCTCCACCTGCTGGAAAATTCGCAACTTACCCAGCGGATTGCAAGGGCATATCAACGGCTCGAAAACTGCGATCTTTGTCCCCGAGAATGCGGCGTAAACCGCCTGGCAGGCGAATTGGGTATCTGCCGCACCGGCAAACTGGCACGGTTGAGCAGCTTTGGCGCCCACATGGGCGAAGAACGTCCCTTGAGTGGCAGGAATGGATCAGGCACGATCTTTTTCAGCCGCTGCAATCTCAAATGCCTGTATTGTCAGAATTACGACATCAGCCAGATTGATCATGGTAGCGAATTTACCCCGCAACAACTAGCTGAAGTTATGCTGCGGTTGCAGCGTCAGGGCTGCCACAATGTAAATTTTGTCTCACCCAGCCATGTCGTGCCGCAAATACTCGCCGCGGTCGAGATTGCTGCCAATCAGGGTCTTTGTGTGCCGCTGGTGTACAACACGGGCGGTTTCGACGCGTTCTCAACGCTTGAATTATTGGATGGTGTGATCGATATTTACATGCCGGATATGAAATACGCCGACGCAGCCATCGCCCAGCGCTATTCTGGTGTCGCCAACTATCCCCAAATCAATCAAATGGCGGTGCGCGAAATGCATCGCCAGGTAGGTGACCTCCAGCTTAACCGACACGGGATCGCCACCAAAGGCTTGCTGGTTCGGCACCTTTTTCTCCCGGGTGGACTGGCAGGCAGTCGGGAGGTCTTACAATTTTTGCATCACGAAATCTCCCCCAACACCTACCTCAACCTGATGGACCAGTACAACCCAAGCTATCATGCCCACAAATATGCGGAGTTGAATCACCGCATCACCACCCAAGAGTTCCACCAAGCCCGACGAATGGCAACCGAATTGGGATTTACAAGGCTGGATTAAGAAAAATAGCTCAAATTGAAACACAATTGCAATAATTCGGTATTGCAATCTATGCAACAATATGCTATAAATGGAATAGTCAAGCGCCTGGATGCCCCCCTCATCCTGGCGTTTGACTATTTAACGGACAGTGGATCACTCAGTGGCTTTGTTCGCTCACAAAACTGAGCAGGTACTGCCCGTACTGGCTTTGCGAAAGCCCTACTGCCAGCTTCTTCAATTGCTCCAGATCGATGTATCCCATGCGGTAGGCAATTTCTTCGACGCAGGCAACCATCAAACCTTGCCGTTCCTCCACCGCTTCAATGAAGCTGGCAGCGCGCAGCAGCGATTCGTGCGTGCCGGCATCCAGCCAGGCAACGCCTCTCCCCAGCAGTTGCACCCGAAGCTGTCCCTGCCGCAGATAGACCTGATTCAAGTCTGTGATCTCGGTCTCGCCTCGTGGCGAGGGTTTCAGGCGCAAGGCAATCTCAATCACCTGATTGTCGTAAAAATAAATGCCGGGTATGGCGTAGTTCGAGCGCGGGCGAGTGGGTTTTTCCTCAATCCGCACAACTTGATAATTCTCGTCTAGCTCGACCACGCCATAGCGTTGCGGGTCACGCACTGGATAGGCAAAGATAATTGCTCCTTCGGTCAGGCGTGCTGCCGAGCGCAGCGTATCCGGCAAACCTGTACCAAAAAATATGTTATCGCCCAAGATCAGGCAGACCGCTTCCTCCCCGATGAAATCCTTGCCAATGACAAAAGCGTCTGGCAGTCCATTGGGATGGTGCTGTTCAGCGTAGCTGAAACGCACTCCCCACTGACTGCCATCACCCAACAAGCGGCGATAGGCGGGTAGATCTTCAGGTGTGCTGATGATCAGGATGTCGCGAATGGTCGCCAGCATCAGCATCGAAAGCGGATAATAAATCATTGGCTTATCGTAGACAGGCAGCAATTGCTTGCTGGTCGCCAGTGTGAGGGGGTAGAGCCGCGTGCCGCGCCCGCCCGCCAACAGGATGCCTTTCATGCGCTCACTTCTCCTCGTTGCGTGTAATTGGCACGCAGCCATGAACGGTAATCACCTCGCTCGCGCATTGCAGCGACCCAATCGGCGTTTGCCAAATACCAGTCCACGGTCTTCTCCAGACCACTGAAAAAACTTTCCGCCGGTTGCCATCCCAATTCAGCCTTGATTTTCCGAATATCCATAGCATACCTGCGGTCATGCCCCGGACGATCGTTAACGAATTCGATCAGGTTTTCGTGTGGCACGTATGGAGAATCGGGCAGCCGGTGGTCGAGAATCGCACAAATGGTTTTTACGACTTTCAGGTTGGTTAACTGGTTGTCCCCGCCAATATTATAAGTGCTACCTGAAACACCACTCTTTAAAACACGATAAAGTGCTTCACAGTGGTCCTCCACATAAAGCCAGTCACGGACGTGCGTCCCGTCCCCATAAACCGGCAATGGTTTCCCCTCTACTGCGTTCAAGATCATCAACGGGATTAACTTTTCGGGGAATTGGTAGGGACCATAATTGTTCGAGCAATTGGTAATCAACACCGGCAAGCCGTAGGTGTGAAAATAAGCCCGCCCCAGGTGATCGCTGGCTGCCTTGGAAGCCGAATAAGGCGAAGTAGGAGCATAAGCGGTCTCTTCAGTAAAGGCTTCATCCCCAGCACCCAGAGAGCCGAAAACCTCGTCGGTCGAAATGTGATGAAAGCGAACCGCCTCCCGCGGCAGCAAATTCTCAATCTGCCAGACTTGCCGAGCAGCCTCCAATAGGGTGAAAGTACCAACCACATTGGTCTGGATAAATTGAGCCGGGCCCAGGATAGAACGATCCACATGCGACTCGGCAGCAAAATGTACTACGCTATCAATTTTGTGTTTTCGAAGGATGCCTTCCACCAAAAACCGGTCACAAATATCGCCGCGGATAAAAACATGTCGCTCTGAAGAGGAAATATCTTCCAGGTTTTTCATGCTTCCGGCGTAAGTCAGGGCGTCCAGGTTGTAGATCTGAACATCCGGCTCGTGCTGCAAGAGGTATCGGATAAAATTGGAACCGATAAATCCAGCGCCGCCGGTCACCATTACATTTTGCATCCCGCATTTCCTCCAACAACAATTTTACACCCTTCCGCGCCCCGCGCCAGATTAATGATATGATAGCTACAGCTTTCCATCCCACCCGCGCTTGAGGTATGCATGGCAAAATGTGTGGTGTCCATCGACCAGGGAACAACCAGTACCCGTTGTGTAGTATTCAACCACCAAGGCAAGATTATCGCCATCGACCAGAAAGAACACCGGCAGATCTACCCCCACCCGGGCTGGCTGGAACATGATCCGCTCGAAATCTGGCAGAACACCACCGCGGCAACCCACAACGCTGTCCAGAAGGCGAGGATCGAGCCAGCGGATATCGCTGCAATCGGCATCACCAATCAACGCGAGACAACCGTCGTTTGGGATCGTAAAACTGGTTTGCCTCTCGGCAATGCCATTGTATGGCAGGACACCCGCACCGATGCATTGTGTCGTCAGCTCGCCAGCACAGGTGGGAAGGATCGCTTTCGCAAGAAAACTGGATTGCCACTGGCAACCTATTTTTCAGGACCCAAGCTCGCCTGGATGCTCCAAAATATGCCGGGGCTGAGAAAAAAAGCCGAAAGCGGTGATGCGCTGTTCGGCACAATCGACTCCTGGCTCATCTGGAACCTGACCGGCGGTGCGCGCGGCGGGATCCACGCCACCGACGTGACCAATGCCTCCCGCACTCTGTTAATGGACATCCACACCCTCACCTGGGATGATGCAATCCTATCAGAATTGGGAATCCCCGCCAGTGTTCTGCCGGAGATAAAACCCTCCGTTCATATTTATGGCTGTGCGGCTTCGATCATCGAAGGTGCACCTGTGGCAGCTTGCCTGGGCGATCAACAGGCTGCCCTCTTCGGACAAACCTGTTTCAACCCCGGTGAGGCAAAAAACACCTATGGGACGGGCTGTTTCTTGTTATTAAATACCGGCACCCAACCGGTCGCCAGTCATAATGGTCTGCTCACCACTCTGGGCTACCAGATCGGAAACCAGCTAGCCATTTATTGCCTGGAAGGCTCGATTGCCATCACCGGCGCCTTGGTGCAATGGCTGCGCGATAACCTCAAAATGATCAACAGCGCCAATGACATAGAACCGCTGGCGAAAACCGTGACCGACAATGGCGGCATCTACATCGTCCCGGCATTTTCGGGCTTGTTTGCGCCCTACTGGCGAAGTGATGCACGCGGCGTCATTGTCGGCATTACTCGTTACATCCATCGCGGGCATTTTGCCCGGGCAGTGCTGGAAGCAACCGCCTACCAGACCCGCGAGGTTATGGATGCCATGGAAACTGATGCCGGTATGCAATTGAGTACACTCAAAGTCGATGGCGGAATGGTGGTGAACGAACTCTTGATGCAGTTCCAGGCGGATATTCTGGGCATTCCGGTCGTCCGCCCTAAAGTCTCCGAGACCACCGCCCTGGGGGCAGCCTATGCGGCCGGACTGGCAGTTGGTTTTTGGCAGAATCCGGATGAATTACGAGGCAAGTGGGAGGTCGATAAAGCATGGCAACCGGCAATGCCCGAATCACAACGTAACCGGCTTTACCGCGGTTGGAAAAAAGCGGTCATCCGCACTTTTGATTGGGTCGAGTGAGATTTCTTGATCCAGCCTGAAGCCAGACGCCCGAGGCGTCAAGGAGGTTATCTCATGGCGTACACAATCTTTTTCGTTCTGCACAACACAGATGAACTCCCCAGACTTTTATCCGCATGGCACAACCTTGGGATTCATTGCCGCAGCGTGATGAACAGCACGACCTACGACCACCAACAACCCCCACATCGCATCCCCATGCGATTCAGTATCAACCCTACCCTGACTGCCAGCGAGAAAGACACGCTGAGTCTCTTCGCCTTCGCTTCCGATCTCGATCAGGTAAAACAATGCCTCGAAGCCTCACAAGAGATATTGGGTGAGCTCGAGCGGGACGATTCAGGCTACCTGCCAGCTTGGCAGTTAGCCTATCCGAGCAGCAAACAATAGGTTTTAATGAGAGTCAATCCATATGGCCTGGATCATCTTCATCGCTAGTACTGCGATCATCGTCATCGCTACCACGAAACTCACTGAATATGGAGACGCCATTTCTCTGCGCACCGGCTTGGGAGGTCTGTTCATCGGGCTAATCCTGATGGCTGGAGCAACTTCGCTGCCCGAGCTGCTCACCACTATCAATTCAATCCAGTTGGGAGTGCCCAACATTGCCGCTGGCAATCTTTTCGGTAGCAATATCTTCAATATGCTGCTGATCGGTGTGATCGATCTGCTGCATTGGAAAATCCGCATTCTACGCATCGTTGCCAAGCGCCACACCCTTTCCGGTTTGATAGCTACTTTGATAATGGCGCTGGCTGTCTTCTTCGTCCTTGCTGATATTGAAATCCACATCGGCTGGGTCGGTCTGGATAGCTTCTTTCTGCTGGCAGTCTATGTAGTCGGCTTACGGGTCATCCGAATCACATCCAGAAGCCCAGCGACCGCCGTTGAGAAAATAATCATCCCTGAGAATACCCCTACCCTCAAAACGGCTGTGATCGGTTTCTTCATCGCAACGGCTATCCTGGTCATCACCACGCCTTACCTGGTCAGCAGCAGCGCCGACATCGCCGAAATCACCGGCTTGGGCACTGGATTCATCGGCACGGTTCTGGTTGCAACTGTAACCTCACTACCCGAATTGATAACCACCATTACCGCCGTCCGCCTCAAAGCGTATGATCTGGCAGTCAGCAACCTGCTGGGGAGTAATATGTTCAACATGTTCGCAATCGGTCTCTCGGACGTGTTTCTCACCAACAGCCGCGTCATCAGCGTAATCTCCTCTGATTTTGCGCTGGTTGGTTTGATTGGGCTACTCATGACGCTGATGGCAACAATCGGCAATCAAGCCCGCCTTGAAAAGAAAGTCCTATTTGTTGAAATAGACACCCTGCTGATCATCCTGACGTACATCACCGGCATGTATTTGATTTATGTAAGGGGCATCGGAATTTAATTCCTACCCGGCAGCGCAAAACTGTCAAGCGTAAAACCCTGTCAAGTTAAAAGATAATGTTGCCGAACAAGGGTAGATGGTTCAAATGAAAATGTTACCGGATAATCCGTCACCTTTCGTAGCGTATGAAGGATATTAACCGGCTTCTTGTAGTCTGCAACAGGAAAAGCCCATAATTGTGTGATGAGCCGGTCAATTTGATTGCGCAGTAGGATCTGGTTGATCTGTGGGCGAAGCTGGCGCAGAGAATTCCAGGCATGAGCAGGCGGCGTCAATCGCTCACACAGGCTGTCCAAAGGGGGCTTGGCTGGGTCAACAATGCGACGATAATGCCGCTCATCGAAAAATACCTTCTCCCGAGTGCGCAATACCGGTTGGAAGAAGTTGTGATACAACGTTGCGATGCGGACGCGAGCGAGACAACTCCAACTGAACGATCTCCTGCTCGCTCCAACCGCTGGTTACATCCACCATCTGGATGGTGTGAATATACTCCCCACGGCTATCTTCACCGCAGTGAACCACCAGGTCAACTTGCCGCAGATGCTGCCGCCGGGTTCGGGGTGGCTTGCGAAATGATAGTTTGGCGTCTGACCGCCCGGCTTTTTTCAGTAAGCGCTTGAGGGTCGAGACGCTGATCTGTTCCAGCTTCTTCAGCGTCTCCGGCTCGTTACGCATTTCCCCATGCTTTGCCAGATGTATTGCCATCTACCCCGGATTGGGCTTGAGCCGTTCTGCACCGGGTCAGTCCAGACGGCGCGCAATGATGCGCACGACATCTGCCACCCTTGCATCGTAGCTCGACCCTCGTTCCAGCTGCCGCTTTTTACGGGAGAGCCGTCCGTTCACAATCCGGATCAACGCTTTGCGATGCATCCCGGTCACCAATTCCCTCTCTTCGGGCGATGAGTTCGACGAGAGTCAGCATAGCGT
>JBBIKU010000048.1:0-14904 GCA_037445245.1 Anaerolineaceae bacterium
TAGATCTGATTTTGCGCCGCGGCGTCAATATCGCCCCCTGGAATTTGATCTCCTTCACGCATGGTTTTAATATCATCAGCCGTTTGTTGATGTTAATGCCCCATGCCACCTGGTTCGTTGACGGCGTTCAGACTGTCAATATCCCTTACATAGCGCTGTCACTCATCTCGATGATCTGGTCGGGACTGATGTTGATGTACATCGAAAAACCCGAGGTTCGTCTCGGGTTGATCAAAAGCGGCGCTCATAACGCTTGACAGAATGGTTTTCGAACTAAAGTCCCCACTGTGCCGTGTGCTGCGTAGTTTTGAACCTGCTCTCGCAGGCTGGGTCCCTCCTCAGCAGCTCCGCCTTGGCTTGTGCCTATCGCGTCACTGCAGCAGATAATGGAACCCAATTAAAAAGTGTTGGCCCAAAACCTTAAGTGCAGCATCACGCACACAGCAGGGTACTTTTCTTATACCATAACAAACAGCAATTGACTAGATTAAGTTAAGAGGGCGCCCGTCATCTTAACATGGTTTCGTTTGTCAACCCTTTCCAGCCAAAGGCTTCGAGCGTTGCCCGCGCACATTCGTTCTTTCATCGCCATCGAACTGCCGCCGGTTATGCAGGAAAAGATCCAATTGCACACCCGGCAACTCAGGCAGCAGACCGCCGCTGCGGTTCGCTGGGTGACAGCCGGCAACATCCACCTGACTCTCAAATTCCTGGGTGAGATACCCCCGACGGACATCGAAAGGGTGCGGGCAATGCTTGCTGCTGAAGCACAGCTCTGCCGCGGCTTTGTAATGACGGTGGGCGGCTTGGGCACTTTTCCAAATTCACAACGCCCGCGGGTAGTTTGGATTGGCATTCAGGCACCGCAGCCATTGTTCGATCTGCAGCAGCGCATCGAACACGCCTGCCGCAAGCTGGGCTTGGTGGCAGAAGAACGGAAATTTTCACCGCACCTCACCCTTGGCAGGGTTTCCCGAAATATCCACCCTGAGCAGAACCGCCATCTTTCACAAACGCTGCTGGATTGCAGGATCAGCAGCCTGGGCGAAGTGCAGGTCAGCCAGATCTGCCTGTTTCAGTCTGAGTTAAAGTCCGGCGGTGCAGTTTACACGCCCCTCTTCCATGCGCCGCTTGCAAAATAACCGCTCTTGGGATAAAGTTGGTACCGTGACGAGGTAAAAACTGGATACATTAGAGATTGCCCGAAGCATCATCGACACATTGGAAGAAAAAAAAGGCGAAGATATCCTCTTGCTGGATATTCGCGAAATGAACACCTTTACCGACTTCTTCATCATCTGCTCCGGCAGCAGTGACCGCATGATCGAGAGTCTGGCAAAGGCTGTAGAAGAAACAACCAAAAAGAAATTTAATATTTACGCCCGCGCCGAGGGAATCGCCAGCGAAGGCTGGCGGGTGGTCGACCTGGAAGACATCGTCGTCCACCTCTTTTCACCCGACCAGCGTGACTATTACCAGTTGGAACGTCTGTGGGTGGACGGAAAAGTGTTGCTCCATCTGCATTGAGGCAAAAACCGCCCACCCCCAAACTCTCCATCAAGCGAGATCTTTCAATGCCGTCAGCACCTCGGCGCTGTGATCCGCCGGTTTGACATCTTCGAACACCAGGTGGATCATCCCATCCGCCGAAATCAAGAAGGTGGTGCGCAACACACCATCGTATTCTTTACCCATAAATTTTTTCCTGCCCCATACCCCATACAGTTCACACACCGCGTGCCCTTCATCCGCCAGCAGCGGGAAAGGCAGCCCGTGTTGTTGCTTGAACTTGGCATGAGATTGGACCGAGTCGGGGCTGACGCCCAGGATGACTACACCTGCTTTTTCGTAATCGCTGTAATCGTCGCGGAAATTGCAGGCTTCGGTGGTGCAACCGGAAGTGTTGTCTTTCGGGTAAAAATAGAGTACCACCGGTTTGCCGCGGTAATGTGAGAGCGTATGCAGCATACCGGTCTCATCCGGCAGGGTGAAATCGGGTGCGGGGATATTGGCTTGAATTGGCATTTTTACCTCCTGTAAGTGAAACCCAAACGGGTCAGGTGTCGATTACAATGTCGCCCATCCGGCGAACATCGTATCCCGGCAAGGCGGATACCGTCTTGCGAAAAGCGGTGTCGTCCATAACCGAGAACAACGGCGCCAGCAGTTCATCGTCGATGTATTGCGCCAGTATGACCAGATCGTAGCGTTCCTGGAAAAGTGGGACAAAATCGAGCTTCAGCGCCACTGCCGCCGCTGTCACAGCCAGTCCACAATCGGCGCGCCCTGAAGCCACCGCCGCCGCCACCGCCAGGTGGGTGTACTCTTCCTGCGCATACCCCTGGATCGAATCCTTATCCAGTCCCAGTCGCTCCAGGTGATAATCCAGCAGCATCCGCGTCCCCGCGCCGCGCTGACGGTTGATGAACCGCACATCCGCCCGGCTCAGGTCGGTGAGCGAACGAATTTGCTTGGGGTTTCCGCGTGGCAGCACCAGTCCCTGCTCGCGGTTGACCCACACCACCAGGCGCACGGGTTGCCCCTCCAGATAACGCTTGAGATAACTCAGATTGTATTCGCCGCTTTCCGGGTCCAGCAGGTGACAGCCGGCGAAGTGCGCCTCGCCGCGCCGCAGCGCCACCAGCCCACCCAGGCTGCCCACATTAGCGGATACCAGCCTTCGCTGGCGTTGCGACAAATACTGCGCCAGCAAGTCGAGCGTCATGTCATGCGAGCCGATGGCAAAGATGGTGTTTTCCAGTTCATGCCGGGAACGGTACAGCCGCACGCGGATGTGACTACCGGCTTCCATGCCCTGCACCCCGCGCGGCAACAAGGCGATGCCATCTGCCCGCACCAGCGAGGTGATCACACTGGCACCGCGTTGCAGTGGCGCCGCCAGCATGCGCTCGCCCACCCTGCCGACGACCACCCGCACATAATCATCATCGCCAGCTGGTGAGGTTATCTTGCGGGTCAGGCTTGTCATGATGGTTTCCGGCTGCCAGGGGGCTCTTCCCAACCAGCGGGCGAGCAGCGGCTCAACGAAGATCTCACCGGTCAGCGCCGCCGATACCGGATAACCCGGAACGCCGATGACCGGTACCATTTCAGATAGCTTCTCACCCTCGCTAGAACGTCGCAGCATGCCCAGAATGACCGGATGACCGGGGCGCACCGCCACGCCGTGCACCAGCAACTCGCCCAGACGTGCCACCACCGCCGCGGAATGATCCTCTGAACCGGCGGAAGAGCCAGCGTTGAGCAGTACCAAATCACTCTGCTGAGCTGCGCGCTGCACCCGCTCGCACAAAAGATCCAGCTTATCCGGTATGATCGGCAACCGCAGGGCTGATCCGCCCCAGGTATTGACTTGCGCTGCCAGCACCAACGAATTGTATTCGATGATATCGCCACGCCGCAGCGGGGCGCCCACCGGCACCAGTTCCGTGCCGGTGGGCAGGATGGCGACTCTGGGAATACGGCTCACCCGCAGCGAGGTCTGACCGCAAGCTGCTAATGCCCCCAGATCTACCGGACGCAGGGTGTGCCCGCCCGGCAGCACCAACTGGGTGGCAACAATATCCTCTCCCATCGGTCGAACGTGCGCCCAGGGCGTCAGTGCCGCCCGCAACCGAAGGCAGGGCGGATGTCGAACATCCGAAACCGGGTTGCCTGCTTCGTCCACCGCTTCGATCTGCTCGATCGGCACCACCGCGTCCGCCCACTCCGGCAGCGGGTCGCCGGTATCCACATAAACCGTCTGAGTGTCGACCTTCAGGGTCAGCGGTGCTGAGGGCATGGCGCCGGCGCTATCGGCGGAACGCAGGGCGAAACCGTCCATCGCCGCCGCATGATAGTGGGGTGAAGACAGGCTTGCCCACACCGGCTCTGCCAGCACCCTTCCAGCGGCTGTCTCGTCCAGCGGTATCTCTTCCACGCCCAGCATCTGCCACAAGCCGGCGGCGGTTAGCGCCTGCTCGAAGCGCTGCCAGGCTTGATCGAGGGGTATATCGTGAAGATAAACCGAGTTCACGTTTTCCTTCATTGCAATAACACCACCTCGATCGTTTCGCCGAGCGCCAAGCCGTTGGCTTCCGGCGGGATTCGCACCAGCCCGTCCGCCTGTACCAGCGAAAAGATCAGGTTGCTCTTGAAAAAGATCGGTTCGGCAAGGTAGCCTTCATCTGACCGGAACAACTGCACCGGTATCCAATCCTCACGCCCGGCTTGCGAGGCGAGATTAATCGTCAGGCGGGCTTGAAGGGCGGCAAGAAAGGGGGGGCGATCCAACCCCAGCAGGCGTTCGATCACCGGACGGACGAACAACCCGGCGATCACCAACGCGCTGACCGGGTTGCCCGGCAACCCGATAACCGGCTTGCCATCACAAACCGCCAGAATAGTGGGTTTGCCGGGGCGGACGCTAACGCCGTGCACCAGCACGCCCGGCTTCCCCAGCCCATCCACCACTGTGGCGGTGAGATCGCGGGCGCTAGCGGAAGAGCCGGCAGTAATCACCAGGGCGTCACAAGTAGCAAGGGCTTCCTCTGCCGCCCGGCGCAGTGCCTGCGGTTGATCGGGCACCACCCCCAGCCGCACCGGTGCCCCACCGCTATGAAGGACCACTGCGCTGAGGGAATAACTGTTGATATCGCGCACCTGTCCGGGCTTGGGGGTGTCGTGTGGCGGGATGACCTCGTCGCCGCTGGAAAGGATGCCGATGCAGGGGGGTTTCGCCACCGCAACCTCAAGTACCCCCAGCGCCATCAAGCCGCCAATCTCCGCTGCTCGCAGCCGCCGCCCCGCGGGGATGACCTCCTGCCCCGGCGTGACGTCTTCGCCCGCCACCAACAGGTTTTCGCCCGCCGCCACCGCTTTGAGCACTTCCACCTCATCGCCGCGCGCCGGCTGGGTGGTTTCGAGCATCACCACCGCGTCGGCGCCCTCCGGCAGCATCCCGCCGGTGTGGATCACCGCCGCCTGCCCGGCTTGGAGCGAAAAATCGGGCGCGGCGCCCATCGCTACCTCCCCAACGATCTTGAGATAAACCGGCAGCGAGTCGCTGGCGCCGTGCGTGTCCGCAGCCTGCACGGCATAGCCGTCGACGCTGCTGCGGGTGAAAGGTGGCAACGCTTCGGGCGCCGGCACGGCTCGGACGGTTACCCTTCCCAACGCCTCGGCGGTCGCCACCCACTCCAACGCCGGGCGCGGATGTTCCAGATTTTTCAGCAGATGGTTCAGCGCCTCCAGCGGCGGCAACAGTGTTAAAAATTCAGGCATGGTTCACCCCGACCAGAGCGATATAGTCAACAGGTATGCCGCCAAGCCCACCAGCGCCATGGCAGTAAAGCTCAGCAAACGCCAGCGGGGTTGAGCACCGTTGGCGATCTGCACCATCATGAAAATCTGGAACATCCCCAGCGGTAGCGTCAACAGCAGCGGCAGAATTAACAGCCAGGGTAAACCCTGCAGCGCCGCTACGCCCACCAGTAGGTAAGCAAGCAAAATCAGAATATTATGGACGTTCATGCCGCGCTGCCAGCCCAGGCGTAGCATCAGCGTGCGTTGCTGTAATCGCAGGTGGCGGGCATAACCGGGCAGCGACAACGCCATGTACATCGCCAGACACAAAAAGGTCAGCGGAAATGTAATCATCCCCAATAGGCGGTGTAAGGCACCGCTTTGCAGCAGATACGCCAGCGCCGGGGTCAGGTTGGTGAGAAAAATTGCCTGGGTCAACTCGCCGTAACCGGAGAAGACCAGGCGCACTGGCGGCACACCATAAAAGAAAGACAGAAGAAATGCCAGCCCCAAGATCAAAACCAGTGGAGGTGTAATCGCCCGCTGCGAGAAGAGCATCACCAGGAATACCATACAAACCGTCAGGGCGGTAATACCGGCTTGCAAAAAGACAGGGCGGAGAAGCTCGGTGGATGAATCGTCCCTGCTCGCCGGTTTCTTGCGATTCCGCTCTGAGCCATTGATCAGTTGCAGCGTATCGAAGTGCGCTTTGAGGTAATAACCGCTCATCTGAAGCAGGGTCGCTATCGCCTGCCCCACCCAGTAGCGCGACCAATCGATGGGTTGTCCTAAATAATGAGCGATGCCTGCTCCCAACGCGTACATCATCACCCCCGTCAACAACGCCAGCGGGCGGGTTGCCGAGATCAGGTTCATTCCAAAAGATTTTCGATCAGCAGCCATACCATTCGATTATATCAAGCCCCTTCCCATTCAAGCGCGGAAGAAGTTGGAGAGCAGGAACCATACGTTGGCGGGTCGTTCCGCCAGTCGCCGCATGAAATACGGATACCAATGACTCCCATAAGGCACGTACACCCGCACCGGATAACCCTGCGCCACAAGCTGGCTCTGCAGATCGCGGCGGATGCCGTACAACAACTGGAATTCAAGCGCATCCCGCGGCAGACCCATTGAATCCGCCCGTCGCCGGGCGTACTCGATGCGCGCCGCGTCGTGGGTAGCAATGCCCGGCACAGGGGGAACTCGCCCATCGGCGCTGAGTCGCGGCATACCTTGCGATTCGGAAATCTCGAACAAGAGGGCGGTCAGGTGATCGAAGCTGCTGTCCACATCCCGTTTGCGGGGATACGCCCGTTCCGGCGGCTCTTTGTAAGCGCCTTTGCATAATCGCACCCGCACGCCCATCTCTGCCAGTGATTGAATATCGATAGCGGTGCGGTACAGGTAAGCCTGAAACACGATTCCGACATTATCGTAGCCTTGCTGGCGCGCCCAGCGGTAAACCGCAATGGTGGCGTCGGTCAGAAAGGAGTCTTCCATATCGATACACACGAAATTCTCACTTCGAAGCGCCTTTTCGAGGATGCCTTTGATGTTTTCGCGGCACAATTGCTCATCGAAAGCCAGCCCAATCTGGCTCAACTTGACCGAGACGTTAGCGCGCAACTCGTGGGCTTGAATCGCGTCCAGTGCCGTCATCACTTCCTCAGCCGCCAGCCGCGCTGCATCGGCATGAGTGGTGTTCTCACCCAGATGATCAAGGGTGGCAAGGATGCCGCGGCTGTTCAACTCACCAACCACCTTAAGCGCCTCCGCCAGGGTCTCACCCGCAATGAAACGCGAAGCAGCCCGCCAAGCCGGGCCCCAGCGGGTAATCATACGTTGCGCCCAAAATGCTTTTGAAAGTAAGAGGAAAAGCGTCCGCAGCATCTCCTGCCCTTTTCAGAAAGGTGGCACGCGTCCGAACAACGACCGATAACATTCTAACATACCCGCGCCCGCCACACTTTTCCCGTAGAAGGTCTGTACAAACATCGATTTTTGACTTTTCAATTCATTTATGCTATTCTACGTACTGGTAACGAAAATCTCCAGGACAAACGAGTTCCAATGCAACGCGAAAGAATATCTGAAAATGTTTACTGGTTTCAGAGTGATATCTATGCCCAGGTGACGGCGGGGGTTGTGGTGGGGTTGCAGTGGGCAGTGGTGATCGACACTCTGGCGATTCCCGATGAAACACTGGCGATGCGCGCCTTCATCGAAGAGGAATTGAGCGTGTCGGTGCGCTACATCATAAACACCCACAACCACGCCGACCATACGTGGGGAAACTGCTTCTTCCCCGGCGCCACCATCATCGCCCATTCTCTATGCCGCCAGGCAATGCTGGAACAGGGCATCGCCGCCCTCGAGGCAACGCGCAGGCAAAATCCCGCTTTCAAACACGTCAAGCTGGTGCTGCCGAACATCACTTTCAGCGAAGGCGAAATGTCGCTGCGGGTGGGGAAGAAAAACCTGATCTTATCGGCTGCGCCGGGACACAGCGCCGACGGCATCTCGGTATTCGTGGAAGAAGACCGGGTGTTGTTTGCAGGGGATGCCTTTTTGCCCCTGCCCTACCTGGTGGATGGCAACCTCGAAACCATGAGCAACACGATCAAAAAGATCGGAAAGATGGGTCTTGAAAACATCATTCAAGGGCACGGCGATATCATCCTGCGCGGCGAGATCGAAAACGCGGTCAAAGAAAACCTGGCTTACCTTGCCGCAATTCGCAAAGGGGTGCGAGCGGCGATGCGTCGTAAGAACCCACTTGAAGCTCTGGATAGCATCGATATTCACGCCTGCGGCAAGAGCCGGGTGTTTCTGGGCGGGTTGGCAGAAGAACTGCACCGTCGCAACCTGCGCGCCCTCTACCACCAGATGGCGGATGGCGGTTCGGAAGCCACCTCGCTCACCCCTGAGGAACAACAGCATCTCTAAACCATCCAGCATGGCGCGCTGTGGTAAAATGGAAGGTAGTTGCAACAAATTAAGCCTTTTTAATTCCAAACCCCAATAATTCTTAAGGAGGAAGGATGAAACGCAAAATCGTATTCGTGGTTGCTCTTGTTTTGCTTGCCAGCCTGGTGTTGGCTGCCTGCCAGCCAGCCGCGCAAGCCACCAAGGTACGGGTCGTCACCGACGCCACCTGGCCCCCCTTCGAAATGGTGGATGAAACCACCAAAGAGGTGATCGGTTTCGACGTGGATCTGATGAACGCCATCGCCGAAAAAGAAGGCTTCGAGGTGGAATGGGTCAACGTACCGTTCGACTCAGCCCTGACGGGCATTTCGCAGTGCCAGTACGACATGTCGATCTCCGCTATCACCATCACCGATGAACGCAAAGAAACGATGATGTTCTCCGATCCATACTTCGCCGCCGGGCAGATCGTCACCGTCCACATGGACAATCAAGAGATCAAGGGCAAGGAAGATCTGATGGGGAAAAAAGTGGGCGCCATGATCGGCACCACCGGCGCCATTGAAGCCGAAAAGATTGCCGGCTCTGAATACGTGGCGTACGACACCATCGACCTCGCCTTCCTGGATGTGATGAGCGGACAGCTCGACGCCGTGATCGCCGACAACGAACTGGCATACGGCTACATCAAGCAGAATCCGGACAAGCTCAAGACAGTGGGCGAAGTATTCACTGGTGAACTTTACGGCATTGCCATCTGCAAGGACCACACCGACCTGCTCGAAAAGGTCAACCGCGGCTTGGCAGCCCTCGAAGCGGAGGGCTTCATCGACCAGTTGGTCGACAAATGGATCGGCGCCACCGAGTAAAAGCGGTGCCGCATCTTCCCTAAAACAAAACAGAGCTGCCCGCATAAGTGGGCAGCTCTGTTTTTTATCGCGAGATCTTTTGTGAACGGTCAGAAACGCAGCGAGAGGCAGCTCAAGCCGCCGTCCATCTTCTGAAATTCAGACATGTCCAGCGCAACCACGCTGTACCCCAGCGTGGCAATGGTATCCCGCAGACGAGGGAAACCGGACGCCAGAAAAACCGCATCGGTGACGCGAATGCAATTGGCAGCGTAGCGTTCTTGGGGGTGCACAGCCACCCGATGGTAACCCTCGAACTCCTTACGGTGGTAAAAAGCATCGATTAAAACCAGGTTGTTTTCGCCCAGGTAAGCGATCCCGCTCTTGAGGTGCAGAATGCCGTCGAGACCGCGCAAATCGATCGGCGCGCTGGTATATCCTTCCCGCCCCAGAAAATCCGCCAGTTGACGGGCGCCCTCCTCATTGGTGCGTTCGGATATGCCGATGAAATAATGGTCGCCAGCTTCACAGATATCACCGCCGTCGAGCGTGCCGGGGGGCGTGATAGTAAAAAAGCGATCGTAGTATCTTTCCAGCACATCCTTAATCGCCGCCACCTCGCCTTTGCGGCTTTCAGCGCCGGGATTGGTGAGGATGGCACACTTTGGCGTGAGAACGGCGGTATCCTCGACGAAAGTCGAATCGGGGAAGCGATCATCCGCTTCGAGCAGGATCACTTCCAAGCTGAGCGTTTGCAGCGCCTCGCAATAGCGCCGGTGCTGCAAGCGAGTCAGCGCAAGATCGGGTACGCCATGAACAGCGCTGGTCAACCCCTGCGGGTACGTCTCGGCGGGGATGCGAGCAATGGCGCGGCGAAATTGCCCCGACATCAATGTAACACCTTGCTCAAGAACGCCTTGGTACGTTCATATTTTGGATTGGTGAACAGAATCTGCGGCGGCGCTTCCTCAACGATCAACCCCTCGTCCATCAAAATCGCCCGGTTGGCGGCGGCGCGAGCAAACCCCATTTCATGGGAAACCACCACCATCGTCATGCCGTCCCTGACAAGCTGAAGCATCACATCCAGCACTTCCTGGATCATCTCCGGGTCGAGGGCACTGGTTGGCTCGTCAAATAGCATGATCTTAGGGTTCATCGCCAGAGCGCGGGCTATTGCCACCCGCTGCTGCTGACCTCCCGATAACTGCCCCGGGTAACAATGCGCTTTTTCCGGGATACCCACCTTACGCAGCAGATCCAACCCAATCTCCTCCGCCTCTTGCCGGGTGCGTTTGCGCACCACGCGCTGCGCCAGCATCACGTTGCCCAGGGCGGTGAGGTGAGGAAAGAGATTGAACTGTTGGAACACCATGCCCACCTCGGCGCGCACGGCATTGATGTTCTCGGCGCTGTCGAGCGGTATATCATCCACCACGATCATCCCCTCGTCGAACACTTCCAGCCGATTGATACAGCGCAACAGGGTCGATTTTCCCGAACCGGAGGGACCAATGATCACCACCACTTCGCCCCGCTCAACATCTAGGCTGACCCCGCGCAGGGCGTGAACGTTGCCAAAACACTTGTGAACATTTTCAATATGAATAATGGGTTTCATGGATCAATGCTCCAAACGGGTTTTTCTCTCGATCCAGTTGACCACTCTGCCCGAGAAGAGGGTCATCACCAAGTAGATCAACGCCACCATAACCCAGGTTTCGACCGGGATAAAATTCGCCGCCATGAACTCACGCCCGCGGCGGGTGAGGTCCGCAACCGCCACCACGCTGACCAGCGACGAGTCTTTCAGCAGCGAAATGAAGTCGTTCCCCACCGGTGGCAGAACAACGCGCACCGCCTGCGGCAGGATAATATAGCGCATGGACTGAAAATAATTCATCCCCAGGCTGCGAGCGGCTTCCATCTGCCCCTTCGAGATCGATTGAATGCCGGCGCGGTAAACTTCGCTGATGTAGGCAGCGTAACAGAAAGTCAAACCCAGCACCGCCATTAAGACCGGGTTGGCAAGATAGTTCCGAAAGGCAGCGATATTGAGCGCCGCGCCGATGCTCTGGATGACGGTGGGAAGAGCAAAATACCAGAATAATAATTGCACCAACAACGGGATGCCACGCGCCACTTCAACGTAAATGGTCATCACGCCATAAAGGATCTTGATCCGCGACAGGCGCCCCAGCGCCACGATCAACCCGATGATCAGGATCAGCAGAAACGCCGTCACCGTCACCGAGATGGTCACCCAAATACCGTCGCGGGCGTAAACCAGAATCCGCAGGAAGGGATTGGGACGGGTCACCACCAGCAAGACAATTAGTGTCGCCACAGCCGCCACCAGCCCCCACCAGGGATCGAAATATCTCTCCCGCCATGCGTTCGGAAGTACAAAGGCTGGCTCTTTAACAGATGTTTTAATTGGATCTTGCATATTCATGGGTTTAGACCACCAGAGGTCAAATTTTATTGGCATCGCGCAATCTCGAAAAGGCGTTGCCCTTCAGAAAAGCAATGTTGTTCCTCGTCCCCTGCAGGATGGCATTAGGGCAACAAAGAATCCCGAAGAATGGGTAGGTACCTCCCCGCCATTGGCGAAACCAATGGCGAAATTATAGCATAAGAAGATTGAGGTGGATCAATTACTGCACCTGACCCCCTGGATAAACGAGTGGGTCAAGATTCGAGGCTTTTCTCAGCAGTTGTAGGCAGGCTTTGCGATTGGGCTTTCTTCTGCAAATATGCCCGCAATCCCACCGGGCGCTCATTGCCGGCACGCAGGCGCTGGAGATTCGGGCGCAGCGCCCACACCACCACCACACCCGAGAGTACACCGTAGAGCACATACTCCCAGGGAGAAAGCCCGACCGCGGCACGGTAGGCGAAGATCAGCGTCGAGACGACCGTGACGCTAATGGTCGTCAGCGAAGCATATCCCACCAACAGATAAACTAGCACGCCCACCGGCAGCACGATCAGCCACGCTTGCGACCACAGCGCAATCGCCCCACCCAGCGCCGGCGCCCCGCCCGCCCCGCCGCCCAGACGCACCTGCCCGTTGGGGTCTTTAATACGCAGGAAGATCGAATGATTATGTCCAACAATCGCCATCACCGCCGCCAGTACCTGTAACCAGGCGTATCCGGGCATCAACCAGCTCACCACCCAGGCGGTCGCCGCGCCTTTGAGCACATCCAGAGCGGCCGTGATCAGACCCGCCAGAAAACCGGCTGCCCGCATAGCATTCGTCCCTCCCGTTCGCCCACTTTCAATTTTACGCACGTCTTTACCGTTGGCAATACACACCACCAATAAACCGAACGGGATCGCCCCCAGCAGGTATGAACCGAGAACGACTGCCAGAACTTGTAATACGATCATTCGCCTTGACCTCCAATGTTAAACATAACCCTTTAACAACTGATGGGTTGCGAACCATCCTCAACTGCTACCGCCACCTCGGCATAACTCCCATCTTGAATGCGATAAGCCCGAGCCTGCCAGTCCACCCCCACCGGAAACCAGATCACCGTGAGCACGTCGGGATAAGCAAATTCTGCCACATCCGTTTCGGAGGGATGCGCTGGACCGGCAGGATGCGAATGGTAGATGGCGACCAGTTCCAGATCTTGCTCATCCAGCCAGCGAAACACCTGCAATTGCTCGACCGGATCAAGGCGATAGCGCGTCCGGCTGTGCAACTGATTTTCAATCTCATGAACGGATAAGACCCGCCCTCCTTTGCCCCCCAGCAAGCCGCAGGCTTCTTCCGGCGCACAGTGCGCAACGTGGCGGCGCATTTGCAACCAGAACTGATTGGATAACAGTAATGGGTTAGGTTGCAAACTCAACTCCCAAACAACAGCGCCAGCCCCCATAAAACCGCCAGCATGATCGCTGGCTCGATCCACAGGGTGTGCCGCGGAGCGCCCTCTTCCAGTGAGCCGGCCGCGCTGGTGAGAGCATAAGCTGGACCGAGCAGCACCAAACCAAACGCCAGCGGCGAGAGCGGCAGGTAGTGCAAGCCCATCGCCAGTTGCCCGGTCACGGCGGCGATGCCCACTGCCCAGGCAACGCTCCACCGCCCCGAAAGACGCAGATACAACGCCCGCAGGCTCACCAGCCCCATCGACAGTGTCAACGCTGGGAGCAGCAAATAAAGCCGTAATTCGGCTGCCCGCACCGTGATCGCCAGAACCAGGTAAAGCGCATAAGAGACGGCGGCCAATCCCACCGTCGCCAGCGCATTGCGGGCATCCGAAAGATCCAGCACGATGTATTCCGCCACCAGCACCAGCACCAACAACATCCCGCCTAAACCGAAAACGACCCACCACCCCACGCCGATCGCCAGGCTGTTGAGCGGCACACCGATCGCCCACGCCGTGAGCGCCGGGATCAGCCAGTGTTGAATGGTGTTCTGCTGCTGAAAACGAGGATGCGAACGAAGCAACCAATCGCTGCCCACCGCCGCCATAATCGCCACCAACAACGAGATCATGGTTGCCAGTGTGATACGGAATTCCAGAAATATGTCGAAGAGTTGCAGCGCCACCTCCTGGGCTTCCGCGTCGATGAAAGGAATGACTGCATACGCCAGCAGGATGGTCGACGCCAAGACGCTCAGGCGGTTGGCGTCCGGCAAGTGCCGATGATCTTCCATGCCGATGATTCTACTACAAGTGTGGCAGCCGCCTTCCCGCAGCTTTCGACTGCGATTTCCTCCCCGCCATCATTCTTCCCAATCCTGGGGACGATAACGGCGAGTACGTTTGAGCTGCCCGCGGCGCTTCTTGTTCACCAGCCGAGCAGCTTTGGCGGTAGCGGTCGGGCGGGTTTTCCGGCGCAGGCGGGGAAGCTCAGCCGCTTTGCGAACCAGCGCCTGCAGGCGGGCAAGGGCGTCCTGGCGGTTTCGCTCCTGGGTGCGGTAGCGCCTGGCATCGATGATCAGAATGCCCTCGGCGGTCAGGCGTGAACCCGCCAGTTTTTCCAGTCGCTGCTTCACCGCTTCCGACAACGAAGGTGAATTGCGCACGTTAAAACGGAGCTGCACCGCAGTGGAAACTTTGTTGACGTTCTGCCCACCCGCTCCCGAGGCGCGCACAAATTCATACTCGATTTCGTTTTCATCGAAAAGCTCTGATCCTACCACCGCAACACGCCTCCTCTGAAATTGTACTTGAGAAGACCCGATAGGCTAATAGTAAATCGTGCGCGTGCGGTGCGGTTGCCTGCCTCGGGCGTCCTTCTGCTGTGCTCGATGCCAGAGAATGAAATCCAGCCACATCGCCGTGGTCGGGCGCCCTTTGCCTGAGATCATCTGTACCAGCAACTCGCCGGCGTGCAATGCTGCTGCCCGCAATTCAACCTCTTCAGGGCTGCCGGAAGGGATCAACGCGCCGGCATCAATGCGTGCTGCCAGACTCGCCTCGTACACAAGCACCCCTTCCATTCTTAGTAAGTGCGGCAGGGCATTGTCGGCAAACACCGTCAGGCACTCACAGTCCCCGAAAAATCCGTAACCGGCGTAATTGAAAGCCATTGCCAGGTCGGCAACCGTGATCTGAGCGCGCTTGTAAAACGGCACTCGCGTCCCGTGATAATCTGCCACGTCCTGATAATGTCGCATCTGGGTAAGCAATTCCACCAACCCGACCGCCGAACCGCCCGCGGCGTTGAGCAGACGCGAAAAATCGCCCCCATATCGAGTCAGCAGGAACGAACCCAGTTCGTTCAGCGCAGAGGCAAAAAGCCCCATCAAATCGAGGCGGGGAGCAGCGTCCAGGTCCTGTTTGAAGATTCGGGC
>JBBIKU010000049.1:0-11108 GCA_037445245.1 Anaerolineaceae bacterium
TTGGCTTTGATCACCAGGCTGACATTGCGCAGACTCTCGTTGCCATCGGAATACTGAAGGCTGAGGTTCTTGATGACGATCTTATCTTCGGTCTGTGGATTCATAACCGTCACCACTGTCGACGGGCGCGGGCGCGCGCCCGAATAATGGTAGCCAGCAATTCCATACTCAACACGAAACCCAGCAGCACCAGCACCGTACCGTATTGAATCTGCACCGGCATGCCCGGCACCTGAGTGGCGATCACGAAAAGATGATAGGGCAGCGCCATGGTGGCGTTCAACGGCGACTGCGGCAACTGCGGCAGGAAGAACGCTGCCCCGGTGAACAGGATCGGCGCGGTTTCGCCCGCCGCCCGCTGCAATCCCAGGATGATCCCGGTGATGATTCCCGGCAGGCTTTGCGGCAGCACCACCCGACGGATCGTCTGCCATTTGCTGGCGCCCACCGATACGCTGATGAGGCGGAACGCCTGTGGCACCGCCCGCATCGCCTCTTCTGAAGTGCTGATGATGACCGGCAGGGTCATAATCGAAAGCGTCAGCGAGGCGGCAAGGATGCTGGTGCCTAATTGCAGCAGGATGACGAACAACCCCAGCCCAAACAGGCCGTATACCACAGAAGGGATGCCCGCCAGGTTAATCATAGCGATGCGGATCATGCGCGTCAGGCGGTTATCGGCAGCGTATTCGGAGAGATAGATGGCTGCGGCGATGCCGGGCGGGATCGAGAAAATTGCCGTTCCTAGCGTCAGGTAAAAGGTGCCGAGAATTGCCGGGAAGATGCCGCCGGCACGCATCCCTTCGCGCGGAAAACCGCTGACGAATTCCCAGGTCACTACCGGCGCGCCTTGAAGCAGGATGAAAATCAGGATGGCGACGATCGGCAGCACCGTGATCGTGCTGACCAGCGTCAGCGCGGCGAAGCCGATCTGCTCCTGTCGGCGAAAGCGGGACGAATCGAATCTCGAATCCATGACGCTTTAGGAAAGAAGCCTCTCGGAGCGTGTGATGCGGCGGGCGCTGATTTGAAACGCCACCACATTGATGATCAGCGAGAACAGAAATAGGATTAATCCAATAAAGAACAACACCCGGTAATGCTCACTGCCCTTGGCGACCTCACCCATCTCGGCGGCGATCGTGGCGGTCATGGTGCGAATGGGCATCACCAGCGATCGAATGCCCGCCGGCATGGTGGGGGCGTTGCCGGTCACCATCATCACGGTCATCGTCTCGCCGATGACCCTCCCAACTCCCAGCATGATGGCGGTGATGATGCCTGAGCGGGCTGCGGGAACGGTTACTCCCCAGATCGTCTGCCAGCGCGTGCCGCCCATTCCCAGCGAGGCTTCGCGGTAAGAAACCGGCACGTTGTTGAGCGCATCCTCTGAAACGGAGACAATGGTTGGAATCGCCGCCCAGCCCAGCAAGATCGATCCGGTCAGAGCAGTCAGCCCGGTGGGAAGATTGAAGGTCTCGCGTAAAAATGGAGATAAAACCAGAATGCCCAGAAAACCAAGCACAACCGATGGAATCCCAGCCAGGATTTCGACCAGCGGCTTCAAGACCTCTTTCGTCCAAGAAGGCGCAATCTCCGAAATGTAGACCGCCGTGCACACCCCCAATGGAATCGCCAGCAGCGAAGCGCCGATGGTCACTGTCAGGCTGCCGCTGATCAGGGGCTGGATGCCGTACAGCTTTTCGATGGGATACCAGCGGGCACCCAACAAATCACCTATCTCCACCTGAAACAACACCGGCAGCGCTTCTCGCAGCAGGAAGAAGCTGATCAGAACCACAAATAGGATGCTGATGTAGCCTGCGATTCGAATCAGGAGGGCAATGAAGAATTCATCCAGACGTTGGGTCGCAAGGGATTTACTCACCATAGGTTTTGCTCTGCAATGAAGTGATCGGCACAAACCCCAGTTCGCGCACGATTTCCTGCGCTTCTTCCCCCAGAATCCAGTCGATATAATCCTTTAAAGCGCCCTGCCGCTCTTCGTGGGTATACATGTAGAGGTCGCGCGAGATCGGGTATTCATCGTTCATCACCGTCGCCACCGTGGGGTAGATGTACTCACCATCCGGCTCTGAGGCGACCGTGATCACTTTCACCTCGGGGGTGATGTAACCCAACCCATCGTAACCGATGGCGTTGCGGTTGTCGCGCACCTCGGCGATGATCCCCTCCGATGAGGGCAGCAACAGCGTGTCGGACGAGAAGATACTTTTATCCTTTGAATTGCCCAAGCGGATCACGGATTCCAAGAAGTAAACGTGCGTGCCTGAGTTGGTCTCACGCGAAACCCGCACAATCGGTCGATCCTCTCCCCCCAGTTCAGCCCAGTTATTGATCTCCGCTTTGTATATGCGGGCAATCTGTTCCAGCGTCAATTGATTGACGGGATTCTCCGGGTGAACAACCACGGCGATGGCATCGCTGGCAACCACGTACTCTCGCACCTCGTAACCGGCTTGCTGAGCCTGTTCCAATTCTTCGGGTTTGATGCGCCGCGAAGCGTTGGCAATGTCAACCGTCCCGTTGATCAAAGCCGCCAGCCCGGTACCCGAACCGCCGCCAGTGACCGAAATTTGCACCTCGGGATGATCTTGGCGGTATCGCTCTGCCCAGACCAGCGCCAGGTTGACCATCGTATCTGAGCCTTTGTTTTCAATGTAACCGGACGGGCGCGCCACCTGCCCCTGCTCCCCCGGCGTGATAGGCTGGCACGCAGAAAAAGATATCATTGAAATGAAGATGATGAACCGCGAAAACTTGCCCTGCATTTGAGATTAATTATAACCCAACTCGCCTTAAATTCACGCCTCCGTTTTTCCCTGCCGGCGCAATCGCCTCCCTCACGGTGACATTCTGGTTTGGATCAGGGTCTCGGCGCCCACTCAAAGACAACCGCCATCGCAAAAGCGCCCGCTAAAGCCGATTGTACGACTTGCAGACGACCTCGAGTGAGCGCTGCATCATCCAGGCTGGCAGCCACCACACAATTTTCCTTATTGACTTTCATATTTCAGCGTCGTACAATGAAATTGATCCGATCGTCCCCCTTCGATGGGAGCGCATTGCGGCAACCGCCGCAGCCATTATCGTTATGAGGGTTTTACGGGTAGATGATTTTGCGGGGGACAGCAATAGAGTTTCCGAATCGTCACAGTTAATCATATCCACGGTTTGCAATACCTGCGCTTTTTGTAGGATTTTGTTTGCGCGGCAGGTATGAATTCTTGATATCAAGGAGGTGGACTTGCAACGAATTTAATACTGCCATCCTATGTCTTACAGCGGGCAGAGATCGAATCGTCTGCCCGACCCAAGAAACCAAACTACAACAATAAAGAATTTGGAGAGGGAAAAATGAAAACGAGTTTGTATCGCAAGGCGTGGCTGGGCGTTTCATTTCCACTGATCTTATCATTACTGATGGGTCTGCTGGCGTTCACCCCGCCCCAGCAAGTCAACGCAGCCGCGACCCCACTGGAAGATCTGCCGGAGGACGCCCTCTACGTGCCGGGCGAGCTGGTAGTCGCCTTCCCACCTGGGACAAGCGTGCGCAGCACCCGCGCCCAGGCAACTGCCCTGGCAGGCGAGGTGGGCGCTCAGGTCACCCGCACCTATGCCCACCTGGCGCTCTTGAGTATAGACCCGGCGGCGGACGTGACCGCGCTGACAGATCAGATCAGCGCCCAGGCAGTCGGCGTCTATGCTCAGCCCAACTATATCTACCGCATCCCCAAACCCGTCATCAGCGCATCCCTGCCTTCGACCGAGGCGCGCAAGGAGTTCATCGCCAGCGGTGAGGCGGTGGAGATGCCCTGGCAGGACCTGGTGACGATGAAACAACTGGTGCGCAGGGGCGGGCGCGTCCAGTCCATCCCGATCGTCCCCAACGACGGCGAACACGCCTGGGGCTGGGATGTTATACAGGCAGACTTCATCTGGGACGAAAAAGCCGCCAGCCCGCTGGTTTGCCTGCCCGATACCGGCGTCGATTACCGCCACCCCGATCTGCTCGGCAAGGTGATCAAGGGTCCCGATTTCTACAATATGGACAATGAACCGGAAGACTCTCACGGGCACGGCACCCACCTCGCCGGCATCATCGCCGCCAAGATGAACAACGGCGCCGACACCGCCGTCGGCACATCCAACGGCAAGGTGCTGGCGGTCAGGGTGGCGGGCAGCAACGGCTGGGCTAACACCTTCGGCATAGCCGCCGGCTTGTACTACTGCTCAAACAACAAATCCGTCAGAGTCATCAACCTCAGCATGAACCCACCATCCCGATGGTCTGGTTTATTCCGCCCTGGATTATGGCATCAACGCCAAAGGGAAACTGGTCGTGGCTGCCGCCGGCAACGACGCCCGCAGCGCCATTATGGACTGGGCGCACGGTGATCCAGACTGGCGCAATCACCCGGCTTTCTACCCCGCCGGCTGGGCGGACATGAACGTGGGCTGGGATAGGAATTGGGTCGCCTACAACCCCGATGGAGACGAGAATCTGGCGGATAATACGCTCTATCACGGCTTGATCTCGGTCGGGGCGGCGCGCCACGAGTACGGGCACGAGGACCGCAGCGAATTCTGGCTGTGGGTGGACACGGACGAAGACGACGAGATGGACGGTGGAGAGAATTACAATTTCTATCTCAACTGCCCCACCTGGTTCAGCAATTTCGGGCGCTGGGTCAACATGGTCGCCCCCGGGCAGGGCATCTACTCCACCACGCCGGTCAGCTACCCCTTCGTGATGAATTTCTTTGAAGGCGTGGACGCCGGTTACGGCTGGCTGGATGGCACCTCGCAAGCCGCTGCGTTTGTTGCCGGCGGCGCGGCGCGGGTGTGGAGTCTCAATGCCGCCCAGACCAACGCCCAGATCAAATCCGTCTTGATCGAAACCGGCTTTGACCCCGCGGATTTCTACGGAAAAAATCAGCTTGCAGTGGACGAATCCGTCACCGAGCCGTGGAAGGCGGAGTGGGATGACAACAAATACAACTGGTTCGTAAAGGATGAATGGAATCCGAACGACGATTATGTGCGGGCGCCCTACTGCTACCCCACCACAGTTGATGATGGTGACCCAACTATAAATCCGTTCTCAGCAGCCGAAGACATGTCTGCGGTGCGTTACCTGAACATCGCCGCCGCCATGAACCGTTTTCGCATCTACGCCCACCTGCGCGAAGCCCTTTCCGGCACCCCGCTCGACGGCGCCACCGTCCAGCTCAAGCTGGGCGCCAAGATCGTCGATAGGATGGTGGTCAAAGCCGACCGCGATCGCTGGTTCTCGGTCATCCTCAACAACATCCCCTATCAAGGCGGCGGAGTTTACCAATACCAGGTCAGCCGCAAGGGTTACACCGCTGGTTTTCAGACCTTCTATGCGTTCACCCTCAACGCATCCGCTCCGGGAATGCCCGTGCCGGGTGACGGGTGGTGGGCAGCTTACGCCGACGTGAGCGTGCCTCAGGCAAATAAAAACCTGCACGCCGTGCTGGACTGGACGGCGAAGCCATGGGATCCTGAAATAAGAGGTGCAAATCTGGATCTTTTCCTGTGGCTTCCGGATAACTGGCCCCCAGCCGATCCCAACGGCGACGGCGGCGTGGTCAATCGCGGACCCTTCTTTGGCAACTACCAGCCAGCGTACGACATTTATCCTCCAGGTCATCCAAATGAGGGCTGGGACGGCAACCTGGGCGAGGGCAGCCTGTTGGATGCGTTCCTGTTTGGCGAAACTTGGGACATGCCCTATGCCCAGCACAATTTCGATCGCTGGGGCGATGACCGCTTGCCGGCCGAATCGATCACCATCCGCACCAAGAGCGGGCTGCCCTGGTATCCCGGTACCTACACCTTCATGGTGACCGATTACAGCTCAAGCTACCCGGATGGCGGTTTCGGAAACGAACCCAACCGCTTGGATATCGACAGCGGTCAATTCGTCTATCCGGTGGTGCGCCTGTGGTCGGGTGGAAAACTGCTGAAAACAGCGGAATTGAACAGCGAATCCACCGATCCGAATTGTTACGATGAGGGCGTTAACGCTGACTTCTGGAAAGCGCTGACTGTCAACGGCATAACTTACTCGGCTTTCCAGGACTGCGGGACGGCTGAATTGCCGGGGGAAGGCTCCTCCATACTTCCCTACTAACCATCAACCGATCATCGAATCGAATCGAAACGCACTGCCCGGCAGAAACCCTGCCGGGTAGTGTGTTTATTTTTTTGCCGGACAATCTCAGCGGCTGGCATCCAGCCAGTAGCCATCCTCGTCCCCCTCTGCCGTCCAGCCAACCACGTCACTGGTATCCGCCTGCACCTTCCACCACAGCCAGCCCTCTATGCAAACCGGTCCTTCCAGGATGGTCATCTTGCCGCCGGGGTCGATCTGCCCGATGATGGCGCCGCCAAGCCCCGGCTCGGCGCGCACCCGGTTGGGCACAGGTGGAAGCGGTTTGACGATTGCCCGCCCGCCGACCCGCAGCCGCGTCTCGTAAAATGGCTGGCAGATCGACACCGCCGGGCGCTGGCGCAGGGTGGGGGCTGGTTTTGGCTTGCTGCCGGTTTCAATCGTCACCGCCACGCGCCACAATTGCGTATCGATGCGATAAATCTCAGCTTGCTGCGGATTAACAACCCACAGCGAGCCGGCTGCCAGAAACAAATCTCCCAACCCGCTCTTTAAGGGGATAATACCTACCGCCTGCTGGCGGTGCGGGTCGATCTGCACCACCTTGCCGTTGCGCAGCGCCACCCACACCCCCTCTTCATCAGCAGCAATCGCCACCGGGTTGTCATCCACCGCCGCCCCGCAGGCAATGACGGCAGCGATCCTGCCGTCAGCAGGATCGAGGCGGTAAACATAACGTGAAGTGCGGTCGACCGAGATCGCCCAGATGCCGGCAGAATTGACGGCAATGCGGGCGAACTGGTGCACATACGCCATGGATTCGATCTGCGAGGGCAGGCTGGTGATTTGCAGGTTTTCCAGATTGATGCGGTCAATCGTGGTAAAAACGTCCATAGCCTGCAGCGACCACAGGGCATTGCCATGCAGCAGCAACTGCACCGGCAGGGAGGGGCGCCGAATATAGGCGGTCACTGCGGCGGTTTCAGCGTCTAGGCGTGCCAGGCTTGCCGGGCGCTGGTAGGCTGCCACACTGCTGTCATCTTCGCCGTTCTTGAAGTCGGCAATTCCCACCCAGATCGAACCATCTCCAACCGCCATGCTGATCGCCTCGCCCTGCAAGAGCTGCATGGCAGCGAGCACTTCCATCCGCAGCGGATCGATGCGCAACAGTTTGCTGCCCCCACCATCCCGCGATTCAAGCAGCCACACCTCGTTGTCGCCGGCAGCCACCCCAAGCGGGTCGCCGTCCAGCAAAAGCGTCCCGTTGATGGTGTTCGTGCGCGGGTCAATCCGCAGCAGGGCGCGATCGGTGTCATTGGTGACCCACACCCATTCCTGGGCAGCCAACCCCGCCGCCGAAGGAATAATCTCCGCTGCCGCGATGGTCTCAAACGTTCCAGCAGGTGAAACAGGTTCCGGGAGATCATTGCCGCTTTCAGCAGCAGGCAGGATTAACCCGCTACATCTGACAAGCAACAGGGAAAGGATCAGGGATAGCTGGATAAAAGCGACAGGGCGGCGCATAGAACAATGCCTGAGGGGATAGCCAAAAATCTTTCTCCGATTCTATCAGAAGAATAGCCCAACCCCAACCGCACCCCTAGAGCCTGCCGCTGCCCAATTGGTTAAAAAAATCCTTCTACCAACCCAAAATGGGTAAATCGGGGTTAGAATTATCACCGGGTGAGCGCAGCCAATTGATTGCTCCTGCTTCGCAACCGCATGCGAGGCGTCACCCTCGCCGAGGAAGAAACCGGCACACCCGTAACATCGTGAGGCTGTATCAGAGGATAAGGAATGTCAACCATTGACGAGATCAAAGCCCGGGTCGACATCGTCGATCTCGTCTCCGAAACGGTCAAACTGCGACGTTCCGGAAAGAGCTATACCGGCTTTTGCCCATTTCATCCCAACGCGCGTACGCCCGCTTTCGCCGTCTTCCCTGAATCCGGCACCTGGCGCTGCTTCGGTCAATGCAACGAGGGCGGTGACATCTTCCGCTTCGTGATGAAGAAAGAGGGCTGGGATTTTTCGGAAACCCTGCGCCACCTGGCGCAGCGCGCCGGGGTGGCTTTGCAGCCAGTCACCCCCGAAAGCCGGGCTCAAGACGAAGCCCTCGATCGCCTGCGTACGCTCCTCGAAGCGGCGGTGAATTTTTATCGCCACAACCTGCTGCAAACCGCCGAGGGAGCGACCGCCCTGGCGTACCTGCAGCAGCGTGGACTCACAGCCGAGACGATCGAGACCTTTGGCTTGGGGTACGCCCCGAACTCGTGGGAAGCCGCCTCGCAGCATTTTCTGTCCAAAGGCTACACTCCCGATGACCTGCTGCAAGCCGGTCTGGCGAGCGAAAGGCAGGAAAGCGGCGGCATTTATGATCGCTTCCGCAACCGCCTGATGTTCCCGATCCGCGATGCTCAGGGGCGCATGGCAGGCTTTGGGGCGCGCATCCTCGACCCCAACGACGTGCCCAAATTTCTCAACTCACCCCAGACCCCCTTGTTCGACAAGGGCAGACTGCTCTACGGGTTGGATCGGGCGCGCAAGGCAATCCGTAGCCGCGATCAGGTGGTGATCGTGGAGGGCTACATGGACGTAATTGCCGCCCATCAGGCGGGTTACGAGAACGCTGTTTCGCCCATGGGCACCGCCCTCACCGAAGATCAGTTAAAGTTGCTCAAGCGCTTTTCTCGCCATATCGTGCTGGCGCTGGACTCTGACGCCGCCGGAGAGAAAGCCACCCTGCGCGGTCTGGAACTGGCGCGCCAGACGCTAGACCGCACCGCCGAGGTGAGCGCCGAGAACGGCGGCATTTTCAATGCGCGTGGCTTGATCCGCCAGGAAGGGCGTCTGCAAGCCGATCTGCGGGTGGCAACCCTACCCGCCGGCAAAGACCCGGATGAGATCCTCATGGAAGATGCGGCAAACTGGGAAAACCTGTTGAACGCCGCCCGCCCGGTCGTGCTGCACGTGATGGAAACGCTGGCTGCCGAACGCAATCTGGAGGACGCCAAAGAGAAAGCGGAGATCGCTGCCCAAGTGCTGCCGTTGATCGAAGACGTGCCCAACCCGGTCGAACGGGACGCCTACCGCCAGCAACTGGCGCGGCTGCTCCGGGTCGATGAAAGTAGCCTGGCGGGTGCCCGCCCGCATCCGTTGCGTCCCTCCCGTCGTCCCCAACCCCCTCAACCGCTCATGGCGCCACCCACCGCCGCCCAGGCAATCGAAAGCCTGGAAAGGCACGCCCTGCGCCTGATGTTGCGCAAGCCCGATGCCGTCTACCTGCTCGACCGTGCTCTGCAGCGAGCCGGACTGACTCGCTTCAAGCCGGAGGATTTTGAAAACGCCGGCTACCAGGTGCTGGCGCGGCTGGTGCTTCAATCACTCGAACAGGATCAATACGATTCGACCGAATATATTCTGGAAAACGCCGGCGAATCGCTGCTGCCATGGATCGAGGAACTGCGCCAGCCATTCGAGCGCGGCGAACCGAAACCCAATGATTTGATCGAAGATCTGGTGCGGACGGTACTGTTGCAGCGCAAAACCCGCATCGACCGCGAACTGATCCAGCTACGCTACCTGCAGGAGGATATCCAAGAGCATGACGAAGGCGGGATGGAAGGTTATCGCGAAATGGCTTTGCAATACACCCAGACCCGGTCGCGCCTTGACCGCGCCCTGGCGCAGCCGGTTGAAGTAGATTAATTTTTTTCTATGGTATAGTTAAATCCACCTTTCGGAAGGCGCCGCCGATGAAGAAAGAAAATGCCGCTGCTGCCCCCGCGAAGAAAAAAAGGGCATCTGGTCAGAACAGTTCGCTGGCTGAAGCGCCCCATCGGGCTGCCGATCCGTCACCTGAATTGTTGAAAGACAAAACACAAGCTGCCTTGCCGGATGAAGTTCTGGAGGAGAAGGAAGACCTGGACGAACAGTCGCTTTCTCAAGCCAGCGTCGAGTGGCAGGAAGTAAGCCTAGAAGATCCCCTCCAGATTCTCGAAGGGCCAACCCTGGCAATTGAACTCTCGGAAGATCCGGTGCGGCTGTATCTTAAGGAGATCGGTCAAATAAACCTGCTGCGCGCGGATAGCGAATTTCGACTGGCTACGCGCATTTCAGGAGAACGATCCATTGAAAAACGCGAACCAGCCACCAAGCCCGCTTTTGGCAAGGCAGGGCATTTCCGCGCCCTCTATTGGGCTATCATCAAAGAGATGGAAAGCGCCTGGGAGCAGGTTTTGAAAGAGATTGAGAGCCTGAATGCCCCCCTGCCCGATCTGGCTCTGATGCTCTCAGAAGCGCAATTGTTGCGCCGGCAATGGCATTCAGATGAACCCAGTTACATTCGAGCCTATCTTGACAACGGTGCCTGGGGCAAAGATCCGCTCTGGGATGCCCTGGCTCGGAACATCTTCAGCGTTTTTCAGGCGTTCTACCTGCTGCCCGCCAGCGTCTCCAACCCCTTGCTAACCTCCGTCAAGAATAGCAGCCGCCTGCCTGACAAAAAATTCTACGAACGCTGCCTGCCCACCGATCGTGAACTGGAAAACGAGATCGAAGATATCCGCTGGCGCTCCGAAGAAGCCAACCAGACCCTGATTCGCGCCAATTTGAGACTGGTAGTGAGCATTGCCAAACGTTATCTCGGGCGCGGCATTTCCTTCCTCGACCTGATTCAGGAAGGCAATCTCGGTTTGCTGCGGGCGGTCAACAAGTTCGACCCCACCCGTGGATTCAAGTTCAGCACATATGCCACCTGGTGGATCCGTCAGTCGATCAGCCGCTACATCGCCGAGCAGGCGCGCACCATCCGCATTCCGGTGCACCTGTTCGAAGCCATCACCCGCTTGCTGCGCGTGCAGCGCACGCTGGTGCAGCAACTGGGACGCGAACCGACCCACGATGAGCTGGCGGTCGAATCGGGCTTGTTACCGGTGGAAGACGTGCA
>JBBIKU010000049.1:11118-14815 GCA_037445245.1 Anaerolineaceae bacterium
GAAAGAACCCCGCTCGACCCCGAAATTCAGCGGCGCTGGATGTGGGCAGCGGCAAAGGTGCAGCGTATCCTGCAATCGGCGGAAGAGCCGGTCTCGCTGGAGCGCCCGGTCGGCGATGAGGACAGCAGCCAGCTCGGCGATTTCATCGAAGACGACGAGGCGCTGGAGCCAATGGACGCTGCCGCCCGCGAAATGCTGCGCGAGCAGGTGCAATCCGCCCTGGCAGCCCTTTCAGAGCGCGAGCGCCAGGTGCTCGAGCTGCGTTTCGGGCTTATTGATGGCAAGGATCACACCCTTGAAGAGGTTAGCCGTTACTTCAACGTCACCCGCGAGCGCATCCGTCAGATCGAAGTCAAGGCGTTGCGAAAGCTGCGCCACCCTACGCGCAGCCGTCATCTGCGGGAATACCTGACCTGATAGCGTTAGAAGGAGATTCTGATGAGCGAACACGTCTACAAAAAAATAGAGGTAGTCGGTTCTTCCAAAACCAGCATCGAAGATGCTATTCAGAACGCCATAGGCAAAGCCGGCAGCACCTTGCGCAGCCTGCGCTGGTTCGAGGTGGTCGAAACCCGTGGACAGATCGAGGACGGCAAAGTGGCGTATTGGCAGGTGACCATCAAGATCGGTTTGACGGTGGAGAATTGAAGCTGTACAACCAATCGGAAAAGGCAAACGCCTGGTATTGGCAATCGAAGAAATGGGAATTAACATCGGTCATCGCTGCGGAGGGTACGCCAAGTGCACCACCTGCCGGGTGGAATTTCTTCAGAGCGAACCCGCCAAGATGCCCCAAGCCGAATACGCCCGCCTGACGCTCAAGGGGCTTTATGGCAAGGTGCGCCTTGCCTGCCAGATCGTGCGCCCACTACGTGGGTAGGTGTGCGATCATGATATGCGCGTCAAGGTGCTGATGACGGCGGAAAACCAGCCGGACTGGAAAGGTGACAGCGGACCGATGCCAGCCCCGGTAATAACGCTGGATACTCAAATTTATTCCAGGGCAATCCTGGAGCAAAAAGATAAGGACGCGAACGGTTCATGACCCAATCGCCATCTGGAGGCGTTCAATAAAGTGGACAAAGTTTTGGTCACCTACGCCTCTTTCGCCGGCTCTACAGCCGAGGTCGCCGAGTCCGTGGCGCTGACGCTGCGCGAGCAAGGCATTGAAGTCGATCTGGCGCCGCTCAAAGCGGTCAAAGATGTGCGCGGCTATCGGGCGCTGGTGATGGGCAGCGCCATCCGCATGGGAAAAATTCATCCAGGGGCGCTCTCATTTCTGGTAAAGCATCAGCAACGGATCAGCAGGATGCCGCTGGCGTTCTTTGTGCTCTGCTTGACCATGAAGGAAAACACCGAGGAAAATCGCTGCACCGTGGGCGGTTTCTTGGAGCCGCTGTGGCAGAAAGTTCCCGCCATCAACCCGGTGAACGTGGGCATGTTTGCCGGAGCGATCGATTACAACAAACTGCGCTTTCCCTTCAACCTGTTCATGCGCTCGGCAGAAATCCAGGGGGATTTCCGCGATTGGAACGCCATTCGGGAATGGGCGAGCGGGCTGCCCGCCAGTCTGTTAGCCACAAAAAGGGGAAATGCCAAGGAAAATGGAGGAAAAACCGACTAAAATTCGGCGCCAAACTGTAACCGAGGACCAGGCAACGGAAACCGCAGCGCCGCGCCATAGCGACATCACTCACCTGCACGCAGCCATCAGCAAGCTGACCTTCATCCCAGCCGGGGATTAGAAAGCCAATCTTGGGTGAAATTCTCATTCGCCAGGCAATTCTGGAAGACGCGCCAGCCATCGCCCGCGTGGGCGTGGATAGCTGGCGCACAACTTATGCCGGCATCCTGCCGCACAGCTCCCTGGCAAACCTGCGCTATGATATCTACACTCGCCACTGGCGCGACATCCTTACCGCCGACGAAGGCGAAGGTTATGCCAACGTGGCACAAAACGCCGAAAACGGCATTGTCGGCTTCATTCTAGGCGGCATCAACCGCACCAACGACCGGCGCTATCTCGCTGAACTGTACGCCATACACCTGTTACAGGAACACCAGCTCCGCGGCAGCGGAAGGCTGCTGGTGGGCGCCCTTGCCGGACGCCTGTGGCAGCAAGGGTTGATTTCCATGTTGGTGTGGGTTCAGGCGCAAAACCCGGCGCGGACGTTCTATGAAGCGCTGGGCGGAAAGCTTGTCGGTGCGCGCCGCTTGCGCCTCAGCAACTGCGGCTTGCCCGAGGTGGCTTACGGATGGAAGACATCCGTACATTGTTGTCGTGATCGAGATATAATGAGGCGCATTGAAACTGCCGACCGAACCCTGCAGGGACCACCCATGACCCGAAAAATCTGGCTGTCCAGCATCACCCTCTGGTTGCTGGTGTTTCCCCTGATGCTGGCTACCTGCACGGTATTCACTCCTTCACCGCACGTGCCGGACGTGATCGAATCCAAAAGCAGCCCGGAGCTCCCAGCCGCTGCTGAGCCACAGCCATCGCCCACAGAAACCCAGCCACCACCGCCCCCCACACCGAGCGATACGCCGCCCGTCGACCCGCAAGAGGAAAACGCCATCACCACCGTACGCACATCCGAAAAAGACGGTATGGTGCAGATCTACATCCCGGCGGGCGAATTCATCATGGGCTGGCAGGGAATGGATGCCACGCTGGAGGTGTTGCCGGGTCCTTTTCCGGATTTTTTGGAGCACCGCCTCTACCTGGACGGCTATTGGATAGATAAATACACGGTCACCAACGGGCAGTACCAGCGCTGCGTGGCAGCGGGTGCCTGTCGCCCATGCGGGCAAAATAACATCCCGCCGCAGGGCACAGATTACTTCACCGAGAACGAATACGCCGACTACCCGGTGGTCAACGTCTCTTGGTATATGGGGCGCGATTACTGCGCCTGGGTCGGGCGGCGTCTGCCCACCGAAGCCGAGTGGGAGAAGGCTGCCCGCGGCACTGACGGGCGCAAATATCCCTGGGGAAACGAGCCGTACACGGAAGATAAGGCAAACATCTGTGACAAGAACTGCCCGCCGGGGAAGCGAGGGGACATCGCCAACCCCAATTTCGATGACGGCTATGCCGGTCCCGCCCCGGTAGGCAGCTACCCCGCCGGCGCCAGCCCCTACAGGGTAATGGACATGGCGGGCAACGTGTGGGAATGGACCAGCACCGCGGCAGAATTTTACCCCTACGACCCGCACGACGGCAGAGAGAACCTCTATGATATCGCCGGCGGCGAGAAGTGGCCAGAACGCATCTTGCGCGGCGGGCCGTGGAGCAACGGCATCAGTTATCAACGCTCCAGCTTCCGCTACCGCGCCGTTGCCACCTACTGGAACTTCAATATGGGCTTCCGCTGCGCCGCAGACGAGTGAAATTTCACAGTGCTGCTACCCAACCCGGGCAGCATGGTGGTCTTTTTTCCAGGTTATCAACCCTTCAGCGACGGCTCGCGGAATATCCGAGCAAAAACCAGGTAGGGAATATAATATTTATAGATCAAAACCGTTGTAGTAAACATCATCATTTCCGCCAGTTTGTCTTTTAGGAAGGTGTGATATGGCTGAGTACAAATTCATTGATCTTGCCATGGACGTATTGCTACAAGCAAAAAAGCCTTTGACTTATCAAGAGATATGGGAGCAGGCAACCGCATTAGGCTTATCCCATAAACTACAA
>JBBIKU010000050.1:0-14781 GCA_037445245.1 Anaerolineaceae bacterium
GGTGCTGGGCTTCGCCAACGCTATCGAAATTACCGCCCGCCAGGCGATGCTGGCAGAACTGGTTGGCAGGGAGGCGCTTCCCAACGCAATTGCGCTCAACTCGACGATTTTCAACGCCGCCCGCGTGATCGGACCATCTTTGACAGCGCCCTTTCTGATCCTGCTACAAGAGAGCGGAGAAGGCTGGGCGTTCTTTGCCAACGGCGTGAGCTACCTGTTCGTCATCGCTGGCTTGCTGCGCATAAAGTCTATCCAAAATAACGCCAGCGGACAAAACCGGCTCAGTTCACTCAGTCTTCAAGACTTTATCGAAGGTCAACGTTATATTCGCCAAACCGCCATCATCGTCTTGTTGTTGTTGATGATCGCCATCCCCAGTTTTCTGGGCTTTCCCTTCCTGCAACTGATCCCGGTTTTCGCCCGCGACCTGTTACGGCAAGTGGGTGATACCGCCACCATTGTTGCCACCCGCAACAGCATCTTGGTCACCAGCCAGGGCGTTGGCGCTTTGCTGGCGTCGCTATTCCTGGCAAGTTTCAGCCTTTTCCGCCGGAAGGGGCTGATGTTGATGGCCGGGCAATACGCTTTTGCCCTGGCGTTGATTGGGCTGAGTTTCAGCCGGAGTCTGGGGGCGGCAATTCCGTTGATGGCGCTGCTCGGCTGGGGTATCGTGATGCAACTGGCGTTGACCAACACGCTGATCCAACTGACTGTGCCGGACGAATTGCGCGGGCGCGTGATCAGCTCCTACCTGTGGGTGCTGCAAGGCAGTGCGCCCTTTGGCAGCCTGTTTCTGGGCTGGCTGGTGCAGGTGTGGGGAGCGCCCCATGCGCTCATTTTGAGCGGCAGCGTTTGCCTGACCAGTTACCTGATCTTTTACGTAACGCGCCCGACCCTGCGCAGATTAAACCTGTGAAATTTACCCGTGAAAAGTGATGCAGCTACTTCCCTGAATCGTTTGCTCGATTCCTGGCGAACGCAACCAAGCGTGGCAGAGAACATCGTCGGTTGGCACACCGAACCGCCGCGAGCGGCGCAATGGGAACCACTACCAGAAAGACTCCCTTCCCCGCTGATCACTGCCCTTTCGCGTTTGGGTATCGACAGGCTGTACGGTCATCAGCGCGTCGCTTGGGAACAGGCTCGCGCTGGTCAGGATGTAGTGATCGTCACCGCTACCGCCAGTGGCAAAACGTTATGCTATAACCTGCCGGTGCTCGCCACCCTGCTTGAAGCGGCGAATGCCACCGCGCTTTATCTCTTTCCTACCAAGGCGCTGACACAGGACCAGCACACCCTGCTGGAAAAGATGACGGGCGATATCGGCACGCCGAACACTCGCATCGCCCCGGCGGTGTACGATGGGGACACTCCTGCAAACAAGCGAGTTGGAATTCGCAACCGGGCGCGCCTCGTGCTGACAAATCCCGACATGCTACACACCGCCATCCTTCCCCATCACACCCAGTGGCAGAATTTTTTGAGCAATCTGCGCTTCGTGGTGATCGACGAGATCCATGTTTACCGTGGTGTTTTTGGTTCACACCTCGCCAATGTTCTACGTCGTTTACGGCGCGTGGCAAATTTCTACGGTGCGTCTCTCCAGCACATCATGACCTCCGCCACGATTGCCAATCCCCGCCAGCACGCCGAGCGCTTGGCAGAAAAATCGGTCGTGGTGATTGATCAGGATGGTTCGCCGGGTGGGGAACGTCATTTTTTACTTTATAATCCACCCATTGTCCAAGCAGAATTGGGTATACGCCGTAGCGCCATCAGCGAGAGCTTGCGTCTGATTGATGACCTGATTATTCATGACGTTCAGTCTTTGGTATTTGCCAGGGCGCGCCGCACGGTCGAGCTGATGCTGAAGGATTTGCTATCGCGCTGGCAGGAACGACGAGAGCGCATTCGCGGTTACCGCAGTGGTTACCTGCCCGTCGAGCGACGGCGCATAGAAGCCGGCTTGCGCCAGGCAAAAATCTGCACCGTGATTACTACCAATGCGCTTGAACTGGGAATCGACATCGGCGGTGTAGACGCCATCCTGCTGGTAGGCTACCCCGGCAGTATCGCTGCTACCCGTCAGCAAGCCGGAAGAGCCGGCAGGCGGGAGAACGCATCGCTGGCGGTCTTCGTGGCGTCCGGCGGTCCACTCGACCAGTATCTGGTACGTCATCCGGAATTCCTGCTCGAAAAATCACCCGAGCAAGCTTTGATTAACCCGGACAACCTGTTGATTCTATTAAAACACTTACAATGCGCCGCCTTTGAATTACCATTCAGCAAAGGCGAGGGTTTTGGAAGCACTTCTGCGCCAGTGGTTGAGGAAATCCTCTCTCTGCTTGAAGGTACCGGCGAGATCCATCAAGGAAATGGTCGTTTCTTTTGGTCGGCTGATGTCTATCCCGCCGCGCAGGTTTCTTTGCGAAGTATTTCGGCGCAGCCGGTGCTGCTTCAGGCACAGGTAGAGGATAGTTTTGTTACTATTGGCAGTGTGGATCGGGAGAGTGCCTGCTGGATGGTTCACCCCGGTGCGATCTACCTGCATGAAGGGAGTTCCTTTGTAGTGGAAACGCTCGATTTGGAAAACCGCCGCGCCGAATTAACACTGACAGACGTGGATTATTTCACCGAGGCACGGCAACGGGTAGATGCAGAGTGTTTGCAGATTTTGAGTCGGCAGGAAGAGAGAATGGGGACCAGGGTATTCGGTGAGATCAGAGTCACCACCCAGGTAACTGGCTACCGCCGTCTGCGCTGGTTGACCCAGGAGAATATGGGCGAATTCCCGCTCGAATTGCCCGCCACGAACATGCGCACAATCGCTTACTGGATTAGTCTGTCCTCGGCTGGCTTGGAACAATTGCGCCAGACGGGCAGTTGGTGCGGCGAATCTGTATCCTATGGAAAGAATTGGACGCGCCAGAAAGAATTGACACGCCGGCGCGATGAGTATACCTGCCAGGTCTGCGGACGCAAGGAAGTGAAGCAGGCACACCACGTCCACCACAAGTTGCCCTTCAGAACATTTGACGACTACGAACAGGCAAACCAGCTTGAGAACTTGGTTACACTGTGCCCCTCGTGTCACCAGCGCGCCGAGATGACGGTGCGCATGCGCAGCGGTTTGGCAGGTTTAGGATACCTCTTGCATCACCTGGCGCCGTTGCTGGTGATGTGTGATCCGAATGATCTGGGGGTCTGGTCAGAGCCACAGTCAGCGCTGGGAGGTGCAACCCCAACCGTGGTGTTATACGATAATTACCCCGGCGGTGTTGGACTGAGCGAAAGTCTCTACCACGCTCACGAGCGCTTGTTGAATCAAGCGAAGGAACTGGCGCAAAACTGTACCTGCATGGACGGTTGCCCCGCTTGCACTGGTCCGGCTGGTGAACTTGGCAGTGGCGGGCGGCAGGAGACCCTCGCCATCCTGAATTTGTTGTGCAGCGAGTTTGCGGCTTAAAGGTCAGTCATGGAGTCGGTGAGCGATAAACTCAAATCCTTGGGCGTTGCGCTTGGCAGCGGACACCTTCCGAAAACGCCACCCCCACGTGAATCGCGCCACCCCATCGAAACCATTGTGGATGGACAGGAGGATGTCACGCCGCTGGGCAACACTTTTTATGTCCGTAATATCTATCCTGCGGACTATCGGCAGGGACGGCAACCTATCCAAGCTGTTGCGCCGAGTGAAATTTTGATGCGCTATTGCGGACTGGATGCTGCAATTTCCGCCGGCCTTGAAAATTGTGTTTTCATGGACACCGAAACCAGCGGTTTGAGCGGCGGCAGCGGCACTTTTGCTTTCATGATCGGATTGGGGCATTTCACCGCCGAAGGTTTTCGGCTGGTGCAACTCTTTTTGCGTGACCCGGGACAGGAAGCTGCCTTCTTAGCAAGCCTGGGACGGTTTGTCGCTGATTTCGAATTCGTGGTCACTTTTAACGGAAAGGCATTCGATGTGCCGCTGCTTCGAGCGAGACACATCTTGAATACTTTCGAGTCACCGTTTCAAAAGATGGCGCACATCGACCTACTGCCGATGGCGAGAAAATTGTGGCGGCAGGCTCTACCCTCGCGCGCCTTGCTTGCTCTCGAACAGGATGTGTTGGGTTTCAGCCGCACGCTGGATGATATCCCCGGTTGCGAGGTGCCGCAGATCTATTTTGACTACCTGCGAAGCGGTGACGCTACGGCATTGAATGGCGTTTTTTACCATAACGCCATGGACATCATTTCCTTGGCAGCGCTATTCAACCACATCAACCAACTGATGTGCGCGCCATACGTGCCTGAGGTCTACACGGCGCTGGAGCTGGCAGCCGTTGGACGCATATATGAAGATCTGGGTATGGCAGATGTCGCTCTGGCGCTGTACCAAGCCAGCCTGGCGAAAAAGCCACCTGCCACCTACCTGCAGGAATACTTGCTGCGCGGGGCAAATCTGCTCAAACGCTACGCGCGCTGGGAAGAAGCACTGGCACACTGGCTGGAAGCCAGTCGGAGTGGGAACATTGCGGCGATGATCGAGCTCGCCAAATATCACGAGCATCATCGCAGGGACTACTCAGAAGCCATAAAATGGACACAGACTGCGCTGGATAGCCTGTGTTGCAATGGTTTTTCTTCTGCTATACGCAATCAGGTGATGAGCGATCTGCAACACCGCCTGGAACGGCTGCACCGCAAACGAACGCAACCGCGCTAGCCAGCAACCCTGGTCGCAACAGTGTTACAATAGCGACATGCCTGTAGAAGATGCCCTGTGCTGGAACCAGCGTTATCAACGCATATCCTGGGATCAAATTTACAGCCCGCGGGAATTTCTACTCGAACACATCGAGTTGTTGCCACGTTCCGGGCTTGCCCTGGATGTCGCCATGGGAGCAGGACGGAATGCATCGGCTTTGCTTAAACGTGGCTTGCGGGTTTTAGGCGTGGATATCTCCGCCCAGGCAGCGCTGCTCGCTAAACGGCATCACCCTGATTTAATGGTGCTGATCGCAGATCTGACCCGCTTTCATTTTCCCGATCGCTGCTTTGAGGTTATCCTCAACTTTTACTACTTGCAGCGCGACATGTGGAATGAGTACGCCCGCATTTTGAAGCCCGGTGGCGTGCTGGTGTTCGAAACGCTCACCCAGCCGATGAAAAAAATTCACCCCTCCATCTCGGCGGAGCATCTTCTGACTGCCGATGAATTAAAGCAGGCTTTTCGCAATTGGGAAATCCTGGTGTATCGTGAAGGCTGGTGCGATAATAGCAGTGGAAAACAAAAAGCAATTGCGAGCATGGTGGCTCGCTTTCCGCTGCACGTGCGTGAAAGAGAAGAACGATGAAGAATAGGGTTGTTACCGTCTATACCGCCCAAGGCAAACTGGAAGCAGAAATGGTGCGGGTACTTCTAGAAGCTGAGCAGATCCCCGCCATGGTTGTTCAGGAAAGCGTCGGTTTAACTTTTGGACTAACGGTTGGACCGATGGGCGAAGCGGACGTCAAAGTTTTAGAAGTGGATTATCAAAAAGCGCTTGAGGTCATTCGCAAGATGGAAGCCGGTCAACTTGTACTGCCGGACGATCTGGATTTGCCCGGCGAAGGAGAAGAGGAAGTCGATTCTGACCCGCATGGCGACCTGGCTTAGATCTGTTCCAGTTCGTCCCGAATGCGATTTTCAAACCCTTGAGAAAGTTGGCGGGTGACGGCTCCGGGTACGCCATTGCCGATAATGATGTGATTGATCTGGCGCACCGGCAATATCGAGCGACTGGCACTGGTGAGGAAAGCTTCTTCGATTACTCGCAGTTCGCGAGTGAACACCGGTTCAAAGTGAACCACAAGTCCCTGTTGTTGCGCTTCTGACAATACCAGCCGGCGGGTGATGCCGGATAAAACCTCTGCATCGGCGGTATAGATCTCGCCGGCTTTCACGGCGAAGAAATTGCTGCTGGCGCCCTCCAATAGCCTGCCTCGTTCATCTTCCAGCAAAACCTCGTTAACCCCTGCCGGTAACGCTTTGCGATAACAGCCGACATCAGCGAGGAAGTCGGTGAGCTTGGCTTTGGGATGATGGCGATGGATTGCCGCCGTCACCGTTTGGACACCGTTGGTATATTCTTGCGGCGTGGGGGTTTGCAAATCGGTGATGGCGATGTAGATCGTCCCCGGTTGGGCTTCCAGGTCAAGCGTTAGGCGGATACGTGCTTCACCGTTGTTGAAGTCCGCGATAACGCGGCGAAGCGCCTGGCGGATCGAAGGGCGGTCAAGCAAGACGGTTTTGGCGGTTTTGAGCCGGGCTGATTCCTCCAGCCGCCCAAAGTGATCTTCCAAACGGATCACCGCTCGACGGTTATAGGTTCGGAAGGTTGTGTATGCTCCGCCCGGGATGCAAGCAGAGGATTCGTCTAAAGAAGCCGGTGCAGGCTCGAACGACATTTTTTCAAGCCGACTTGATTCGCCAGAAGAATCCAATTGCCAGAGTGTGATAGCAGTCATGTGCGTTGCTGGTGGTAATTTAGTCGGATGAATTATACTCGTATAAGTACCGTTGTGCCCGTTGGACGGTTGAATGCCGTCAGGAAGGCAGGACATTTGCATGGACCAACTTGAAAATCGTAAACACGTGGCGATCTTTATCCTTCTGCAGATTGCTCTGATCGCCACATCCTTTTATGGTGGGTTTCTCTTTCATAAACGTTTTGGTTATCCAGCGGGCGAATTTCCCCTTCTCAAACAAGCCTATACCATTCTCAAGGAAAATGCGCTCGATGAACTTCCAGAAGAAAACCTGCTTGAACACGGGATGATCCGCGGTATGCTCCAAGCTTATGGTGATCCGCACACAGTGCTGATCGAGCCGGTACAACACGAATTGCAGGTTCACCAGTTCGAGGGGAAATTCGGTGGTATTGGTGCCAGGGTCGAATTGGATCTGCGCAATCAAGTTTTTCTGTTCCCATTTCCCGGTTCACCAGCCGAGAAAGCTGGCATCCGCGACGGCGATCGACTGATTGCAGTGGATGACCTGCAGATTACGCCCGAGACCGGAATCGATGAAATTCTGGCTGCCATTCGAGGGCCGATTGGTCGCACCGTTACGTTGCAGATCAGGCGCTCGCCGCGCCAGGATGATCTGACCGTACGCGTTCGGCGTGAAGAGATCACCCTGCCTTCGGTTACCGCCAACCTTGCACCGCAGGATGAGCGAGTCGGTGTTATTCACGTCAACTTGATTGCAACCACCACCGCTGCCGAAATCGAACGTGAAATTGACGATCTGCAACAACGCGGCGCCACCCACTTCGTGATCGACCTGCGCGATAACGCTGGCGGGCTGGTGGAGGCAGGCGTAGATATCGCGCGCTTGTTTCTGGAAAAGGGCGTCATCATCAGCCAGAAATATCGTGGTGAAACTGTGAAAACTTTCAATGTTGCCAGTCCCGGTAAGTATACGGATCTACCCCTGGCATTATTGGTCAACAGCGGCACCGCCAGCGCTGCCGAAATCGTCGCCGGAGCATTGAAGCAACACCAGCGAGCAGTGCTGATTGGCAGCCACACCTATGGCAAGGATACTATCCAACTGGTCTTTGATCTGCAAGATCAATCCAGCATTCATGTCACTGCGGCGCGCTGGTGGATTCCCGGGTTTGATCCGCCCCTGGGCGAGACAGGCTTGATCCCCGATATCTCTCTCTCTGATGAAAACACCCGCACCCCCTTGATCATGGAAACAGCAGTTGGGTATCTGCTGAATTGAGACACACTACCGCGGGCGTTGCTGTTCGTAATCCTGCGGTGTATCCAGGTCGAGCAAGACGCTTGCCGAATCGACCGCCAAATATTCGATTTCCCGATCGTGGGCGTTTAAAAAATCGCGCAGGGTAGCCGGCGCTGAAAGCGCAAGAATCTCCTGCCAGAAATCGCCCCGCACCAGCCAGGGATGGCCGCGTCGGCGCTGGTAACTGGGAACGATAATTCCGGCGCTGGAATTCATATGAGCAGTAAGCAGCAAGCGCAATGTCTCCACTTCGATTTGTGGCTGATCGCCCAGAACCACCAGCACTGCCACACACGCAGCGGGCAAACAGCGCAGACCACGCTGCAGTGATGATAGCATTTCGCCTGAAATATAAGCTGGATTGTGAACAAAACGCACCGGGTAACTTGTTAGCGCCAGTTTGACCAGCATCTCCGCAGCGCCGGTGACCACAACGATAGGATGCACATCCGTCAGAAGCAAACTTGAAACCACCGTGCCGATCACGGTCGACTCTCCCCATGGCAGAATCATTTTGGGTTGCCCCATCCGTCGCGATTCTCCAGCTGCCAGGATTACGGCTGCCACAAACCTCTTTTCATCCATCACCACGGCGCCCTTTCCCCGACAAAAGCAGGTCGTAATCGGCAGGGGTATCCACATCCAATAAAATCGCTGGATCATCCCATTTCAGGCAGGTGAGGGGGTAGCGCTCCATCAGTGCCCTGCCGCCGGTATCGCCGGATAACTCGGCGAAGGAGGCAAAAGTGTCTGCGTCCCACAACACCGGATTGGCGCGCTCTCCCGCAACGCAGGGAGCGATCACCGCTGCCAGCGTGTTGGCGTGCTTCTCGATCAGTGCTTTTATCAAAGCTAGGGGGATGTGAGGTTGGTCCGCCAGCATAAAAACCGCTGCACCCACCGATTTGGGCAGGTGTTGCAAGGCTGCTTTGACTGAGGTGCTCTGCCCCTCCTGCCAGCGTTCGTTGACGATAATATTGACTGGTAAATCCTCCAGAGCAGTGAAAAGCGGGTCAATCACTGCGCCTGCCACCACCACCAGCGGCGACAAACCGGCTTCGATGGCAATTTTTGCCACCCGCCGGATGAAGGTTTCCCCTTTCCAATCCAGTAAAATTTTTGGCTTGCCGTAGCGCTCTGAGCCGCCTGCCGCCAGGATGATCCCGGCAACGCGCTCATGCACGCTCAGCACAGGGTGCGCTTTGCGCTGAAAGGATGTGATCACAACACTGTCAAAGCTAGCCAGGAGACTCCCGGCAATTTCTTTTCCGGCTTCGTGCAATTCAAGGGTATCCGCCTGGTTCAACAGTACCATCCGGCGCGCTGTAGCGGGTATTCCCTTCAATCCGCCCTCGGGATGACTCAGCACCGCCACCAGAGCATGGGGTGTAATTGCTTCACTAGGTTGCAACCCCGAAAGCCGGGCAAAGCGTTCCGGGCGGTGAACATGGCGTTCGTCCAATGGCTTACCAAGTGCGGATAATCCCGCCACAACCACGACAGTATCCACCCACTCCGGAATAACCGGTTCGCGTTCCGCCGGCGCCTTGGCGGGGAGCAAACGTGCGCCATCGCTTTCGATCAACAAGGATATGCCGTGTTTGTCGGCGAATCGCATTAGCTCCAGGGCGGTTTCAGCATCTAACCCCTGAACGCGCTGGTCGTTGCCGAGAGCACCAACCACCGCAATTACGCCGTTGAGGTTTATGTGAATTAAATGCCCGATTTGCGCCGCATCGGTGACCGTAAGGCAAATGTCTGCCAGTTTGATCTGATCGACGCCGAGGTGGGTGGTGGTGGTAACGAAAACCGGCGGCGGCAACTGGCGTGCCAGGTGGAATAGTGCGCTTGTCTTTCCGCCGGCGCCGGCAAATGCCAAGCATGTTCCTGGTTTGAACCGCAACCCCCGGTGCAGTTCGATCATGGTAGCCAATTTGTGTTGGCGCTTGATTCAGCTAGTGATCTCAAGATCGGTCAGATGCGCAAGCACCCGCTCCGGAGTGTAGGGGAATTCATCGATCCATACTCCAGTGGCGGCGTGAATGGCGGCACTGATCGCCGGAGCGAGCGGCAGATAGGGCATCTCTGCCATGCCCCGCGCCCCCCACGGTCCACGCGGATCGGGAAATTCCAGGATCTTGGAATCGATCCGTTCGGGAATATCCAGAATGGTCGGGATCAGATAGGTGGAAAAATGCCGCGTGAGCACGTCGCCATCTTTCTGGATGAAATTCTCCTGAATGGCATACCCCTGCGCCTGAATGATGGCGCCCTCGATCTGCCCGCGAATCAGGCGCGGGTTGATAGCCTTGCCTACATCGTCTACACAGACGACGTTGACCAGGCGCACCTGCCCGCTTTCAGTGTCCACCTCCACTTCGACCGCTTCTGCCACATACCCATAGGAGATGTTCGGATCCGAATGTCCTGTTTCCGGGTCATAGGGCGTGGTTTTGGGTGCTAGGTACTGATAGGCTGCAATAGCAGGGCGCTCCTCGGCTTTCCATTTCTCGAGCGCTGCTTCTACTGCCCCGCGGATGGCGTTGCCCGCCATGAAGGTCATCCGCGACGCCGAGGCGCTGCCGGAATCGTCGGTTTGGGCAGTGTCAGACAGAATCAATTGTACCTTTTCAACATCCACACCCACAGCCTCGGCGACCATTTGCACAAAGGCAGTATGCGCGCCCTGCCCCACGTCGGCGCCAGCATGGTGCAGCACCACCTTTTCGATCTGCGCCCCCCCGTGGAGCTCTACGGTCGCCCAGCAATTTTCGGGATAGCCGAATGAAAAGCCAATATTTTTGAAGGCGCAACCGAAGCCGATACCACGCCGGATATGGGGTCGGTTTGGATACAGCGAAGACAACCCCTCAGGATTTTGCCAGCCTTGCCTCGTCTTTGTCCAACCGGCGGCTTTGGCGCACTCCTCGACCACCTCTGCAAGGCTGATCCCTTTGGGCACCGGGCTGCCAACCGAAAGCAACGAACCTTCGCGTAACGCATTCCGAACTCTGATCTCCACCGCGTCCATTCCCAGCGCTTCTGCCAGCTTGTTCATCTGGGATTCGGCTGCAAAGGCGCCCTGGGGACCCCCAAAACCGCGAAAAGCGCCGTTGGGGATGTTGTTGGTATATACGACACAATAATCGACTTTAACATTGGGAATTTCATAAGGTCCGGTGCACATCAGCGTAGCATTGCCGAGCACCTTGGTCGAAGTGTAAGCGTACGCCCCACCATCGCCAACAACTCCAACCTCGGCTGCTAGGACTTTGCCAGCCTTGTTGGCGCCCCACTTCGCACTAATAAAATAGGGGTGGCGCTTGTGATGCCCGATGATCGATTCCTCGCGACTCCAGATGATTTTGACCGGGCGTTTAATGCCGCGCTGGTTCAAACGGTAGGCTGCCAGTCCCAGCACGATCTGAATGGACATATCTTCCCGCCCACCGAAAGCGCCACCAATCGCCGGATAAATCACCCGCACCTGCTCTTCAGGTAGATCGAGGGCATGGGCGATCTGCTGCCGATCCTTATGCGTCCATTGCCCTCCGCAGATAACGGCGATCCGTCCTTCCTCGTCAATATATCCCAGCCCTGCCTCCGGCTGCAGGTAAGCGTGCTCCTGAGCGGGTGTGGCATACTCGCCTTCGACGATGACATCGCACTGGGCAAAAGCTTCCTCAACATCTCCTTTTCGAATCCGGTAGTTCAAGAGCACGTTTGTTTCTTTTTCAGGGTGAAGCAGAGGAGCGTCACGTTGCATGGCTTGACGTGGGTCGGCTATAACTGGCAGGTCCTCGAACACAACTTCAATCGCTTCGCAACCTTGCGCCGCGATTGCCTCGCTTTCGGCGACTACCACCGCGATCTGATCGCCGATAAAGCGGACCCGGTCGGTAAAAGGTTTGGCAGAACCCGGACCGCACAAGACCGGTTGATCCATGATGTTCAAGCCGTATTCGTTGACCGGAACATCCTGAGCGGTGAACACGGCGATCACGCCGGGCATTGCTTCTGCTTTACTGGTATCGATCCGTTTGATAATAGCATGTGGGCGATTGGCAAAGAGAATCTTCATGTACGCCTGATCGGGCATATTGATGTCGCCTGAATAGAGCGCTGCTCCGCTCACTTTAGCTTTGGCGTCGACCCGTTTCAAGCTTTCCCCAAGATAAGACATGGTTTACCTCCGCAGGTGCTACCTGGTAAATTTCTCTAGCGTTTGTACTGTTTTCCGCGATACTCAACTGGCGGTGCATCCAAGGGACCGTAGCGCGGTGGACCGAATGCGCTGTACAGAGCGAAACTGATGAAGGTGAAAATCCCATAAAAGATGACCATAAAAATAATGGTTAATAGGATCTTGGCGTAAAGCATCGGCTCGATCACCGGTGAGATCAATTCCAGCGGAATGTCGATCCATCCCCGTTTGGCATTTTCATCCAACGTGACCAGTGCCGCGGCGTAGGAAAGGACGGGAATGATAAGGATGAGCAGAAAGCCTATCCCCCGCCAGACAGGATGTGCCCCGCGCTGGCGGGGTTTTTCCCTTCGACTTTGATAAAAAGAGTATTTTCCCATTATGGCTTCTCTTGAGCTGCTCGTTCGATTGCCTTGATGATATTATAATAACCGGTGCATCGACACAGATTGCCAGTTAAGGCATGTTGGATGTCTTCGCGGCTGGGACGAGGTTTTTCCTCCAATAATTTTGCGCCCGACATGATAAAGCCGGGGGTGCAGTAACCGCACTGAACGGCGTCTTCGACGATGAAGGCTTCCTGCACTGGGTGCAGCACATCCCCGCTCGCCAACCCTTCGATTGTGACAATTTCAGCCCCGTCTGCCCGTGGTGCCGGCACCATGCAGCTCATCACCGCTGCTCCATCCAAAAAGACGGTGCAGGCACCGCATTCGCCCTCGGCACAGCCTTCTTTTGAGCCGACCAATCCAGCTTCTTCCCGGATCAAACGCAGCAACGATTTATTTTGCCCACTGGCGAGTTTGTATAGCTTGCCGTTGATTTTGGTGACGATCGGGGTGGTTGAATCATGTAGGTGCTGTGTCGTGAGATGTACAGGCTTGCCGTTGTCGCGTTTGCCCCACAATAAAACCGGTGTTTCGGGTAATTGCCGCCGGTTGAAACCGTTTTCTATCGCCTGCAAAGCCCGTTTGGTAATCACGCCCGTCATGACTCGGCGGTAAGCTGCCGAACCGCGAATATCGCTGATCGGCTTGCTCGCCGTGGATGCCAGTTGAGCAGCTTCGCGGAGGATGTTTTCTTCGAGATACTTGCCGGCGAGGAACTTTTCGGCTTCCGTGGCGTGGATGATTGTCGGCGCCACGGAACCGAGGGTTATCTGCGCTGATTCGATGCTGCTATTGCGCATCGTCAGCACTGCCGCAACGTTCACCATTGATATCGCCTGCGCTTGCCGTAAGCCAAACTTAATGAACATTCCCGGTTGGTTGTCTTTGAGCGCCGGAAAGGAGATATTCACCAGCATCTCATCTGCCTGCATCACCGTGCGGCGAACGCCAGTGTAGAATTCACTCAAAGGCAATTCTCGTTCGCTTGTTTTGGAACGCAGGGTAACCTGTGCCCCAAGCGCCATCAACGGCGTGATCGTGTCATTCGCTGGCGAGGCGGTGATCAGATTGCCGGCAATCGTTCCCCGGTTGCGAATTTGGGGCGAACCAACCTGCCAAGCCGCCAACGCCAACGGCAGGGCGTGTTCGCGAATCAACTTGGATGCCACGCAGTGATTGTGTGTCACCATTGGTCCCAGATGAATCCAACCTTCCTCATCGAGTGTGATTTGATCCATCGAGGGGATGCGGGTGATGTCGATCAGAGTGGTGATCCCTTTTCGAACGCCCCTTTCCATTTCAAGCATCAAATCGGTGGCGCCGGCTACAATTCGCGCCCTTTCGCCTTTCTCAGCCAGGACTTCGATGACTTCGTCGAGACGTGACGCCGTGATATACTCACTCCACATAATTCCTCCTGGGAATTAAATTTTCATGCTCTTGCCGCTGCCGCTGTTGCGCAGCATAATGATCTCAGCCATGATGCTCACGGCAATTTCTTCAGGCGTTTCAGCGTTTATCTCAAGCCCAAGCGGCGAGTAAACTTTGTTTAATTTCTCTTCGGTGACGCCGGGTGATTCCAGCAGTGCCTTACGGGTTACCTGCCAGCGTCGTTTCGAACCGATAACGCCGATATAGGCTGCTTTGCTGAATAGCAAAGCAGGAAGCCCTTTTATATCAACATCAGATCCTCTCGTAGTCAACACCAGATAGGTGTTTGGAGTAATGACGAGATGATTGGGAAGTTCTTCCATCGGAACGGGATAGAACGCATCAGCACCGGGATTGGCTTCCGGGGTGCACATTTCCGGTCTGTCATCCGAAACTGCCACCCGAAAACCCAGCCAGCTTGCCAGATGAACAACGGCTTTACCCACATGCCCACCTCCAATCACCACCAGCAGCGGACGGGGTACGATCGGCTCCACAAAAACCTCCAATTGTCCTCCACACACACCCGGGTCGCCCTGCTTGGGATCCACCATCTTATAACGCAGAACCCGGTTTTTTGTGTCTTTCAACGCCTCCAAAGCCTCGTTGTAGACGCGGTGCTCGAGCTCACCGCCGCCCACGGTGCCAATGAAGCTTCCATCGGAGTAAACCAGCATCTTGCTGCCTTCGTGACGGGGTGTAGACCCGCTGCTCTTGATAATGGTACAAAGAACGCCGGTCTCGCCTTTCGCTTCCAATTCCGCCAATGCCTGATAAATTGATGTCATTTATTCCTCCAGCAAACCCAGCACAACCGGTAGCAATTGTTTCTTTCGAGATACCACACCCTCTGCCAGACGCGTCCCATCTGGAAGGATCGGATATGGCAATTCATCCAGCACCGGCGGGGCATGGTTCAATAGCAACCGGCTCGAACCGCTAACGGTGTCAGTCACCATTAACATGGCGAAGTCACG
>JBBIKU010000051.1:0-14567 GCA_037445245.1 Anaerolineaceae bacterium
TCCGCGAAGGCGGTCTCACCGTCGGCGCTGGCGTGATTACCAAGATCCTGGAGTAGGTAGAGAAGCATGGCAAAGCAACGAATTCGGATACGCCTTAAGGCATACGATCATCGAGTGCTGGATCAATCTGCAAAGCGCATTGTGGAGACCGCAGAGCGCAGCGGTGCCAACGTGGTTGGTCCGGTTCCGCTGCCGACAAAGATCGAGCGTTTCACCGTTCGGCGGTCAACCTTTATCGATAAAGATTCGCACGAACATTTTGAGATTCGCACCCACAATCGCCTGATCGATGTGATGGATCCAGATTCGAAAACGATCGACATGCTTATGCGGCTCAATCTGCCGGCTGGCGTGGATATCGAGATCAAGATCTAGGCTCGTTCATTCCGGCGCGTGTTTTGCCAGCCGTATGGGCGAAACTGAGATAGTATGCTATTATTAGTTGGTTTGGGCAGTTATTGCCCATAAAATGACAGGGTAAGAGTGGCGCAGCGGGCGCACGAACCAGACACGGGGTGTCGCAACTGCGCAACTGACTGCACTGTGAATAGAGATGATGCAGCCAAGCCCAGGCTGACAGTCTCGGAGAATATGCTCAGAAGGAGACAATAGAGATGTTTAAAGGGCTTATCGGCAGGAAAATCGGCATGACCCAGATTTTCGGTGAAGATGGCGCTGCAACGCCCATTACACTCATCGAAGCTGGGCCTTGTTATGTTACTCAGGTTCGTCTGCCCGAAAAGGATGGATACAGTGCGGTGCAGCTTGGTTTCAGTGAAGTTAAGACCAAGCGTCTCACCGGCGGTCAATTGGGGCATCTCAAACGCAGTGGCGCTCCGCCTCTGCGCGTTTTGCGTGAATTTCGGGTGAAAAATCCGGATGTCGGTGAAGGCGGCACGGTGGACGTTTCCCGCTTTGCGGTTGGTGAACGGGTTGATGTGATCGGAAGCAGCAAGGGACGCGGTTTTGCCGGCGCCGTCAAACGCTATAACTTCAGGGGTGGGCCCAAGACACACGGTCAATCCGATCGACATCGTGCCCCGGGTTCACGCGGCGCGGGGTCAACCCCCGGTCGGGTTTTCAAGGGTTCACGCGGTCCGGGGCACATGGGTAACGAGCGCGTGACCTCGCAAAACCTGCTGGTAGCACTGGTGGATGTCGAGCGCAATCTGATCGGTGTGCGCGGCGCAGTCCCCGGTGCGCGCGGCGGGTTTGTCATGATCAAGGAGGCGCGTAAACGGTAGCCGAATTTTCGGTTGATGTTTCGCCATCTCTCTGGGAGCGAATGAATTATGTTAGTGGATGTCGTCAACATGAAGGGCAAGAAAGTGAGCACGCTGGAGCTTCCGGCGAGCGTCTTCGAAGCCCCAATTTTTGTGGATCTTATGCACCAGGCGTACATGCGCCAGATGGCGAATGCCCGGCTGGGGACGCATAGCACCAAAACACGCGGAGAGGTTTCGGGCGGTGGACGGAAGCCGTGGCGTCAGAAGGGGACCGGGCGCGCCCGGCAGGGATCCACCCGCGCTCCGCACTGGAAAGGCGGCGGCAGGGTGCACACCCCTCGCCCGCGATCATATGCCCAGTCCATGCCGCAGAAAATGCGGCGGGCAGCGCTGCGATCGGCGCTTTCGGTCAAAGCAGCCGAATCTGCCATTGTCCTGGTTGACCAACTCGAATTGCCTGAACCGAAAACCCGTCTGATGGCAAAAACGCTCGATATGCTGGTGGGGGAAGCCAGTGTGTTGATCCTGCTGCCTGAAAAACAGCCTTATGAGAGCGTGATTCGTTCCACCAACAATATTCCGGATGCCAAAACTTTGCAGGCGGACTATCTGAACATCCGCGACCTGCTGACTTTTGACAAGTTGGTGATGCCGGTGGCGACGGTTGAACAGATCGCAACCCATCTGGGAGAAGGATAGGCAGGAGGAGGATATGGACTCAGTATATGATGTGTTGCGCCGCCCGCGGGTAACAGAAAAAACCAATTACCTGGTGAACGATTTGCACCAGTACGTCTTTGAGGTTGCAGACAACGCTACCAGAACAACAGTCAAGGACGCGGTTGAAAAATTGTTCAACGTGACGGTGCTGCGGGTGAATATTCTCAATGTGCCGGCAAAACGGTCACGTCGGGCGCGCAGCCGACGGTTAGCGGTGCGGCAAAGCGGTTACAAAAAGGCGATCGTCAAGCTAGGTGCGGAAGATCGCATCCCGTTCTTTGAAGGGGTAGAGTAATGGCTGTAAAAGTATACAAACCGATGACCCCTGGTCAGCGCGGCATGACCGGACATCTTTTCGAAGAAATTACCAAATCGCAACCCGAACGTTCGCTCATCGTCATCAAGAAGAAGCATTCGGGGCGAAACATGTACGGGCGCGTCACGGTGCGGCACCGCGGCGGCGAATCGCGCCGCTACATCCGCATGGTGGATTTCAAACGCAAGAAACATGACATTCCGGCGAAGGTGGCCGCCATCGAATATGATCCCAATCGCAGCGCCCGCCTCGCCTTGTTGACTTATGCCGATGGTGAAAAAAGCTATATTTTAGCGCCGCTGGGGTTGAAGGTGGGTGACACTGTCACCTCAGGCGCCACGGCAGATATCCGTCCTGGCAACAGCCTGCCGATCGCCAACATCCCGGTTGGAACCATGGTTCATAACGTGGAGTTACAGGAGGGGCGCGGCGGTCAGCTGGTGCGTTCTGCCGGCAGCGCGGCGCAATTGCTTGCCAAAGAGGGCGACTATGCCCAGATCCGGCTGCCGTCAGGCGAGGTACGGATGGTGCTGCAGACCTGTCAGGCGACGGTGGGTCAGGTTGGCAATGTGGATCACGGCAACATCAAGCTGGGTAAAGCCGGTCGCAAACGGAAAATGGGCATCCGCCCGACCGTGCGCGGCAGTGCCATGTCGCCGCGCGACCATCCTCATGGTGGTGGTGAAGGACGTCAGCCGATCGGCATGCCGGGGGCGAAGAGTCCCTGGGGTCAGCCGACGCTGGGTTACCGAACCCGCCGCAACAAGCGCACCGACAAGTTCATCGTCCGCCGCCGCAATTCGGGCGGTAAACGCTAACCGCAAGGGCGAGAATATTGCTGAAAGAGGATAAGTAGTATGTCAAGATCGCTAAAAAAGGGACCATTCATTGCTCCCAAGCTCTTGAAGAAGATCGAGATGATGAACGCTCGAAGCGAGAAAAAAGTCATCCGAACCTGGAGCCGGGCGAGCACCATCTTCCCCCAGATGGTAGGGCACACCATTGCAGTTCATGACGGCAGACGCCATGTGCCGATCTACATCACCGAAAACATGGTCGGACATCGTTTGGGCGAGTTCGCTCCTACGCGTCATTTTCGCGGGCACGTTGCCGAGAAATCGACGAGGAGATAGCGATGGCAACCGATATCCACGCAAAACTGAGCTACTGCGGCATTTCTGCCCAGAAGGTTCGCCTGGTGCTCGATACGGTGCGCGGCAAGCCGGCGACCGAGGCGCTCAGCATGTTGACCTTCACCCCCAAGCTAGCAGCCACGCCGGTCAAAAAGCTTCTGGCTTCGGCGGTGGCAAATGCCGAGGAAAATTTTGGGGTAAGCCGCGACAATCTGTATGTTTACAAGATCACCGCCGATGAAGCGCCAACCCGTAAGTGGCGCCGCTTTGGGGCGAGGGGGCGCTTTAAGCCGTTGCTGCGGCGGGCATCGCACATCACCGTCGTGTTGCGGGAACGTGAAAGCTGAGGGCGAGTCATCCTCGGATTGAGCAGCCGATGAACTCCGGTAGCGGAGAAAGGCGCAGGAGAGAAAATGGGTCGTAAAGTACATCCAATTGGGTTTCGACTGAACATCAACCGTCCTTGGGAAGGACGCTGGTACGCCGATGGCAGCGACTACCGCGATCAATTGCATCAAGATCTTAAGGTCCGCAAGCTGATCCAGGCAACCGCCGATCGCGCCGGCGTGTCAATGATCGAAGTGGAACGTTTTCCCGGCAAGGTGAAGATCATCGTCCACACCGCCAAACCGGGCATTTTGATCGGACGCAAGGGTGAAACGGTCAAGAAGATTCGACAAGACCTCGAGTCGCTGACCGGCAAAAAAATTGATCTGGAGATCAAAGAGAACAAATCACCCGACCTCGACGCTTATCTGGTGGCGATGAACATTGCCGGACAGGTCGAACGTCGCATCAGTTACCGGCGGGCAATGAAGCGGGCAATCCAGCAAGCTATTCGTCAGGGCGCCAAAGGGATCAAGATCGAGGTGGCGGGTCGTCTGAGCGGCGCCGAAATGGCGCGCAGTGTCTGGCTGCGGGAAGGGCGGGTGCCGCTGCAAACCCTGCGAGCGGACATCGATTTCGCCCGCGCCGAAGCGCAAACGACGTATGGAAAGATCGGCATCAAGGTGTGGGTCTATAAAGGTGAAGTGTTATCGCCGGTGGAAGAGAAGATCGAATCCACCGAGGGCGTATACGTTAGCGAGTAATTATGCTGGTTTTTGTTTGCCAGTGGAACGAGCGAGGTAGTCATTATGTTAATGCCGAAACGTGTAAAGTATCGAAAGCAAATGCGAGGCAGGATGCGCGGCAAAGCGCTGCGCGGCGCCGAGGTTGCTTTTGGTGATTACGGGTTGCAGGCGGTAGAACCGGGCTGGGTGACGGCGCGGCAGATCGAAGCAGCACGACGTGCGCTGGTACGCGTGATGCGCCGGCGCGGGAAATTGTGGATCCGCATCTTTCCGGACAAACCGTACACGCAAAAACCACCCGAAACCCGCATGGGTAAGGGCAAAGGCAACGTGGAATACTGGGTGGCGGTTGTCAAACCGGGGCGGATCATGTTCGAGATCAGCGGTCTGCCGACACACATCGCCATGGAAGCGCTGCGCCAGGCATCTTATAAATTCTCGATCCGGACGAAGCCTGTAGGTCGGCTGGACGCGACGGGAGAACAGGCATGAAAACGGAAGAAATTCGAGTCCTTTCAACGCAGGCGATTAAAGCCAAGCTGGATGACGCCCGCCAAGAGCTGATGAATTTGCGCTTTCAGATGGTTACCGGGCAGTTGACCGATACCAGCCGACTCAAGCAAACCCGCCGCCTTATCGCTCGCTACGAGACCATTCTACGCGAGCGCGAATTGGCGGCAGTGCAGGAAGGTGAAGCATGAATAAGCGTCGTCGTTTGACCGGTGTCGTGAAGAGCGACAAAATGATGAAGACCGTTATCGTTGAGATCAAACGCACCTTCCAGCATCCGCTTTACAAGAAAGTGGTGCATGATTTGAAGCGAGTCAAAGCGCACGATGAGCTGGGCTGCATGGTCGGCGATCACGTGCGAATCGTAGAGAGCCAGCCGATTTCACGTCAGAAACACTGGGTGGTGGAGTCGATTTTGCGCCGGCAAGGAGATAGCGCCATACCTGAGGTAAACGAGATCGCCGATGTTGAGCTCGAGGCGTTAAACGAGTTCCTAGAAAGCGAAACGGTTGCTGGAGCGGGTGAAGTTGCCGAACCGGAAGAAAAAACCACTGACAAAGGAGATGCGTAAACAATGATTCAACGGGAATCGCGTCTCAAAGTAGCGGATAACACCGGTGCACGGGAGTTACTGGTGATCCATGTGGCGGGCGGATCGCGCCGGCTTTACGGGCAGGTTGGTGACATCGTGATTTGCACCGTGAAGTCCGCCACGCCGCAGGGTTCGGTGAAAAAGAGCGACATCGTCAAAGCGGTTGTGGTTCGCTGCGCCAAAGAATGGCGCCGCGAAGACGGCTCCAGCATCCGGTTCGATGACAACGCCGCCGTGATCCTGGATGGTGAAACCACCAATCCCAAAGGTACGCGCATTTTTGGACCGGTTGCGCGGGAATTGCGCGAACGGGGTTTTATGAAGATCGTTTCATTAGCCCCAGAAGTACTTTAGGCGAAAGTGGACAGGAGCAGTGCCATGAGAGTAAAAATTCGCAAGGGCGATACGATCGAAGTGATTAATGGTCGCTCTGAAGATAAAGGCAAACGCAGCGAGGTGATCAAAGTGCTGCCGGATGAGCAGCGACTGGTGGTGCAGACGGTCAACCTGCGCACCAAACACCAGCGCCAGGTGCAATCGCAGGGTCGTACAGTGAACCCCGGCAAAGTTCGTTTTGAATTGCCGATCCACATCTCGAATGTGCTGCTGGTTTGCCCGAAATGCAATAAAGCCACGCGGGTACGCATGGTGCGTGAAGAAGGCAGGTCGCGCCGTGTTTGCAAACGATGCGATGCCCTGATCGACGAATGACCCGCCACGGAGCACTTAGATGAACAGATTGAAAGAACAGTATCAAAAAGAATATGTGCCTGCTCTGATGAAGGCGCTCAGCCTGAAGAACAGGATGGAAGTGCCGGGAATCGAGAAGGTGGTCGTTAATATCGGTTTGGGAGAAGCCCTCGACAACCCCAAAGCGCTGGATGCCGCCGTTTCGGATTTGAGCCTCATTTCGGGGCAGAAGCCGGTGATTACCAAAGCCCGCAAGAGCATTGCCAACTTCAAATTGCGAGAAGGGCGCGCCATTGGCAGCAAGGTCACGCTGCGCGGTGAACGGATGTGGGCGTTCCTTGACCGCTTGATGAACATCGTTCTTCCTCGCGTGCGCGATTTTCGCGGCGTTTTGCCCGACTCGTTCGATGGGCGTGGCAACTACACCCTGGGCTTGCGGGAACAATTGATCTTCCCGGAGATTGATTACGATCGAATTGATAAGATCCGGGGGATGGAGATCACCATTGTGACCACCGCGCCCACGGATGAACAGGCAGCCGTGTTGCTTGAATTGCTTGGAATGCCTTTCAGAAAGGGATAATATGGCAAAAAAGTGCATGATGTATCGAGAAATGCGTCGGAAATATCCCAACCAGGTTCGCAACCGTTGCCGAATTTGCGGGCGACCGCGTGGTTATATACGCCGCTTCGGTTTGTGTCGTATCTGTTTCCGCGAGCTGTCGTTAAAGGGACAGATTCCCGGCGTTCGAAAGGCATCCTGGTAGGCGCCTTGGAGGAATTGGTATGAGTGTGAATGATCCTATTTCAGATATGTTGACCCGCATTCGAAACGCGGTCATGGCTGGTCAGGTCATGACTGCCATGCCCGGCTCTAACCTAAAGATGGAAATTGCGCGAATTCTTAAGGAAGAGGGTTTCATCGAGAGCTACGAGGTGGTGAGGGAAGAAGGACAACCGGCGCACGGCGTTCTGCGCCTGCGTTTGAAGTATATTGGCGAGCGGCGCCAGCGGCGCCCGGTGATCACCGGGGTGGAACGGGTCAGCCGACCGGGTCGGCGTATCTACACCCGCAAACAGGATATCCCGTGGATCCTTTCCGGTTTGGGAGTCGCTATTCTTTCAACGCCGAAAGGCGTCATGACCGGTGCACGCGCCCGCCAGCTTGGGGTCGGCGGCGAGATCTTGTGCAAGGTCTGGTAAGCCGGGGAACAAGGAGGTTTAGCAGTGTCTCGAATTGGTCGCATGCCAGTTGAAGTACCTACCGGTGTGCAAGTGGAGATTAAGGGCAGGCAGGTCAATGTAAAAGGACCGCGCGGCGAGTTGAAGCGCGATTTCTCCAAGTTGGTGTCTTTTTCCATGGATGAAGGTGTGATTTTGGTGAAGCGCGACTCTGAAGAGCCCATGGCACGTGCCCTGCACGGAACCACCCGCGCCCTGATCCAGAACATGGTGACCGGTGTGAGTGATGGTTTTACCAAGGTGCTCGAAGTGGATGGCGTTGGCTACCGCCCGGACATGGACGGCGACAAACTGGTGCTTTTCGTTGGTTTATCACATCCAGTGGTGGTCGAGCCCCCGCAGGGGATCTCGTTTGAAGTGGATGCCAAAGCGCGGCAAATCAAGGTTACCGGAATTGACCGCGAGCAAGTGGGGCAGGTTGCGTCGGATATTCGCAGTATCCGCCCGCCGGAGCCCTATAAAGGGAAAGGTATCCGCTATGAGGGTGAGAAGATCCGCCGCAAGGCTGGAAAAGCCGGAAAGAGTAAGGGTTAAAAGCATATGGCGAAAATAGATCGAAATGAGGCTCGTCTTCGACGACATCGTCGTGTGCGCAAGCAGATCTCGGGTACCCCGGAGTGTCCGCGCCTCAATGTTTTCCGCAGCAATGAAGGCATTTACGCCCAGGTGATCGATGATGTAGCAGGCACGACGCTTGTGGCTGCTGGCAACAACGACCGCGAGCTGGCAAAGAAAGTCAAGGGCAAAAACAAAACCGAGCAGGCGCGCCTGGTCGGCGCCCTGGTAGCAGCCCGTGCAAAAGACAAAGGCGTCAAAAAGGTTGTTTTCGATCGCGGCGGTTACCGTTACATCGGGCGCGTCAAAGCCCTGGCGGATGCAGCCCGTGAAGCCGGGCTGGAGCTCTAAGCGTACAGCGAGAAAGTGGAGAGGGCCTTAATGATGGAAATGAAGGATTTTCATTCGCTTGAAGAGATGTTCGATGAGCGCGTGATTGAGATTGCGCGAGTTGCCAAGGTGGTCAAAGGCGGACGGCGCTTCCAGTTCCGCGTAGCGGTGATTGTGGGCGACAACAACGGGAAAGTCGGCTTGGGAGTTGGAAAAGCCAATGCTGTGCCCGATGCTATGCGAAAAGCCTCGGAACGCGCCCGCAAGAACATACAGTCTGTGGCGCTTGCCGGGACGACCATCCCGCACGAGGTGCTGGGGCAGGTTTCCGGCGCCAGGGTGATGCTGCGACCTGCCTCGCGCGGTACTGGCGTTATTGCCGCCGGTGGGGTGCGTGCTGTTTTGGAAGCGGCTGGCGTTCACGATATCCTGACCAAATCACTGGGCAGCGCCAATGTGCTCAATGTTGCTAAAGCGACCTTTGATGCGCTGAACCAGCTCAAATCGCCGGAGGAAGAAGCCGAAAAACGCGGCAAGCCGGCGCGCGAGCTGACACCATTCTGGGAGCGGAAGAAGAATGCCTAAGAAGAAAAGCCAACCGGCAAACAAAATCCGCATTAAACTGGTAAAAAGTACGATCGGCTATTCCCAACGTCACAAAGCCACAGTGCGGGCGCTGGGTTTGCGCCGGCTGAACTACACCGTCGAACATGTAGACACCGCGGTGTTGCGGGGAATGCTTTCAAAAATCAGTCACCTGATTGAAGTCGAAGAACAGGTGGAAAAATGAAGTTAAATGATCTGATGCCCAATGAGGGCGCAAAAAAGAACCGTAAACGAGTTGGACGCGGCACGGCTGCCGGTCAGGGAAAAACTGCCGGACGCGGAACGAAAGGGCAGGGGGCACGCGCCGGAGCGGGAGGCAACCTATACCGCCAGGGCGGCAATCTGCCGTTCTACCGCCGGTTACCGTTTATACGCGGCGAAGGTTTTACCCCGCCGAACCAGGTCGAGTACAACGAAGTTAACCTGACCCAATTGGAAAGGTTTCCGGCAAACAGCGAGGTTACCCCTGAAGTGCTCGCTGAAGCACGCCTCATCAGCAAACCGCGCAACCCGGTTGTGATTCTGGGAAACGGAGAACTCACGCAGGCGTTGAGGATCAAGGTGCACCGGGTGACGAAAGGCGCCAAAGAAAAGATTGAAGCGGCTGGCGGCAGTGTGGAGATCATCGGCTGACACAGGTTAACCGAAATAAGGAGATGAATACATGAAGCGATCTGCCTGGCGCTATTTGTGGAAATCTGAAGATATTCGAATCAAAATATTGATCACGCTGGGCTTGCTGGCAATCTACCGTCTGGCTGCAAACATTCCCGTACCCGGGATCAACCGCGAGGCGCTGGCAATTTTGGCACAATCGGGCGGCGCTGCCGGCACTCTGTTTAACCTGCTCGACCTGCTTTCGGGTGGGACGGTGTCGAATTTTTCGGTTCTGGCGATGGGTGTGTATCCCTATATCACCGCCCAGATCATCCTTCAATTACTGGTGCCGATCATCCCGGCGTTGGAACGCAAGCTAAAGGAAGATCCTCGCGAGGGTCGGAAATGGATGGAACGCTGGACGGTAATCCTCACCGTGCCAATGGCGGCATTATCCGCAATTCCCTCACCGCCGGACCCTCAATCCTCCTGCGGTTTGGTTTTAGCGGCGACCTGTTGTTGCCGACGCTGGCGACACTCTTCAGTATGATTGCCGGCACGATGTTCGGCATTTGGATTGGACAATTGATCTCCGAGTACGGCATTCAGAACCAGGGGCTTTCTTTGATCATTTTTGCCGGTATCGTTTCGCGTATTCCTGCCAATCTGATCTCGATTCTGAGTGACCGGCAAAGCGGGTGGTGGCTGTTTATTTTGATGGTGGCAATTCTGTGTTTGACGATCTTCGCCATCGTTTATGTCCAGCAGGGCAGACGGCACGTGCCGGTGCTGTTTCCGGGCAGGAGGGTTGGCAACCGCATGTCGATGCCGGTTCGCAGCAACCTGCCCTTGATGGTCAACATGGCAGGTATGATCCCACTCATCTTTGCCCAATCTTTAATGACCTTCCCGGCGATCATTGCCAGTTACTTTACCGCCTCGCAGACCGAGTGGATTCGCAACTTCGCCGTGAGTGTCACCAATGCTTTTGGCGGGCAAAGCGTATTCTACGCGCTGCTGTATTTCACCATGGTTGTGGCGTTCACCTTCTTCTACACGGATGTGCTGTTCACGCAGCAGAATTACGGCGAGAACCTCAAAAAGCAGGGCGCCCAGATTCCGGGGGTGACGCGTGGCGCGCCCACCCAGAAATATCTGACCAAGGTGCAACGCCGTATCACACTGCCGGGTGCACTGTTTCTCGGTTTTGTGGCGGTGATGCCTTACCTGCTCGGGTTCGTGCTGCCGGTGGGGGCGCGTCAGGCGGGGTTGTTCCTGATCTCGGCGGCAGGCTTGCTGATCGTGGTCGGCGTGGTGCGGGATACCTTTAACATTATCGAAACCGAGCTCAAACTGCACGGTTACGACGAGCGCTTGATCAAGGGATAGTACTGTCATGCCCCATTACATCATCCTGCTCGGACCGCCTGGCGCCGGAAAAGGAACCCAGGCTCAGCTTGTTTCCAAAGAACTGGGTCTGGTGCATATCTCGTCGGGCGATCTGTTTCGCGAGAACCTGAAGGCGCAAACCGAGTTGGGCAAGCTGGCGCAGGGTTATATGGAGCGGGGTGAGCTGGTGCCGGATGATGTGACGATTGCTATGGTGCGGGAGCGCTTGAGCCGTCCGGACTGCAAATTGGGGGCGTTGCTGGATGGATTTCCGCGCACACCGGCACAAGCCAGAGCGCTGGATGAGACATTGCAAGAGCTGGGCGGCAAGGTTGATTGTGTGCCGAATATCACCGTCCCGGAAGAAGAATTGGTAGATCGTTTGAGTGGGCGCTGGACCTGCCGCGCCCAAGGGCACGTGTATCATCAGAAGTTCAACCCGCCCAAAACTACGGGCGTTTGTGATATTGACGGCTCGGAACTGTATCAGCGTGAGGATGACAAACTCGAAACGGTCAAGAACCGGATTCGCGTTTACCTCGAACAGACGACGCCGCTGACCGAGTACTATGGCGATAGGGATCTGCGGGTGGAGATCGATGGCAGTCAGCCAATCGAGCAGGTGAGTGCGTCATTGCTGAATGAAATTCGCAAGTGTCTACTACGTGGGTGCAGGGTGATGTAAATGTCTTGGGAGCGGCACATCACAATTAAAAGTCCGGAAGAGATAGACATCATGCGCATAGCGGGTCGTATCAACGCCGAGGCGCTGCTAGCTGCCCGTGATCTGATCCAACCAGGTGTCACCACCGCCGATATCAACGCTGCGGCGGAAGAAGTTCTACAGAAATATGGTGTTTATTCGCCCTTTAAAAACTATCCGGGAGCGTATCCCTACCCGGCGAGCACGACCATCAGCATCAATGAGGAATTGGTGCACGGTATTCCTGGAAAACGCCGGTTGAAGGAAGGAGATATGGTTGCGGTAGATTGCGGGACGGTTTATGAGGGATTTGTTGCCGACTCGGCATTCACATGTGGGGTGGGCGAGATCTCGCCGGAGGCACAGAAGCTGATCGAAGTTACCGAGCAGGCACTTTACAGAGCCATTGAAAAAATGGTGGCGAACAATCGGGTTGGGGATGTTTCCTCGGCGGTGCAAAAACTGGTTGAAGCTCACGGCTATCATGTGCCTCGAGAATACACCGGGCATGGGGTGGGGCGCCTGATGCACGAAGGCCCGCAGGTGCCGAATTACGGCGTTGCCGGCAGGGGTATGTTGTTGCGGGTTGGGATGACAATCGCTCTGGAACCAATGGTGCTGGTGGGCACCCCCGTTACCCGGGTTCTCGAAGATAGATGGACGGTTGTTTCGGCAGACCGTTCGTTGACGGCGCATTTTGAACACACGGTGGCGATTAGCGACAACGGTCCACGAATCTTGACCCTTCTGGCGGATGAGAAGCCCCCGGTGCAGATTGCTGGACAGAAAATGATCGGTTTGATATAATTTCAACTTTGGCAGTCTGATAGTAATTATTAAGGAGTTTGGGATGAAAGTGTCCACTTCAATACGCAAACGTTGCGCCAAGTGCAAGGTCGTAAAACGCAAGGGCATTCTTTTCGTTATTTGCGATAATCCAAAGCACAAACAGCGACAGGGATAGAGACGAATGGCTAGAATTGAGGGTGTTGATTTACCACGCAACAAACGTGTCGAGATTGCACTGACCTATATTTATGGGATTGGTCACACCCGCGCCTGCCACATCCTCACCACAACCAAGGTGAATCCGGACAGGCGCGTTAAGGATCTTACCGATGCAGAGGTCAACGCATTACGTGAGGCAATATCAGGCAATTACAAAGTAGAAGGTGACCTGCGCCGCGAAGTTCAGATGAACATCAAGCGGCTGGTCGAGATTGGTTGTTATCGCGGTTTGCGCCATCGGCGCAATCTGCCGGTTCATGGGCAGCGCACTCGCACCAATGCGCGCACCCGTAAGGGCGTGAAAAAGACAGTTGCCGGTCGCGGCAGACGTCGTGGTTCAGCCAAGAAATAAGATGTTGCTGCCGTAACCGGCTCGATTGGGGAACCTTCCTTCCCCGCGGCTGATCGACCGTATACTTTGCAGGCAGCGATGAACCAACAGGATTGTGTGAGGAAAATAAAGAGGAATAATGGCACAGAACGTACGATCAACAAGACGCTCAGGCAGTAGCCGTAAGGTAAAACGCACCCTTTCATCGGCACGGGTGTACATCTTTGCCTCGTTCAACAACACCATCATTACCGTAGCCGACCCACAGGGGAACACGGTTTGCTGGGCGAGTTCGGGTTCGGCTGGGTTTAAGGGCTCGCGCAAGAGCACACCCTTTGCCTCACGCCTGGCTGCTGAACAGGCGATGAAGACGGCTATGGGTATGGGCGTCCAAGAAGTGGACCTGATTGTGAAAGGTCCCGGTCCGGGTCGCGAATCGGCTATTCGTGCCGTGCAGGCGTTGGGGATCAAGGTGCGCTCGATCTCTGATATCACGCCGGTGCCGCACAATGGCTGCCGACCGCCGAAAAAACGCCGCGTATAAGAGAGGAAGGCTATGGCAAGATATATTGGTCCGGTATGTAAATTGTGCCGGCGTGAAGGGGAAAAACTATTTCTAAAGGGCGAGCGTTGTTTTACGCCCAAATGTGCCATGGAGCGTCGGGCGTATCCACCCGGTGAGCATGGCAGGATGAAACAATCGCGGGGCGGTGGCGACCGTCAATCGGACTACGCCCGCCAGTTGCGCGCCAAGCAGAAAGCGCGCCGGATTTATGGCACCCTCGAACGGCAATTCAGGCGCTATTTCGGGGTAGCGCTGCGCCGGCGCGGTATGACCGGGTTGAATCTGCTGCACACGCTTGAGCTTCGCCTGGATAACGTTGTTTACCGGCTGGGATTCGCCAACAACCGCACCCAAGCCCGTCAACTTGTGACGCATGGGCACTTTTTGGTCAACGGGCGGCGGACGGATGTCCCTTCAACGGTGTTGAAGCCCGGCGACGAGATTGCGGTTCGCGAAGGTTCGAAAAGTGTCACTTTCTTCAAAGAGCTTCCCGAAATTGCCGAAGCGCGCAATTGCGTCCTGTGGTTGGAGCGAGACACCAAAAAATTGACCGGACGGGTATTACGTTTGCCCGAACGGGGCGAGATTGATGGCAATCTCAACGAACAGTTGATCGTTGAGTACTACTCGCGCTAACATCGCGCAGACCGGTGTGCGGGACGACAGGGTACATCGGAAAGGGGTGGGACGTGAATGGGATGATAAGTATGGTAACACCAAAAGTTGAGCGGGAAGCTGAAGCGCGCAACTACGGAAAATTCGTGATCAGTCCGCTGGAGAGAGGTTACGGCGTTACGCTTGGAAACGCCTTGCGACGGGTGCTGCTGTCCTCTCTGGAAGGCGCGGCAGTAACCTCGATTCGAATTACCGATGTGCTGCATGAATTTTCCGATATTCCTGGCGTGCGTGAAGACGTGATCCAGGTCATGCTGCAGATTAAGCAATTGCGCATGTTACTGCATAATGTGGACATTGCTCATC
>JBBIKU010000052.1:0-14486 GCA_037445245.1 Anaerolineaceae bacterium
GTGTTGTTTGTTCATCTGGCTATTTTCTACCAGATGCTTGCTTTTGTCAAAAACTGACTTTACGATGTACTAAGGTTGCCCCTACCGATAATGTTAAGAACCAGTGTTTCCATCGATTATTACCTGTTTATTACCATTTTTGCGTATTTATTTTACCATTTTTCAGTATATTTCCGGATATACTTCTAGTCCGAATTCCGCTATGATGGGCTTGAACCCAAAGGGGATGATTTTCTTTGCTTTCAGGAGACACGCGGTGAATTGGACTGTCTGCATCAATGATCGCCATCGATCTTCTGCCAGGGAATATGCTCAGGGGCTGATTGAATTCGCGATAGCGCTGCCGGTATTCTTGATACTGGTGTTCGGCGTGATCGAATTCGGGCGTTTGTTCATGACCTATAGCGCGGTTTACGCCGCCAGCCGCGAAGCTGCCCGTTATGGCACAGCCGCCGGTGTCACAGATGGAGGCATCCAACGCTACCAGGATTGTAATGGCATTCGAGCCGCCGCAGTGCGAGTGGGCGCTTTTGCCGGCGTGGTGGCAAACCAGATCGATATCCGCTACGACGCCGGACCAACTCAAGATACAGTTAATCCGAGCAGCCTGCCCACTTGCCCGAGTAACACCAACCTCGGCGACCGGATCATCGTGAATGTCTGGGTTGAGTTTCAACCCATACTCCCATTCGTAAACCTCCCATCGATTCCCGTCCATTCAATAACTGCCCGGACGATAGTGAAAGAAGTGGACATTAAAGGCACACCCTTTACCGCCATGCCCTCGCCGACACTGAGGTACACCTATACCCCGACCAACTCACCAACCCCCACCCCAACCAATACCCCGACAAATACTCCGACGCCGACGGATACACCAACACCCACGCCAACCGACACCCCAACACCAACGTCCACAAACACGCCCACCCCAACCGCGACCCGCACATTCACGGCTACCCCGCTCGATTGCAACAAATATTACTTCGCCAACGGCTCTGGCAACAATAGCGCTTATACGATAGACACCGTCAATAGCAGCACCAGCACGGTTTGGGCTAAAAAATTAATGGTTGCATGGAGCGGTGGCTCGAAAATTACCCTGGCTACTTTCTCCACCAGCAATCAGAACGCCATGCATTATGATCCCGCGGGGACAATCTCACCCTTGATCGTATCGCCGCTCCCGGCTGGCGCCACAAACAATGTTGATCCCGGCACTCGACGCCTCCTATTAGAATTTATCAACACGCCCGATTCCAGTACCCAAATTGAGTACATCGCAATCCAATTCACAAACGGTTGTGAGATATCCCATGGCACGCCGTTACCACCCCAATAAGGTACTCAAGATGTTAAAAGTAAACCCAAGAAAAATGGAAACAGGTCAAAGCCTCCTGGAACTGGCAGTTTCAATGGTGGTTCTATTGGTATTGCTCGCCGGCGTCATTGACATTGGCAGAATGGCTTTCCATTACATTTCCCTGCGCGATGCAGCTCAAGAAGGCGTCGTATTTGGTTCGATCTACCCCACCCATTGCGACCAGATCATCGATCGCGTGCGAGCCAATCTTGCCGACCCCACCAACGTCAAGATTACGGTACTTTTCGACGGTGTTCCGTGCATTGAAGTCACCGCAACATACACCGAGTGTGACTCGAATGAAATCGAGGTCACCGCGACCGATCCGGATTTCCCCCTCACCATGCCGTTCCTCGGAACGTTCATTGGCTCTCAATCCATCAGTCTGAGTGCGGAAGCAAGCGGATCTATGTTGCGTCCCATCTGTATCGGCGAAAATTAATCCTGATCAAAACCAAGGATACCCCAATGAGTGGACAAAATTTCTCCAAGAAAAGTGAAAACGGGCAAATCCTGATCCTGCTAGCCCTTGGTATGGTGGCGTTGTTGGGCTTCACTGCTCTGGCAATCGACGGCGGAATGTATTTCTCCGACCGGCGTTACAGCCAGAACACCGCCGACGCCGCCGCCTTCGCCGGGGCGCACGCCGCCGCCCTCGCCCTAGAAAACGCCAACATTTTCCACACCAATATGGCTTGTGGTTCTACGGCTGTCCTAAACGCCAAAAACGCGGCGCTGGATGCTGCTATCGCCCGAGCAGCCAGCAATGGCTTCAGCATCGAGCGCAACCTCAACAACCAGCACGGCGTGGAGATCGGCTGCAGCGGAGAAAATGTTGGAGGTTATCTCGACAAATACATCGATGTTCAGGTCATGATCTCTTCAACAATTGAAACCTCCTTCGCCCATTTGTTTTTTGATGGCGAGCTTAAAAATACTGTGGATGCGATCGTGCGCGTCCGCCCCCGCTCCAATCTGGCAATGGGCTATGCCATCGCTTCGCTCGGAAATGTATGTGCCAACAATCAGGGCGGCGTGGTGGTCTCCGGTAGCCCCGAGGTGACCATCAGCGGAGGAGGCATCTTCTCCACTTCCTGCATGGAGTTTGCTGGCAACAAACTCAGGGTGTATGTAAGCCCGCCCGAGTTGGGGGTCAATTACATCACCGAATTGAAATTTGTTCCAAAAACGAGCGGAGATGATACCCGCATCCAACCGCCACCGGTAAAAGCCACCCGTACCCTCCCCAACATGACACCCCCCACCCCCAATTGCTCAAGCCTGACAAACCGGGGAAGTCATAGTGGGAGTGGCACACTTTTGCCCGGACGCTACAGCTCAATCAGAATCTCCAGCTCAAATCATGCGCTGACGCTCTCGCCGGGTTTGTATTGCATCAACAACGATCTCTCCGCCAGTGGTGGTTCGTTGACCGGGCGGGGGGTCACCATCTTCATGTCCGGCGGCAATTTCAGTGTAAGCGGCAATGTGTCGGTTACACTGAGCGCCCCCACCGAAAACGATCCGCCCGCCATGCGCGGCATGCTAATCTACATGCCGCCCACCAATTCCGGCGTTATCTCGATGTACGGGTCATCTGGTTCTTCCTATCAGGGAACGGTTTATGCACCCCGCGCAAGAATCATGGCAGGAGGCAGCAGTACGATCAACCCTACCTATCGCACACAATTGCTGGGGAGTTACGTCGAATTACAGGGCAATACAAACATTGCCATGCATTTTTCACCCGAAGAAAACTACCAGCTACCCGCCTTTATGGATCTTAACAAATAGAAGTGGTCAAAAAAATAAATCAGGTAGCGTCCTTCCCAAACGAAGTCCTGGTTCCCGTCCAGAACTTCGTTTTTTAATTCACCCACCGCCGGGAGGCTGGTTTTATTCGCTCTGCCGCTTTCGCATACCATCCAGTAACAGTTCCAGCCCCCTACGGGTCAGCGTGCTGCCAGAAAGCGCCTCCGGATCGAATAAACCCTGCAGAATAAGCCCCATTGCCAGCGCCACGATCACCCTGCCCGCCAGTTCAGCCTCCACCGGCTTGATCGTTCCTTCCACGATTCCGCGCTGGACGATCTGTTCAAACATCGCCACATAACGCCGGTAAGGCGCAATGGCTACCTTCCAGAACTCCGGATTACGGCTCGATTGCGTCCAGATTTCCAGGAACATCGACAAGCGTCCATCAGCAGCCCGATGAATGGTGTCGACCAAATCCGCCAAGTTCAACAGCCCACTGGGAACATCGACCGACTCACGCATGATCCGGTTAATCTGCACGTCCAGCCCCGACAGCCACTCGTTGAGCAGTTCGATAAAAACGTCCTGCTTGGTGGGAAAATGATGGTAAAATGCACCTTTGCTTACACCAGCAGTTTCGCAAATATCCGCCACACCGGTGGCATCGTATCCCTCCCTGGCAAACAGCGCCTGCGAGGCTGCCATAATCCGGGCACGGGTGTCACTGCTGTCTTTGTTAATCATAGTACCCTCTTCGTTTTATACCGACCGGTCGGTATTATCATAGCGATATTTCATATCCCTGTCAATAGCGGCAAATTGCGTTCATGTTCACAAAGGAACCTCGCCTATGCCCACAAGATCAAAAACCCTGGTGATGAAATTCGGCGGCACCTCCGTCGGTGACGCGGCGGCTATCGCCAACGCCGTCCAGATCGTGGTAAAAGCGCGCCCGGACTGGGATCGCATCGTGGTGGTGACATCAGCAATGGCAGGGGTGACCAACGCATTGCTAGAGGGCGCCCGCTGCGCCGCTGGCGGCAACGAGGATCTTTGCCTGCAATCCGCCGCTGCCATCCAATCCCGGCACCACCAGGCACTAGCCAGGTCAGTTTCGGATACGCAACGGCAGGCGGAGGTTAGAGACATAATTGACCGTCTCAGCGAGCAATACCGCAACCTTTGCCAGGCGATCGCTGTGCTCGGTGAAGCCTCACCGCGCGCCCTCGATACCGTGGCGGCGCTGGGCGAGCGCATGTCGACCCCGCTGCTGACGGCTGCGTTGCAATCAGCGGATGTGGCAGCCGTAGCCATCGATGCCGCCCAATTAATCATGAGTGACAACCATTACCAGCTTGCCCACCCCAACCTCAAAGAAACCAAAAAACGCGCCCGCAAAATCCTGCAGCCGATCTTCGCCCGCTCCCAAGTGCCAGTGGTGACCGGTTTTATCGCCTCAGCACCCGACGGCAGCACCACCACCCTCGGGCGTGGCGGCAGCGATTACTCAGCCGCCATTTTGGGTGCCATATTATCTGCAGACGAGGTCTGGATCTGGACCGATGTCGACGGGGTGATGTCCGCAGACCCGCGCTTGGTAGCCGAAGCGCGCACTATTCCTGAGCTGACCTACCGCGAGGTTGCCGAGCTGGCATATTTCGGGGCGCGCGTGCTCCATCCGCGCACCATCCGCCCGGTGATCGAAGCCGGCATCGGTCTGCGAGTATGCAACACCTTCAATCCGGGTCATCCCGGCTCGCGCGTCGTCGCCGACCGTCAGATCGTGAGCGATGGTGTGATCAAAGCGGTCACTGCCATCTCCGGGCTCACCCTGGTTACCCTGGAAGGGCGCGGCATGCTGGGTGTGCCCGGCGTCGCCGCCCGTACCTTTGGAGCGGTCGCAGCCACCGGCACCAGCGTGCCGTTGATTTCGCAGGCTTCTTCTGAACAGTCGATCTGCTTCGCCGTTCCGCTCGAATGCCGTGCCAAGGTTCTTTCAGAGCTGGAAAATGAGTTCGCCAAAGAGATTGTCCGCCGTGACATCGACCGCGTCTGGACAACCGGCGAGGTCGGTACCGTCACCGTCGTCGGAGCCGGGATGAGCCACACGCCGGGTGTGGCGGGAAGGGTGTTCACCACCCTGGGGAATGCCGGGGTGAACGTCATTGCCATTGCCCAAGGTTCCTCTGAAGTAGCGATCAGCCTGGTCGTTGCCGCTGCCGATATCCAGCCGGCGGTCAGGGCGCTGCACACATTGATCAAGGAGTTCTAATATCATGAACGAGAAAATACCGGCGGTGGTGCTTGGCGCTACCGGTAGTGTAGGACAGCGTTTCGTCCAACTGCTGAATGAGCACCCCTGGTTTCAAGTCATTGCCTTGACCGGCTCGCAACGATCCATCGGAAAACCGTATCGGCAAGTCTGTCACTGGACTCTCGCTGAGCCCATGCCCAACTGGGCTGGCGATATGGTCGTTCGCCCTTCCACGCCCGCAGCAGCGTCCGCCCCCCTGGCGTTCTCCGCCCTGCCGGCTGCCGAAGCCTTGCAAATTGAGCCGTTGTTTGCAAAAGCCGGCTCGGCGGTTTGCTCCAACGCCTCAGCATTCCGTCGCCAACCCGATGTTCCCATCCTGCTACCAGAAGTCAACCCGCGCCACGCCGGATTAGTTGCTGCCCAACGTAAGAAGCGCGACTGGGATGGCTGCATCGTCACCAACCCTAATTGCAGCAGCACCGGGCTCACCGTGGTGTTGAAAGCCCTTCAGGATGCCTTCGGCGTTCGTCAGGCGGTGGTGGTCACGCTTCAGGCGCTTTCCGGCGCTGGTTATCCCGGCGTGGCTTCCATGGATATTCAGGACAACATCCTCCCCTGGATTGAGGGTGAGGAGGACAAGGTGGAATGGGAACCCCGCAAGATGCTGGGCGAAATCCAAGGGGACAAAATTAATCTGGCTGAATTGACCCTCTCAGCGCACACCAACCGCGTCCCCGTCAGCGACGGTCACACCGCCTGCCTCTCGGTAGCGCTGAACCAACCGGCGCAGTTGACGCAGGTCGAACAGGTGCTGCGAAACTACCAGGCGCCAGAGATCAGCCGTAACCTGCCCTCTGCCCCCCAGCCCGTCATCCATTTCGACCCCCGCCCAGATCGCCCCCAGCCGCGTCTGGATCGCATGTGCGGTAGAGGGATGACCACGGTGGTTGGCAGGCTGCGCCAAGACCCGCTTCTCAGCCTCAAGATGGTTGTTTTGTCCCACAATACCATTCGCGGCGCAGCCGGCGGGGCAATATACAACGCAGAATTGTTGTACCAACAAGGAATGATCAAACGTTAAAATCGGGGTGGCGAGTTGCGCCCGTTTCCTGGCGCAATACCTCCGCTCTCACCGCCAACGAGCAGCGCTCATAGGGGTGGAGCAATTCCGGACACAGCTCGGAAACCGGCAGGGCGATATGCGCCTGCATCCACAAGCTTTCATCGATCACCACCCCCTCGAATAGAATAATGTCCAGATCAATTGTGCGCGGAGCGTACTTATCCGCACTCCGCACCCTGCCAAGCTGCTGTTCGACCTGTTTTAAAACGTCATGTTTTAGCCTGTCAATATCCAAGTCGGTTTTGATCAATACCGCCAGATTGATAAAATCCGGACCCGGGCTGCCAACCGCCGGCGTTACCCAGGCATCGGAAATCAACTCAACCGTCACCCGCTGTTTCAATTGCTCCAGCGCCTGGGCAATGTAATGCTCCGGCTCGATGTTCGACCCGACCAGGATAACTGCCCCGTGCTGAAGCTCGTCAATCGCTTCGCCGGCGCTCAATTTCAACACCCACCGATCGAGAAAAGCGCACCGCGCCGGGTTTTTCCACCCTCACCCGGGCGCGCTCAACCCCCTTCATATCCAAACAAATAGCAGCAATATCGTTTGCCAGCGCCTCAACCGTGAAGCGGGCAATAGTTTCGGTGTGTGCGATGATCTTCTTTGCCAGGGTGCGGTAATTGACGCAATCTTCAATGTCGTCACTGATGGCGGCTTTGCCGGTGTCGCTGTCTACCACAATGTTAATCACAATATCTTGTGGTTGTGCCCGCTCGATCTCATCAATCCCGATCACACCTCGAACCAACAAATCTTTGATGAAGATTTGATCCATTCAACCTCCTTGGGGTTAAACCAGATGTCTGCCGCCATCCACGTGGATGATCTCACCGGTGATGTAAGCAGGACCTCCCAGCACGAAAAGCAGCGCTTCGCCCACTTCTGCCAGTTTTGCCCATCTCCCGGCGGGCACATGTTTGATCAGTCCGTCACTCGCACTACCGTCGCTGGGCGGAAGAATGGCGCCCAGAGCCAGCCCATTGACGACAATACGTGGTGCAAGTGCCAGCGCCAGCGAGCGCGTCATTGCCACCAATCCCGCCTTGCTGATGGTATACGGAAAGTGATCCCGTCCCGGTCGTAGCGCCCGCCAATCGAGGATGTTGACGATCCTGCCGCAGCCGTCCGCTGTCAGACGTTTCGCAAATGCCTGGCACAACAAAAAGGGCGCCGTCAGGTTGATGTCGAAGTGGCGTTGCCAATCCTGCAGTGAAGTGTTCGACAACTGCACCGGTTCAAAGATGGCAGCGTTGTTGATGATCCCGTCCAGCGGCGCGCAGCACCAAGCTTGATCGACAAGCTGAGCCGCCTGGTTGGGTTGGCTGAAATCTGCCCGCATCACCCACGCCTTTCGACCCATAGCTTTAATTTCCGTCTCGAGCGTGTGGGCATCCCTTTCAGAATTTGCGTGATGAATGATCACATTCCCGCCCGCCGAGGCGATCGTGAGGGCGAAATGCCGTCCCAGGCGGCGCGCTCCACCTGTCACCAAAAAGGTTTTATCGTTTAGCGGCATATCTTCATCCTTGGTTTGGATTGTGAGGTGTTGGCGCATTTTTGACGGTTCCATCGTCATCCTTTGCGCCGCCCGCCCTACCGAGCAATCGCCACAGGCAAAGCGTTTGAACCAGCCACAGCATCGGTTGCAGCAAGCCAGCCACCACTGCGCTCCTGACTGAAACAAAGGGCATAATGAGCATCCACCCCAGCGCCTTCAGGTAAACCCACAGCAAAAAATGCGATCCCGCAACATCCGCCCGCCACAAACCGAGGAGGTGCGTTCGCGGGCGGGGATACAGCACCCCCGTCGTCAGGCAGGCTGCAATAATCCAATAGATCGGGGTAGGATGTCGCTGCTCGCCCCACAGCGCAATTCCCCACGGCTGCCGGGTTGCCACCCCAAACCATTCACCGTTAGCCAGCAAGGCGAATCCACCCGCAATCGACAACAGCAGCAGCGCCGGCGTGATTGCATCCAATGTTTGCCAGAACGAAAGGCGCTGCTTTTGAGCATAGATCAGGACGGCAAGTATCCCAATTAATACTCCCCCGCCGTTATCCATCATGCCCGGGCGCAGCGAAAAAATTGCCAACGGTTCGATAAGAAATACTTGTAAATGATTCACGACATAAGCCAGCCGGGCGCCTACTACACCCGCCACCAGCCCCAACCACAACAGGTCGCTGATCTGTTTTCCATCCGCCTGAAAAAAGGCAGCGTTTCTTTCGCTGGCAATCACTCCCAGCCAGAACCCAACGAGAAGGAACAGGGGCGCAGATGGGATCGAAAAGGGCCCCACTTGCAGCAAAGGAAACATTACTCTATCACCCCCAGCAAATCGATCGCCTCTGCCTTGAGCATGGCTGGCGACAGCGGACCGCCGATCACCACCTTTCGAATGACGCCGTCCGAATCTACGAAAAATGTGCTTGGCAGAGCGCGCACCTGATATCGTCGCGACACGCTGCCATCAATGTCCAGCGCCGTCGGCAGTGATACCCCAACCTGTTCGAGAAAGCGCGCCGCATCAGAGATGCTGTCTAAATAAGTGGCGTTAACGGTGATCACATTAAGCCCATGCTGGCGGTAGGAGAGGTGCACATCCTGTAAATCGGGCATTTCAGCCCGACAGGGAGGGCACCAGCTCGCCCAAAAATTCAGGATAACCGGTTGACCCTGAAACTGGCTTAACTGAACCTCCCCGCCGTTCAAGGTTTCGAGCGAAAAAGCGGGGGCGAGAAATCCCTGCCGGGGCGCGGCGGGCATGGTGACAGATGAGTCGGCTACCCAACGTGGAGTCGCTATAATCCAGGCTGCCGAGAAGATCAACAGCGCAATGGAAACCACGAGTTGTCTCCCTTTTTCTATCTTCATCGATAAACCTCTATGCAACCAATAGTACGGGCGCAGGGCGGTGGTGTCAAGTCCATGCGCCTGAAGACGTAATTAGACCAGCTATGGAAAATCGACTATAATGAAATGCGAGTAGGACAATCACCGATAACCAGGAGAGAATAGCGTAACATGAGCGATCACCGAACCAAAGCCCTCCAACACGCCAGAGAAAACACAGACCAATTTTTAAACCATCTGATCGATTTTGTCAAAATCCCTTCTGTTTCCACCGACTCCGCCCACGGCGATTCCGTCCAAAAAGCCGCCGGCTGGGTCGCAGAGCGATTAACGGCAATCGGCGTCGAGAACGTGCAGGTACTCGCCACCGACGGCTTTCCGGTGGTATTTGGCGAAAAACGGACAAACCGGACTGGCGCGCCCACCCTGTTAATATACGGACATTACGATGTCCAGCCTGCTGAACCTTTGGAGCTATGGGAAAGCGACCCTTTCAACCCGCTTGTGCGTGACGACAACCTTTACGGGCGCGGCGCTTCAGATATGAAGGGACAGGTAATGGCTAGTCTGTGCGCCGTTGAGTCGGTTTTGCAACAGGGCGACCTGCCGCTCAATATCAAATTCCTGATTGAAGGCGAAGAGGAGATCGGGTCACCCCACCTGCAAAACCTGCTCAAAACCAAAAAGGAGCTGTTCTGCAGCGATGTGGCATTAAACGCCGATACCGGCATGATCTCGCCCAAAACGCCCTCCATCACCTACGGATTGCGCGGTTTGGCTTATTTTGAATTACGCGTCTACGGTCCCAGCCACGACCTTCACTCCGGGCTTTTCGGCGGCATTGTCCACAACCCGGCGCAAGCCTTGTGCGAACTGGTCGCCGCCATGCACGATGATAAAGGCAGAGTAACCTTACCCGGTTTTTACGACGCGGTTGTAGCACTCGATGCAGAGGAACGGAATGAGCTGGCGCGGCTACCCATCACGGAAGAGACCTTATTGCAGCAAACCGGTGCCACGCTGTTGTGGGGAGACCCTGATTTCACGCCGGTGGAACGCATCGGCGCCCGTCCCACCCTGGAGATCAACGGCATTTTCTCCGGCTTCGCCGAAGCCGGCTCCAAAACCATTATCCCCGCCTGGGCAATGGCAAAAATTTCGATGCGGCTGGTACCCCATCAAAATCCGAAAGCGGTGCAACAGCAATTACAAAAATTTCTTGAAAAAAATGCACCAAAAACCATCCGCTGGGAGTTGATCCCGATGGCAGGCAGTGAACCTTCGCTCGCCAACCGAGACCACCCTGCCATTCAGGCGCTCATTGCCGCCCTCGAATCCGCCTTTGCAACCCGTCCGGTATTTAAGCGCGAAGGCGGCAGCGTTCCAGTTGTCGGAGATCTGAAATCGATTCTGGGCATCGAATCGGTCATGTCAGGTTTTGGATTGCCAAGCGACAACATCCACGGGCCCAACGAAAAATTGCACCTGCCCACCTGGCGCAAAGGAATTGAGACATTGATTAATTTTCTTTACAATTATGGCGAACAGTCGGTCTAGGATGCGGTGGCGAGCAGCACACGCCCGGCATGAGGCAGCGATGAAATCCAGACAAGCATGTAACAACGGTAAATTACCTTCTTACGGCGGGCAGGCATTGATCGAGGGGGTGTTAATGCGCGGCAGCAAAGTCGTTGCCGCCGCAATGCGCGCCCCCGGCGGCGAGATTGTGACCCGCACCGAAGCCTTATCTGGCATCTACCAGAGTAAGTTAAAAGACATCCCATTCTTGCGAGGCTTAATCGTCCTGTGGGACGCCCTCGGACTCGGTATGCGCTATCTTACCCTTTCCGCCAATCTGCAAGCGGAAGAAGATGAGCAAAAAATCGAAGGCGCCATGATGATTCTGCCTATCGCTCTTTCGCTGGCGGCGGCGTTGGCGTTGTTTTTTGCCGCCCCGGCTGCCGTCGGTTATCTTCTGGAACGGTTGCTGGCAATCGGCAATTTGTGGAGTAACCTCGCCGAGGGGTTCATCCGCCTCACTGCGGTTATCCTTTACATCTGGGTTATCGGTAGAATTCCCGAAATTCGTCGCGTTTTCCAGTACCATGGGGCGGAACATAAAACCATCAACGCCTACGAAGCCGGTGCCGAACTCAAGCCCGAACGGGTCGCCGGCTTCTCGCTGGAGCACCCGCGCTGCGGGACGTCCTTCCTGTTGACCCTGATTGTGTTTTCGATTGTCCTCTTTACCGTAATTGGACCCCTGCCCGCCGCTGCCCGCATCGCCACCCGCATCGCGCTCATTCCGGTTCTAGCCGGAATCGCCTACGAGTACATTCGACTGACGGCGCGCTACCTCTCGAATCCCCTGGTCCGTCTGTTGATGCGTCCCAACCTCGCCCTGCAACGTCTGACCACTGGTGAGCCTGACTTGAGCATGCTCGAGGTGGCGATTGTGGCGTTCAACACCATGCTGGCGCAAGAACTGGCGCCAGCCGGCAGCTCGGCTACGACCCCAATACCTGAACAACCAGTTCGCGTTGCCGGGGTCGAACATCAAAATCGATAAAAATAATTTGCTGCCAGGTGCCCAGGTGCAGTCGCCGCCCGGTGAATGGCACCGTGAGCGATGCTCCTAACAACGCTGCCCGGACGTGACTGTGCCCATTTCTGTCCCCCCAGCGGGCATTATGGGCATAGTCCCGTTCCGAACTTAGAATTTCATCTAACAAACGACTGAGATCGGCGAGACAACCCGCCTCGTACTCGATGGTGGTCAACCCGCTGGTCGAAGAGGGGCAAAACAGCGTCACGATTCCGGAGTGAATCTCTCCATCGGCAATAATCTTCTGCACCTGACTGGTAATATCATGAATGTCCGCATTCCCTCTGCTGGCAATGCGGATCGTATGCGTTTGAACCACCTGCAACCTCCCGCCTCTTACAAGTTTCAATAATTGTAACAGAGGCGGTCAATAATTTCACCGGTCAGGTTATGTTGAGGCACAGCGGTTGAACTGATTCAACGCTGCAAAGAAAGCGGTCAAGTTTTCCAGTGGCACGCCGGGCGGCAAATCGCAGCCCGATGAGAGCACAAAATTCGGCTGCCCGCCAAGCGAGGCGAGCAATTCAGTCGTCCGAGCCTTCACAAGCTGAGGTGTCCCTTCATAAAAGACTTCCGTCGGATCCAGATTACCGCACAGAATGACTTCATCTGGCAGCTGCGCTCTTGCCGCCGTCATGTCCATCAGCGCCCCAAAATGCAACAGCTCTGCCCCCGATTCAAGAATGGCATTAAGATGCACCAGACGTGCCCCACAATTGTGCAAAATAACCGAAAATTGCTCGTCTTCGACTACCTGGCAAATTTGTCGCACGAAGTTTGAAGAAAACCTGCTTAATGCTCGGGGAGATAACAAGCCCGCCGCCGGTTCTGCCATGATAACGCCCGCAGCACCGGCTTTTTTGAATTCGCCCACATAAGCGGTGATGAAAGCCGTTGCTTTCTCCAACAGAGCCAACAGCAGCTCAGCATCGGTCATGCTCAATTCCAGTGCCTCGCTGACACCAAACAAACGCCCGGCGAGCGAAAACGGACCGATCACACCCCCCAGCACCAGCGGCTTGCCAGGTAAGTCAACCAGGCGCGCCGCGGTCTCGATGTGCACCTGTGTGCGCCCCGAGCCCACCGCCGGGATTTCCAAACGCTCAACCTCATCCCGGTCGGTAACCAGACGCCCGATCACGGTAGGCACTTCGTGCTCCTCCATACAGATATGGCAGCCAAACGCCTCCGCTTCGGCGCTCAAATCCATGGCGGTGAGGGCAAAAAGAGTATCGAACCGCTCGTGCAAGGTGCGCACGGCTTGATACTGCTTCGCCGGCTCGCTGACCGATTGGCGAACGCTAATGTCTGCCATCTCCAAGCCGGCGTTGACCCCGATCGGCATCGCCAGGCGGTGATCGCAAGCAAAAATATAATCTTTCAGACGGCTCATGCGCAAGCCACCAGTGATTTTGCCAGTACCACCGCTTTACTGGCATCTGGGGCGTATCCATCCGCGCCGATCTCACGGGCGTAGCCATCCGTGACCGGCGCTCCGCCGACCATAACTTTGACTTTCTGGCGCACACCAGCGTCCGTAAGCGCTTGCAGGGTATCCTTCATGCTGGGCATGGTGGTGGTCAACAATGCCGAGAGAGCAACCAATTGGACATCGTTACTCTGCACTGCTTCGACAAACTGTTCTGGCGAGACGTCGGTGCCCAGATCGATAATCTCGAAGGCTGCTCCCTCCAGCATCATGCACACCAGGTTTTTGCCGATATCATGCAGGTCGCCTTTCACCGTCCCGGCAATGACCTTGCCGGCGGTGCTCACGTTCGCCTGCACCAGGTGCGGTTTGAGTATCCCCAGACCGGATTGCATGGCGCGCGCCGCCACCAGCATTTCGGGCACAAAATATTCTCCCTCTTCAAACAAACGCCCCACCTCCGCCATCGCAGCCACCAGCCCGTTCTGCAGGACAGTATCGGCGCCTGTGCCTTCGTCCAAAGCCTGCTGCACCAAAGCCGCTGCCAATTTCTGGTCACCATCCAGGATGGCGTTGAACAATTGCTCGAGCACATTACCCATGTTCCATCTCCCTCTTAAAATGATCTGATTCGAAATACAGTATACTTGATTGTGACAACGCTGTCAATTTCAGCAGTCATCGCCCCCCCAACGATCCTTTTTAACCACTTCCAAATTTGTGCACCACAGCGCGCCGTATGCCGTATAATTCTAAAAAAGATTTCGAGAGGGGTTGTTATCGATTTGAGCGCCACGATTAAAGATGTTGCCCGCTTAGCCGGATGCTCGATCAAGACTGTCTCCCGGGTCATCAACCAGGAGCCGTACGTCAGCCACGAATTGCGCCAGCGCGTTCAAACCGCCATCCGCACCATCGGCTATGCGCCCAACATTTCCGCCCGAAGACTGGCGCGCAACAAAACCAACATGCTTTGCATCCTGATGTATCCCGGCTTCCATCAAACCGCCTCCGATATACTGCCACGGCTGATGGACCTCGGTTATGAGCAGAACTATGACATTCTCATTCAACCCTACTTCCCAACCCTCACCCCTTC
>JBBIKU010000053.1:0-14374 GCA_037445245.1 Anaerolineaceae bacterium
CACCACCCGACCGGTCAGTCTGGACGCGGTGGCGCTCGAACAATTGATGAACCTTCCCCAATTCGCCGAATGGCGGGAACAGGGCGGGGTTGTCGTTAGTGACGATCTCGGCAGCGCAGCCATCCGTCGCCTGTACAGCAGCACCGGTCAAACGTTCGAAGCTCGCCAGGTTGCCCGTAACGCCTTCCTCGCTGGCAATGATTTGCTCATTGTGGATAATTTCATCGGTGCAAACGAGCCGGATAGTTACACCACCATCCTGCGCACGTTGAATTTCTTCGAGCAAAAATATCTCGAAGACGCCGCCTTTGCCCGTCGCGTCGATGCTTCGGTCGAAAGGATATTGACGCTCAAATACCGGCTATACCCCAATTTTTCGCTCGAAGCGGTAATTCCACCCCCTTCTGCTTTATCGGTGATGGGGCAAACGCAGCAGGTGACCTTCGACATTGCCCAACAGGCAGCCACCTTGCTCAGCCCTGAACCGGCTGAGTTGAGCGCCAACCTTGCCAGACCGCCCGCCGCCCGCGATCAGATCGTTTTCATTACCGACACCTTAGAGGGCAGGCAATGCAGCCAATGTCCCTCACAGGTGGCGTTCTCCAGCAAAGCCCTCGAAAACGCCGTGATCCGCTTCTATGGACCCGGCGCGGGCGATCAGGTTCTACAGTATCAACTATCCTCATACTCATTTCAGGAATTGACCGAATTATTGAACGGCATGGCGGCGCCCGAATCGGGCGCCAAAGCCCTGGAAAACGACCTCCGTTCCGCAGATTGGGTCGTTTTCGGAATGCTGAACGTTCAAGCCACGCGACCTGAATCGTATGCCTTGCGTCGCATTCTCGCCGAAAGACCCGATCTGGTGCGCGACAAACGCGTGGTGGTGTTTGCCTTCAATGCACCTTACTATCTGGATGCGACCGACACTTCCAAACTGTCAGCTTATTACGCCTTGTACAGCAAAGCGCCGGCTTTTATAGATATGGCGGCGAGGCTGCTCTTCCAGGAAACCACAGCGGTGGGTGCCCTGCCGGTGTCGGCGCCGGGCGTGGGTTACGACTTGATTACCGCCACTTCACCTGATCCCGACCAGGTGATCTCTCTCATCCTGGACCTGCCGGAGCTTGCCGAAGAGGAAATTGAAAACGGCAATGAAACCATCATACCCACACCGATCCCACTTTTTAAAGTCGGCGATACACTGCCATTGCGAACAAGTGTGATTCGCGATCACAACGGTAATCCTGTGCCGGATGGCAGCGTGGTCCGTTTTGTGTTCACCACCGGCGGCGAAGTGCCTTCTACCCAGCAGATCGAAACCACTACTTACCAGGGGGTCGCACGAACCACTTTTCGAATCCAGATGCCGGGATTGCTCGAAATTCGCGCCGCCAGCGAACCGGCAACCATCTCGGACATCCTCCAGCTAGATATTACGCCGGGAGAAGCTGCCGCCATCACTGCCATCGCCCCCGAGCCAACCGCGACCGTAACCCCAGAACCGGTTGCCGAACCGACCATCACACCAACACCCACCGCTGACGTTTTCGCAACTGCCCAACCATTGACCCGTTATCCATTTGCAACCTGGTTCGGCTCGATGCTGGTCATCTGGGGATTTGCGGCGGGGGTGTTCTGGATGGGGCGCAAGCAAATCTCGTTGCGCTGGGGCATTCGCTGGTCTACGCTAACCATCACCGGCGGAATTGTCGCCTATATTCTATTTGACCTGCTGGCATTATCGGCGCTAGAAAATGCACCGACCGTCAGCGGCTGGGGATTGCTGGCAACCATCATCGGCGGCTGCCTAGCAGGCTGGCTGGCAGGGTGGCTGTGGCAAAATGGCGTCGACCACCAAACCCTGGGACAATTCTGGGCAAGCCTAAAAAGCCAGCGTAAGGATTAAACTGACCGCCGTTAAACCGGCTGCGATAAGGATCAACTCGCGTTCCGGATTGATTTGCACCAGGTCTTTAAACCGCAATGACGGGGTAACCTGACGCGGCAACACCCGCCGTTCACCAATCAAATCCTCGCGAAAGGCATCGATCGTTTCCGGTCGTTGATCGGGGTGCAGATTCATCGCCCACAATATGGCGCGCTCGGTACGCAGACTGATATCCGGATTAATCTGTCTCAGCAGCACCAGTGCTTCCGGATTCAAGAAACGCTCCCTGGCATCGAGCGGCGGTTGATTGGTCAATAAGTGGTAAAGGGTGGCGCCAAAGGAATAGATATCACTGCGAACATCGGTGTGCGTGCCGTTGCCACCGTATTGTTCGAGCGGCGTATACAACGCAGTTCCCTGCCCTTGCAGGATGGTAATCGTAACCTCGCCCGAGGAGAGCAGTTTGACCAACCCAAAGTCAACCAGTTTCAGCAATCCGCTGGGGGTAAGTTTAAGGTTGCTGGGCTTGATGTCGCGGTGAACGATCGGCGGATCTTGGCGATGCAGATAAGCCAGCGCGTCGGCGAGTTGAGCTGCCCAGTTCAGAACCTCTGCTTCCGGAATAAAAGTCTCTGCCTGCCGCGCCTCGAGCATAATCGTTCTGAGATCTTTACCGGGCACAAAATCCATCACCAGATAATCCCGATTGCCGATGGAAAAGAAATCAGAAACCTTAGGCAGATTGGGATGATCCAGCCGCGCCAGCACCGTCGCCTCACGCAGAAACTGCTCGCGGGCTTCTTTGATCATCGCCGATGGCAACGATCGATCATGTTCGACTTCTTTCAGGGCGCACTTGCGGCCCTCCAATCGCAGATCGTCCGAAAGGTAGATGCTTCCCATCCCCCCCCGTCCGATAATGCGATTGATCTTATAACGACCACGAAGTACCTCCCCCGCTTTTAAGGGTACCGGCATGCTACGGCGTTCCTCATCTCCAATAAACTGCTGACCTGCAAGGTCGTGATGGCTTTCGGCGTTTGCCCGATCCCAGTTGGGAATTGACGCAGGTCAGTGTTGCACAAAATGATTCAATTCTGCTATCATTGATTATACACGGTTCAAGTACATGCGAAAAGAAGGGCAAAATAAAAAGATAAGGTGGGCGGAGGCAGGTGATGAACAACAATGAATCCGATTTGCCGGTGTTGATCGCACAAAGCGGACCGCTCAACGGACAGCGCTGGTCGATCGCTGAAACCAGCCTGATCGGCAGAGACCCCGCCTGCCAAATCGTCGTGCCCGATCGCCAGGTTTCACGCTACCATGCCCGCCTCACGCCCGGCGAGGAAGGCGTCCTTATCGAAGATCTTGCCAGTAAGAACGGCTGTTACCTCAACGGGAAGAAACTCTCAGAAGCCGTCTACCTTCAGGACGGAGATGTACTGCAAATCGCCCTGGTGCAAAATTTCGTCTTCCTCAGCTCTGACGCCACCATGCCCATGGAGATCACCCGCAACGCCGTTCGCACCCGCCCGGGGCTTTTGTACCTCGACAACCGTTCTCGCCGGGTTTGGATCGGACAAAAAGAGTTGCTTCCCCCTCTCTCTGCACCGCAATTTCGCTGTCTGCAAACGTTGTTCGAACAGCAGGGGAAAGTCGTCTCACGACAGGAATTGGTAACTGCCGTCTGGGGCGATCAAGAAGCCGCCGGCGTCTCCGATCAGGCACTGGATGCCCTAGTGAGGCGCCTGCGCGAACGCCTGGTTGATGTCGATCCCACTCGCGCCTACATTGTGACGGTACGTGGTTACGGTCTACGCCTGGATAACCCGATCGAATAGATCCTAACCGCTGGCAACCTTCTTCAGATTTGCCCGCATCGAAAAACGTAGTGCCATTTTCGAAATCATCTTCAATTTTTCGAGGATTTCGGCGTTTTGCCCCTGCGCTTCGGATTGCGCCGCCATGCTGCCGACCAGTTGAGCAAAATCCGGGGTGATCTTTTCGGCGTTTTCTTCCAGCATCTTTTTCAACGATTCTTCATCGTCCGCTTCGAGGAATTTTTCGATCAGCGCGATCTCCGGTGGCGGGGCGCTGATCTTTTGCAGCACCTGGATGATTTCTTCCAATTTCCGCAAACGATCCGGATCGCCCTGCTGGTTGGCTTTCTCATGCTCGCTGCGTATAAGCTGTACCATCAGGTCATCAATGGCATCAATTCGGGATGCCATCGCTTTTTCCACATCCTCGGCGTCGATGATCTCATCCAGGATTTTTTGAGCCCGCAACGCCCGCTGGTTGAGGGCATCATCATATTCCGCAGTCAAATCCAGCAGTTGCTCACGAAGCTCGATCAGCTCTTCTTTTTCACCGTCTTTGGCGGCATTTATGCGGTCGCTCAAGATTTGGAAGAAGCTGTAATCCATGGCAGGGCGCGCCAGGCTTACAATAATACCCAGGCGGGCTTCATCGGCATTATCCATGATCAGGTCGAGCAACTTCTCGCGCGTCAACCCGTTTTTGCTGGCTTCCTGCAAAGCTTTGATGGTTTCCTGCATTTCTTGCGATTGTTTCAAAATCGACTTGCCCACTTCGGTTTGTGCAAGAAGTTCTTTTTGTATTGCCGCCAGCTGCTTTGCTGCTTCTTGATCACCCTGAGCCAGCGTGGCTTCAATGATGCGGTTGAAAATCCCGAAGAATTCCTGGTCGATGATTGCCTCTTCTTGCCTGACAATTTCCGCCCTCTCTTCCTGCGAGGCTTTCAACAAGCGCTGAAGCAAATTGAGGCGTTCTTTTTGGGCGTTGAGCATATCTTTGGTGATGCCATCGGCTTCAAGGATCCGCTCGATCATCGTTTCCATCGTCAGCATCGTCTCAGGACGCAACAGGTACGCCTTGCGTTTTTCCTGCGGCAGGCGCTCCATCACCCTGGTAATGTGCGGACCGATCATCTTTTCCTGTTCGTTTACCGGTAAAGCCATCTCGGGAGGAAAATAGGTTAACAGCAATTCTTTTTCAGGATCGTGATAAACAATGGGTGTGCTGAGATTTCCCTGATATCCGCATACGTTGCACTGCACCAAGTTGAATGAACCACTAAGTAGTTTTTGTTTGGCGCCCGAATCCTGGTTCATATCGAACAATTGCTCAACATTCGCCACAATCGGCTGGCGGCAGCGCGGGCAATTCGTAGTTGTTTTTACCATGATCGTTAATCGTCCTTTATTATTTTTGATGCACCATTATACCACCCGCCATTTAACCGCCAGACATTCCTTGTATCAAAACTTACCCCCTATCCATTTTACGCGGCAGCGAGAAGCAGATCTGCGCCCCCTTTTCGTAGTCCGGGTTGATCCAGATTCGCCCCCCATGCGCCTCGACAATTGCCCGCGAAAGGTACAAGCCCAAACCTGCCCCTTTGGTGTTGCGCACCATTTCAGGGGCGCGGTAGAAGCGATCGAATACAAACGGAACATCCTGCACATCAATCCCCGGTCCCTCATCACTGACACACACAACGACATCGTCGGCTTTCAGCCTACCGCGGATGCAGATGCTCCCTTCCGGAGCGTACTTGATGGCATTCGACACCAAATTGAATAACACTTGTTCCAAGCGGTTGTCGTTCGCCTGGACTACCGGAAAATCCGGCGGGAACTCGACTTCGATCTTGTGCCGGCTGGTTTGTGATTGCAAGCGTTTGGCAACCCGTTTAGCCAAGTCCGGTAAATATACATCACCCAAAGTGAGCTTCATCCCGCCCGCCTGCAAGCGAGATGCATCCAACAGGTTTTCGATCAACGACGCCAGCCGGTCGGCTTCTTCCTCGATGACCTCCAGACTGTCGGCAACAACCGAACGATCCCAACTGGCATCCTCCCGCCGCAACGTGCTGACGTAACCTTTGATCAGGGCTACCGGAGTCTTGAGTTCGTGACTGATGATGGAAATAAAGGTGCTTTTGAGTTCATCCGCTTGGCGAAAGCGGGTAATGTCGCGCACCGTGGCGATGGTGTTCACCAGTGTGCCTTCCGGCGAAAGCAACGGTGCATAGGTGATCCCAACCGGTAACGGCGTGGTATCTGCATCCCGGCGCAGGTCGCCCTCAATGTAGAGGTGCGCATAGGATGTCAGTGGCCAGCCACCTGCCACCGCCTGTTCGAGTGTCATCCCGCTCGGCTTTGTGTTCCAGCGGATCACATCGCTGTGCATGGCGCCCTGGATGTCTTTCACCTTCTGTTGAACCATGCGAGCAAAAGCCGGGTTGGCGTGCTCGATGCGATTATCGGGCGAGAGGATAAGGATGCCATCAGCCGCCGAATCCAGCAGCGCGCTGATGCGCTGCTTTTCGCGGCTGATCTGGGTATATAATTGGGCGTTTTGCACCGCAATCGCTGCCTGACTGGCAAAACTGCTTAACAGGTTGCGATCGTCTACCGAAAAGACGCTGGGATAATTACGAAAAATATAGATTACGCCCACAACCGTGTTGCGCGCCACCAGGGGCAAACCCACCCCGTTGAGCATTCCCATGCTGGCAGAATGGATTAACTCCGTGAGCACGCGGTTGACTTCGGACAATCCGAAGTCTTCGGCATCAAGATCAGCTCGTTTGATATCCGCAAACAGTGGTCCGAGAAAGCGAAGAAAGGGCGAAGGCAAACCCTGCGAGACACGCAGCCGCCACCTTCCCGTTTCGGTTTGCAGAGCAATCAAGCCGGCGTGCCCGGCAAGCATCTCAACGGAAATATCAAGAATACGCCCCAGCAATTTATCCAGGTCGAGTTCCTGCGTCAATGCCCGGCTGATCTCTAGCAGATAATCACGTTGGCGTACACGAAAATCAGGCAACATGGAATAATTCAATTCCGACCGTCCGGTAATACGGCGCGTCTCAGCGCGCCGGTGAGCGATCCTGGCTTGAGGTTGGTATTTGATTATAGCATGCAGGGTATTTCAGGTGCGCCCGATCCGGTCGCTCTGCACGAATTCCTATCCATTTAGGGCTACCCTGAGGCGATACTATACTATAATTATATTTGCAGCAGGCTATCCGTGAAAACCTGGCAACAAGTTCTTCTCGGTTTTCTGTTGGGCATGCTGGCAGCCGGAATCATCTGGCTGACAGCCGCTTCACCGCGCGGAACCCCGATTGAACTCGCCCCGCCACCGACACCCGCCCCTCTCATTGTTCACATCAGCGGGGCAGTAAAGAAGCCCGGCGTGTACTCGCTACCTAGAGAAAGCCGGGTGCAAGATGCAGTTGCCCTCGCCGGCGGGCTGCTTGAGCAGGCTGACGCCGAAATCATCAACCTCGCTGCCCGCCTATCCGATGGCGACAAGATCCACATCCCCGCTCAAGGCGAAGACTTGACTCGTTTCATGGCTGCCAACCCGGCGCTCAACAGTGCAGAAAGCGGCACATCAGCCCCCATCAACCTGAACACCGCCACCCTCAACCAGCTTGACGCCCTGCCCGGCATTGGACCGGCGAAAGCCGCCGATATTCTGGCATATCGCCAGCAAAATGGTCCCTTTCAAAGCATCGAAGACTTGCTCAAGGTTCCCGGCATTGGCGCAACGATCCTGGAGGGCATCCGAGACCAGATTTTCGTCGCCAATGACAATGAGACTCCATAAGGTATAATCAAACTATGTCAATCAAAGAAAGAATTGAAGAAGCACTCCACCAGGCGATTCGCTCCGGTGATACGGTTAAAAAACGGGCTCTGCGCATCACACTTTCGAGCATTAAACTAGAAGAAGTACAAAAAGGCGCACCTTTAGAGGAAATCGAGATCGTGTCGGTGTTGCAAAAAGAGATCAAGATGCGGCGCGAATCAATCCAGGATGCTAAAATCGCCAACCGCGACGACCTAATCGAGAGCAACCAAGCAGAAATTGCCGTCATCGAAACTTTTCTGCCGGCACAACTTTCCGATGACGCACTGCGCGCCCTAGCTGAATCGGCGATTGCCGAAATCCAGGCGCAGGGGATGGGCGATGTGGGAAAGGTCATGAAAGTGTTACTGCCCAGGATTCAGGGACGCGCTCCGAACGATCGCGTCAGCCTGGTTGTGCGCCAATTGCTCAGCGGTTCTTAGGCATCCACCAGCATCATGCATCGTTTTCGATTTCTTAATCTTAAATCCATTCCGTGGTTGATGCTGACCCTGGTCAGCGGGTTGACGCTGGTGATCATGCTATTCCCAGACCCGCTCCGCCCATCCACCTACCCCCTCAGCGTTGGATCAGTTGCCCCACAAGACATTCAGGCGCCCCGCGCCCTGACCTATGAAAGTCGCATTTTAACCGAACAGGCGCGTTTAGAGGCTGAAATGGCTGTCCCGCCGGTTTTTCTTCCTGCCGACCCAGCCATCACCCGCCGTCAGATCGAAAGAATGCGGTTGGTATTCAATTACATCCACACCGTCCGTTCCGACAACTACGCCTCATTCGATCAAAAAATCCAGGACCTGGAAGCAATCCAGAACCTTTCGCTGAGCAGCGAAGCCTACGAGCAGATTCTGAGCTTACCCGATTCACGATGGGAAGCCACCCAGCAGGAAGCCCTGAACGTACTAGAACAGGTCATGCGTGCTACTATTCGCGAAGATATGCTGCGCGACGCCAGGCGCAATGTCCCCACCTTGATCAGTTTTACTCTGCCACAAGAGCAGGCGACCCTGGTGGCAGAACTGGTCACACAATTTGTCGTTCCCAACAGCCTGCGCAGCGACGAGCTGACCCGTCAAGCCATTAACGAAGCGCGCAGTCTCGTCCAGCCGATCACCTACAGTTTTGCCGCCGGTGAAACCATTGTCCAGCGCGGCCAAGTGATTACCCCTTTCATTATAGAGGCGCTCGAAGAATACAATCTCATCAAGCCCGGCGGTGACCCCCAAGACATGGTAGCAGCAGCCATACTGGTCGTTCTTATCAGCACTGCCACAGGCTTATACCTCTCCCGTCGCAATCCAGAAAACATGCGGGATGCAAAAAATTGGGCGCTCCTGTCGGTTTTCTTTTTGATCTTTCTTTACACGGCGCGCCTGTTCATCCCCAACCGCGCCATCATCCCCTATGCTTTCCCCCTGCCGGCGTTTGGCTTGACTTTCGGCAGCCTCTTTTCGGCTGAGATCGGATTGATCTTCTCGTTAATTTTGAGCATCCTCTCAACCTATGGGGTGCCCGACAGCGTCGACCTGACCCTGTTTTATCTGCTATCCAGCCTGTGCGGTATTCTGGTGTTGGGCAAAGGCAAACGGGTGACAAGTTTTATCTACGCCGGTTTAGCCATCGGCACAGCCGGTAGCGCGGTCGTGCTGGCTTATCGAATGCCCGGCGCCAGCACAGACTGGTTTGGCATTGTCACCCTGGTCGGGGCTGCATTTTTCAACGGGTTGGCTTCAGCCAGCGTTTCATTGCTGTTACAATTCATTTCCAGCCAGTTACTCGGTTTGACCACCGCCCTGCAATTGATGGAAATCCTGCGTCCGGATCACCCACTTTTACAATTTATCATGCGCAACGCTCCCGGCACCTATCAACACAGTCTTCAGGTGGGTAATTTAGCCGAACAGGCAGCCGAGGCGATTGGCGCCGATGGATTGCTGGTGCGCGCCGGCGCAGTCTATCACGACGCCGGTAAAGTGCTCAACCCTTCTTTCTTCATCGAGAATCAGTTGCCCGGACAAGCCAATCCCCACGATAACCTCGACCCGGAGATCAGTGCCGCTAATATCATCCGTCATGTGCTGGATGGCGTGCAACTGGCGCGCAAATACCGTCTGCCGCCGCGCATGCAAGATTTCATCCTGGAACACCACGGCTCCCTGATTGCCCGTTACCAATTTGCCAAAGCCGCTGAAAAACACAACGGCGACCTCGCCAAAGTGAACATCGATGCCTACCGTTACCCCGGACCCGCTCCGCGTTCCCGCGAAACGGCACTGCTGATGCTGGCGGACGGCTGTGAAGCGCGTGCCCGGGCTGAAATGCCTGCTACCGAAGAAGAATTACAGCAGGTGGTAGACAAAGTGATCGAGTTCTGCCAACGGGAAGGGCAACTGGATGATACCAACCTGACCTTGCGCGACCTCAAACAGGTTTCGAAATCTTTTGTCAGCACATTGCGCAACACCCACCACCCACGCTTGAAATACCCTGAACTCAACACCAAACCGATCAAAGTCGAAAAATCAACCGCATGATCCACATCATCCCTGCCCTGACCGAGATCGACCCGGAGATTGTTGATGCGCTCCACGAGGCTGCCCGGGCAGTGCTTACTTATGAGGACGTCGATGAAGAAACCACCGATCTGGTCATCTGCATCGAAGGGGATGAAAAAGTTCTAGAACTCAACCGCGATTTTCGAAGGGTGGCTGCCACCACGGATGTGCTTGCCTTCCCCGCCCACGAAATCGACCCAGAAAGCGGGCGCACCCATCTCGGTGATGTGATCATCTCCTATCCGCGCGCGGTCGCGCAGGCGCAGGCGGCAAGGCACCCCCTCGTCACCGAGCTGCAATTGCTCACGGTTCATGGCGTTTTGCATGTACTGGGCTACGATCACCAGACTGCCGAGGAGCATAATCACATGTGGGCGACTCAGCGGATAATCCTGAACCAGATTGGCTGCAAGCTGGCAAAAGAGCCGGGAAAAGATGACTAATCTGTTTGCCTTTCTGAAATCCCGCCTTCAGTCTTTTCGACATGCCTTCTGCGGTCTCGGCTTCGTCCTTAGAACTCAGAAAAACGCCTGGATTCACTTTGGGGTCACTTCCACCGTCATCATCCTGGCGATCTGGCTCAGGATACAACCCATCGAATGGGGCATCCTGATCCTGACAATTGGAGCAGTATGGACAGCGGAATTCATTAACACCGCCCTCGAAGCAGTGGTCGATCTGGCTAGCCCCAGCAAACACCCACTGGCAAAGGTAGGCAAAGATGTTGGCGCCGCGGCGGTCTTGATTGCGGCCATTTCAGCGGCTGCTATCGGCATCCTGATACTGGCACCCCCTCTATGGCGAGAATTGAGCCGCATCATTGCAGGAGCAAACCAATGACAACACAATTCTTGTTCGGAACGGTGGGAGCACCAACGTCCACGCCAAAAAAACCGGGCGGTTCGGTTGGCGCCATCCAAGAGATCAACAGGCTGGGTTTGGCTGCGCTGGAATTGGGTTGGGTGCGCGCCGTGCAGGTCACCGAAGCCACCTGCCTGGCGATCAAAACCGAGGCGAAGACGCAGGGTATCGCCTTGAGCGTGCACGCTCCCTACTATATTAACCTCAACGCCGATGATGACGAGTGGCGCAAATCTCGCAAGCGGCTGATGGACTCAGCTCATTTTGGCAACCTTGCCGGTGCTACCGCTATTGTATTTCATCCCGGAAGCTATTTCGGTCAGGACGCAGAAATCGTGCAAAAAAAAGCCATCCATCGCCTGGAAGGTTGTCTATCCGAATTACGGGATGCCGGAAACCCGGTCATGCTGCGACCGGAGACGATGGGAAAATCTGCCATGCTGGGTTCGCTGAATGACACACTCGTCATCAGCCGTGCCCTCGCTGGGGTTGAACCCTGCCTAGATTTTGCTCATTTGCACGCCCGCGCCGGCGACGGTTCGTGGAACACCGGCGAGGCTTGGTTGAAAGCGCTCGATTCTTACGCCCAGGCACTCGGAGAAGATGCTCTTCAGCGTTTACACATCCACATGTCCGGCATTGAATACACTGGCAAGGGCGAGAAGAATCATCTTCCGTTGCAGGAATCGGATTTCAACCTCATCGCACTGTTCGAGGCGCTCAAAGAACGCCATTGTCGCGGCAGGATCCTGTGCGAAAGTCCCATCCTCGAAGAAGACGCTCTCTACATGCAAGGAGTGTGGCGCGATAAGTTCGGGGATTAACCAAAAAGGCTGTCGGCAGGGCATGCCGCACAACCTTTGGTTGTGCCTCCACGGGGATTCGAACCCCGGTTTTAGCCTTGAAAGGGCTGCGTCCTAGTCCCCTAGACGATGGAGGCGAAAGCGGGGCTATTCTACCACACACCCAAAGCATGGGTCAAGTTTTTTTGATTCGATTTCATATCTTTCACGGGTACTCAACACCAGGCGCATTAGGGTAGATTAGCATTTGATTAGAAACAAATCAACTTATTGACTTTGGATAGTCATTGTTGTATAGTGTTATGCGGCTCAAATGGGTTTTATACGATTTTGAAAACCTCGAGGCAGGGAATGGCGAGCGGAAATTCGTTTCCGCTTCTTTATTCCTTCCCAAAAGATCAAATCTCCTCTGGATGAAGACGGAATGATAAAAGTATCGAAACTGACCAAAGAATACGGTACGCGCACTGCCATCAGTGAAATCGACTTTCACATTAAAAGCGGCGAGATTGTCGGGTTTTTAGGTCCCAATGGTGCCGGTAAAACCACCACCATGCGCATCCTGACCGGTTACACCCCACCCACCTCCGGCAAGGCGGAAATTGGCGGGTACGACGTGATCGACCAATCCCTCGAAACCCGGCGCATTGTCGGATACCTGCCGGAGACCGTCCCGCTCTATCCTGACATGACGGTGTTCGAATTCTTGATGTTCATGGCACAATTGCGAGGCACCCCCAACCCCGAAGACCGGGTCGATGACGTACTCGAAATGGTGCACATGGAAGACCGCGCCGAAGGCTACATCGGTAACCTCTCCAAAGGCTTGCGCCAACGGGTTGGGCTGGCGCAGGCGCTCCTGCATCATCCCCGCGTTCTGATCCTGGATGAACCGACTATCGGACTTGACCCGGCGCAAATCATAGAAGTGCGTAACCTGATTCGAGAAATTGGCAAGGAACACACCGTCCTGTTATCAACCCACATCTTGCCAGAAGCCCAGCAGGTCTGCGATCGTGTCTTGATCATCAATAAAGGTCGAATCGTTGCTGAAGACACAACCGAACGCCTGCAAGCCCGTCTGACAGGCGCCCAACGTACCCAGTTGCGCCTGCGCGGCAACGCCGCCGATTTGGTCCCAAAAATCGCCTCGATCCCTGGCGTGACCAACGTCGTTTCTAAAACTGATGACACAATCGAGTTTGAATCCGCCCCGGGGCAGGACATGCGCGCCGAAGCTGCCCGGCGGGTAGTGCAAGCCAATTATGATCTGCTCGAATTGCAACCCACTGGCATGAGCCTCGAAGAGATCTTCCTGCAACTCACCCAGGACGAAGTTGCACCCCCCAGCATCGATGACACTGCCGTTGTCGAGAGCTTTTGATCAACAAGGTGAAGGTATGAACAATATTTGGATTATCGCCTGTCGCGAGTATAAACACTTCTTTATTAACCCGATCGCTTATGTGCTGATCGTCGTCTTCCTTTTGACACTGGGTGGTTTTCTGTATTTGGATATCGCTTTTGCCGCCCAAACACAGCAATTCACCCCCAACCTTCAGCGCACCTTCCAGCTCTTTGTGTTCCCGCTGCTGTTCCTGGCTGCCCCCGCCATCACGATGCGCTCAATTGCCGAAGAAAACCGCCAGGGTACGCTCGAATTACTGCTTACTGCGCCGGTCACCGACTGGCAACTGATCATCGGAAAATGGCTGGGGAGCTTTTTCTTTTTTTTGACCATCATCGCCATTACCTTGATTTATCCGATCATTCTGAACAACTTGATCACGCCCGGCATTGACCAGGGCTTGATGCTGAGCGGCTATCTGGGCATCATCTTGATGACCGCCGCGCTGACCGCCATCGGCGTCTGCGTCTCTTCATTTTTCAGCCACCAGCTAGCTGCCTTTTTTGCTTCGCTGGGGGTGGTGATCCTGTTGTGGGTCATCGGCAGTCCAGCCCAGTTGACGACCGGTAGCACCGCCGACATTTTTCGATATCTCAGCATTACCGACCATTTTTATCAGGTCTTCATGATCGGCATTATCAAGCTGGATAGTATTCTTTATTATCTCAGTCTGACCACCCTGGCGCTTTTTCTTGGCTCGGTCAGCGTTGAAACCCGGAGGTGGCGATAATGAAGCCACTCAAACAACGTCTCGCTCCCTTGGGTCTGTATCTGGCACTGGCTGCCGCCCTGGCTGCAGGTGGACTGTACATCGTCCAACGCAGCTTCAACCTGCCCTTACAGATCAGCCTCGGGCTGATCGTAGTGGGGATGGCTGCCTTTGCCCTCCTCGATCCAGCCCGTTTTCGAGCCTCCCTGACCGGTCGACAGGCTCGCTACGGTAGCAACGCCCTGATTAAAACACTGGCTTTTACCGGAATTTTGATCGTCATAAATCACCTGGCGTTTCAATATTCGCCACGTTGGGATCTGACCGAAGACCGCCAACACACCCTCACCTCCGAGACCATCGAGACACTAGAGAGCTTGGATCAAGCCGTCATCGCTCAGGCATTCTTCGCCAGCCAATATCCACTTTCGGTCGAGAACGCCCGCAAGATGCTTGAATCCT
>JBBIKU010000054.1:0-14072 GCA_037445245.1 Anaerolineaceae bacterium
TGTCCATTTGCTCTATCCGGGCTAGAATTTGCCCCATGTTATAGCCCTTCGCAGCAAGGGATTTTGTTTGTATTGGAGGCGCCCGCAAAGCGGGTGCAGGCAGTGGCGGGTTGTGTTTGAGAATCTATCCGAAAAGCTGAACCAAATATTCCGACAGTTGCGCCGCCGCGGAAAGCTCTCCGAGGAGGACGTCGATGTGGCTTTGCGCGAGGTGCGCCTGGCGCTGCTGGAAGCCGATGTGCACTACAGCGTGGTCAAGGACTTCTTGAAGCGAGTTCGCCAGCGCGCTGTAGGTCACGAGGTCTCTCAGGCGTTGAATCCCGCCCAACAGGTCATTAAAATCGTTCATGAAGAGCTGTTGGCGACGCTGGGGGAAGCTGCTCGCGTGAATCTCAGCGGCGCCAAGCCGCGCCTGGTGATGCTGGTGGGTCTGCAGGGATCGGGGAAGACCACCGCCGCCGCCAAGCTGGCGCGCTGGATGCGCTCTCAGGGTGAGCGGGTGATGTTGGTGGCAGCGGACCCATACCGCCCGGCAGCCGTACAGCAATTACAGACGCTGGGTGAAAGGGTGGGCGTGACGGTTTTTAACGAGCCGTCCAAATCACCCCCTGAACTGGTCAAACGGGCTTTCGAGCAGGCTCAAAAAGGTGGATATACCCTGGTGATCGTTGATACCGCCGGGCGTTCGCAGCTCGATCAGGCGCTGATGGATGAGCTGCGCGCCATCAGCGACAAAGTGCTGCCCGCCGAGACCCTGCTGGTGGTCGACGCCATGATCGGTCAGGAAGCGCTGCATATTGCCGAGGGTTTCCGCGACGCGGTTGCGCTCACCGGTTTGGTGATGACCAAAATGGACGGCGACGCCCGTGGCGGGGCGGCGATTTCAATTCGCAGCGTGACCGGCGTACCGATCAAATTCTTGAGCAGCGGCGAAGGCGTCGAAGCGCTGGAAGCCTACGACCCGGCGCGGCTGGCGTCCCGTATTTTGGGCATGGGTGATATGATCGGCTTGATCGAAAAAGCCGAGGCTGCCTTCGATCAGCAGGAAACCCAGCAGCAGGCGCAGAAAATATTGGAAGGTCAATTCTCGCTGGAAGATTTTGCCCGACAGATTCGCCAGGTGCGCAAGATGGGTTCAATGCAGCAGATGCTGGAAATGTTGCCCGGAAACATGGGGCAGATGGCGCGCAACCTGGACGCGCAGGAAACCGAGCGCCAGTTGAAACGAACGGAGGCAATCATCAATTCCATGACCGTTGCTGAACGGCGCAACCCGGATATCCTCAACGCCAACCGCCGCCGGCGGATTGCCCGCGGCTCTGGCAGCGATGTTCAGGACATCAATCGTTTGATCAAGCAGTTCCGCGAGACACAACGTCTGTTCAAGACCCTCAAAAAGTCCGGCGGACGGGGTTTGTCTCGATTGTTTGGCTGACCGGTGCACCCTGCCGTGAATCGCGCTCCCTTCAGCGCCGCCCTCACACCGAGCAGGTTGTTCTGGAAAGCGCTATTGAGATTGGATTGCCGATATCCTATAGGAGATAGAATAAGATGGTTCGAATTCGGTTACGACGAGTTGGATTGAGAAACCAGCCCAGTTACCGCATCGTAGCTGCGGACGTTGAAAGTCCGCGCGACGGAAAGTTCCTGGAAATCCTCGGTCACTACAATCCGCGCACAGAACCCTTTACCTTTGAGGTGAAGGAAGACCGGGTATACGACTGGATGAGCAAAGGCGCCCAGCCAAGCGAGGCGGTGCGCAGCCTCTTCCAACGGGTGGGTTTGATGGATCGTTACGCCCGCTTCAAGTCCGGCGAACCGGTCGAGAAGCTGGTGAAAGAAGCCCAGGAGGCTTACGAGAGCCGTAATATTGATTCCCGCACCCGCCGCGACCCGGTAGAGACGAAATAAGATAGCGAAGATCATGATGAACCGCTACGCAGGACGTTCCGGAGGGAGCACGGCGAAAGAGTTGATCGAATACATCGCCCTTTCGCTGGTAGACGACCCGACCCAGGTCAGCGTCAGGCAGGAAAGAGCGGGCAATAAAACCCGCCTGGAACTGCGGGTGGCGAAAGAAGATATGGGCAGGGTGATTGGTAAGGGAGGCAAGGTCGCCAATGCGATGCGGGTACTACTGCGGGTCGCCGTCGCAGGCGAGGGCAAACAGGTCGTCCTGGATGTGATCGAGCCGCGATGAAGCGCCGGCAGCGAAATCTTACTGAAAATTCCGCCCAACTTGCAGATGCCCGCAAAGGGGGTGCAGGCTCGCCTGATAAGGGCGAGCCTTTATTCTTGGCAGTCGGTTCGCTGCGTCGCCCGCACGGTGTGAAGGGTGAGATTGTGATGGAGGTGTTGACCGATTTTCCCGAACGGTTGAAGGTCGGCAAGACTCTTTTCATCGGAGAAGAACGCCAAGGGATGCAGCTTTCGAGCTTACGCTGGCACGATAAGGCGCTGCTGGTGCGTTTCGAGGGTTACACCGACCGGGAAGCAGTCGGGCGTTTGCGCAACGCGCTGGTCTACGTGCGCAGCGACGACCTGCCCGCGTTGCCGGAGGGTGAATACTACCATCACCAGTTGCTGGGGCTGACGGTGGTTAATGAAGCCGGGGTGATTCTCGGCGCCCTCGAGGCGATTCTCGAAACCGGCGCCAATGATGTCTATCTGGTTCGAGGCGAGGATGGCAGCGAGTTGTTATTGCCGTCGATTGCCGAGGTGATCCTGGCGATCGACCTCGAACGGCAGCAAATCCTGGTTCGACCGCAGCAATGGTGGTGATAAGAGGCTGAATGCACCCTAAAGCTTACTGGGTTGGCTTGAACATGGTCAGGGGCATCGGCGCGGTGCGGATGCGGACATTACTCGATCATTTCGGCGAAGCGCAGTTTGCCTGGGAAGCGCCGCCGGATACATTGCGAGCGATCGGCTTGCATCCACGCATCGTTGACAATCTGCTCCAGATGCGGCGCGAGATCGATCTGGAGCGCTGCTGGCAGCAGATCGAAACCTTCGGCATCCATGTGCTCACCTGGGATGAGGAGGCTTACCCTGTCCGTTTGAAAGAGATTGATCAGCCGCCGCCGGTGCTTTATGTGCGCGGCGAACTACAGATCGCCGACGAGTGGGCAGTGGCGATCGTTGGAACTCGCCGTGTGACCGCCTATGGACGGCAGGTGACCGAAGAGCTGGCGGGGACGCTGGCGCGACAGGGGGTCACAGTGGTCAGCGGGCTGGCGCGCGGTGTGGACAGCATTGCCCACGATGCCGCTCTCAAAGCCGGTGGGCGGACGCTGGCGGTGCTGGCTTGCGGTTTGGAGCGTATCTACCCCCCGGAACACCGCCGCCTCGCCGAACAGATCATGTCGCAGGGTGCACTGGTGGGCGATTACGCCCCTGGCACGCCGCCCGACAGCGCCAATTTTCCGCCCCGTAATCGCATCATCTCCGGGTTGGCACAGGCAACGGTAGTGGTTGAAGCCGGAGAGACCAGCGGCGCCTTGATTACAGCAGCCTTTGCTGCCGATCAGGGGCGCGAGGTGTTTGCTGTTCCTGGTAACATTTACGCCCCGCAGAGCAAGGGCAGCAATCGCTTGATCCAACAGGGGGCGAGACCGCTGCTGGCGGTCGACGAGGTGCTCGAAGCGCTCAATTTGGAACAGGTTCAGTCGTACGTGCAGGCGCGGCTGGCGTTGCCTGTCGACGAGGTGGAACGAAAATTACTGGAGGTGCTCAGTCAGCAGCCGCTGCATGTGGATGAGATCCGGGTGCAGACGAGCTTGCCAGTTGAAAAGGTTTCGGCTACACTCACGCTGATGGAGCTAAAAGGAATGGTGCGCATGGTAGGCGCTTCGAATTATGTCGCCGTGCGCGAGGTGCAGCAAGATTATCGAACGGAGTGACCTTCTGGAACACACTTACGCGGTGATCATGGCGGGTGGAGGCGGTACGCGCCTCTGGCCACTTTCAAACCGCGCCCGACCCAAGCAAATGCTACGATTGGGAGGGGAGCGCACGCTATTCCAACTGGCGCTTGATCGGCTGGAAGGTCTGTTCCCACCCCAGCATATCCTGGTGGTAACGGTCGAAGAGCAGGCGCGCCAGCTTCAGGCGCAGTGCCCGCAGATTCCACGGGAGAATTACCTGCTGGAGCCGCTGCCGCGCGGCACTGCCTCGGTGGTGGGCTTGGCGACGGTTGCCCTGCGCCAGCGCGCCCCGCAGGCGATCATGGCAGTATTGCCCGCCGATCATTTCATTGAAAATGTGCCCGCCTTCCAGAAAATCCTGGTGGCGGCAACCAAAACCGCCGAAGCCGGTTACTTGGTCACGCTGGGGATCTCCCCCACTTATCCCGCCACCGGTTATGGCTACATTCAGCGCGGCGAAGAGCTCGGAATGTTCGATGGTCACACAGCGTATCGTGTGTTGCGGTTTAAAGAGAAACCGGACCAAATCAGCGCGCAGGCGATGCTGGACGGCGGCGACCACGATTGGAATTCGGGCATGTTCTTCTGGCGCATCGACCGCATCTGGGAGGCTTTTGAGAAATTGATGCCCGCGCTGACGGCGAAGTTGATCGAGATTGAATCGGCATGGTTGGGCGAGGCGCGCTGGGAAGTCTTGCAGTCGGTATGGGGCACGATACAACCTGAAACGATCGACTATGGCGTGATGGAAAAAGCCAAGGGGGTGGCGGTGCTGTCAGGGCACGATCTGGGCTGGAACGATGTCGGGAGCTGGGATTCGCTCTTCGATGTGCTCAAAGCCGACGCGGATGGCAACATCGTCATCGAAGCTGATCACCTGGGGATGGATACGTGCCATTCTTTGGTGGTTGCCGATCGCCCCGAACGATTGATCGTGACCGTGGGTGTGGAGGATTTGATCGTGGTCGACAGCGGAGATGCCCTGCTGGTGTGCGCAAAAGGAGCCGCCCAGCGTGTGCGCCAGGTCGTCGAGCAATTGAAGCAGCAGGGGAAAGACCGTTATCTCTAGATTTCGATGAAAAATTTTCATAGGGGCGTCTTGGTTTGATACGATGCCGGGGTGAAACCCATTTTCCTTATGGCGTAAAAGGAATCGATCCACCGGACTCGGCAGCCGAGAATTTTTCAGGAGAAGGATTTGTTGGAAGCTTATTGTCTCAAATGCAAAGAAAAGCGGGAGATCGTCGACCCCGTGGCAGAGTATAATGCCGCCGGCGCGCCGGTGACGCGCGGCAGGTGTGCTGTGTGTGGAGGAAAGGTTTACCGCACTGGACGCACGTCGGCGCACGAAGGTTTGCCGCCCCCGGAAAAAGGCAAAAAAAACGCCAACAAGCGCTCTGGCAAGCTGGTGATCGTCGAATCGCCCGCAAAAGCGCGCACGGTTGGTCGTTTTCTGGGCAAGGAATACACCGTTAAGGCTTCGATCGGGCACGTGCGCGACCTGCTCCGTTCGCAGCTTTCGGTGGACGTGGACAACGATTTTACGCCCCAATATCGGGTTCCTAACGAGAAACGCCCGGTGGTCAAGGAATTGAAGGAACTGGCGCGTCGCGCCGAAAAGGTTTACCTGGCGACCGATCCCGACCGTGAGGGCGAAGCAATCGCCTGGCATTTGATGGAAGCCGTCGAGATCGAGCCGCAGAACAGCCAGCGGGTGGTTTTTCACGAAATCACCGAACCGGCGATTGCCGAAGCCTTCGGTCACCCGCGCTCGATCAACATGAATTTGGTCAACGCCCAGCAGGCGCGGCGGGTGCTCGACCGACTGGTGGGATACAGCATCAGCCCGATCCTGTGGGAGAAAGTGCGCAGCCGGCTTTCTGCCGGCAGGGTGCAGTCGGTGGCGTTGCGCTTGATCGTGGAACGTGAACGGGAGATCGAAGCCTTCGTGCCGGTGGAATACTGGGCAATTGGGGCAGAGCTCAAACCCGAGAACGGAAAGACCAGCTACCTTGCGCGCCTGACGCGCGTGGACGATGCTGAACCCCAATTGCCGACCGAAGGGGTGGTGCTGGGGCTGCTCGAAGACCTGGAGAGCGCCGCATACGCGATCCGCAAGATCCAGCGCGGTGAACGCCGCCGCAAACCGGCTGCGCCCTTCATTACCAGCACGCTGCAACAAGAAACCTCGCGCCGCTTGGGGTATACCGCCAGGCGCACGATGGCGCTGGCGCAGCAACTCTATGAAGGTGTGGATGTTGGCGAAGGCGGAACAACCGGTTTGATCACCTACATGCGCACCGATTCCACCAACATCGCTGAGCAGGCGTTGAGTGAGGTGCGTCAGTATATTCAGCACACCTACGGCGGGGACTTTCTTCCCGAAACGCCGCCGCAGTACAAGACGCGCGCCAAGAGCGCCCAGGAGGCGCACGAAGCCATTCGTCCTACCGCCGTGCTGCGTCAACCGGATACGATCAAGGAATTTTTGAGCCGCGACCAGTTTCGGCTGTACCAGTTGATCTGGCAGCGTTTTGTAGCTTCCCAGATGGAAGCAGCGGTTTACGACACACTGGCGGTCGATATTCTCGCTGAGAGCGCTGAACACCGTTACAATTTTCGAGCGTCGGGGTCGACCATCCGATTCCCGGGCTTTCTGGTGGTGTATGAGGAAAGCCGCGACGAAGACCAGAAGGTTGATGATGCCGACGATGTGCGCATTCCACCCAATTTGGAGGAAGGGCAGCGTCAGGAACTGATCCGGCTGATCCCTGAACAACATTTCACCCAGCCGCCACCGCGTTACACCGAAGCCACCCTGGTGCAAACGCTGGAAGAATACGGTATCGGAAGACCTTCGACCTACGCACCGATTCTCTCCACCGGTTTTTTGGTCAGTGATCTGCTGGTGGAACATTTTCCCAATATTGTCGACACCAACTTCACCGCCCATATGGAATCAGACCTGGATAATATCTCGACTGGCGAGGATAGCTGGGTGGATGTGGTGCGCGCCTTCTATCAAGATTTTGCGCCGCAGTTGGAACGCGCCCAACAAGAAATGCCCACCCAGAAAGCCGAATTGGAAAAGATTGGCAGGGCTTGCCCCGAATGCGGGCACGACCTGGTCATCCGCTGGGGGCGATTTGGCAAGTTCATCAGTTGCAGCAACTTCCCTGCATGCCGCTACACCGAACCCTGGCTTGAAAAGATTGGCGTGGCATGCCCGCAATGCGGCAAAGACCTGATTGTACGCAAGACCCGGAAAGGGCGCATTTTTTATGGCTGCTCTGGCTATCCTGAATGCCAGTTCACCTCGTGGAAGCAGCCGGTGGCCACCCCCTGCCCGAACTGTGGCGGGTTACTGGTGATCGTGAACAAGCGCGAGATGAAGTGCTTGACATGTGAAGAGACCTTTTTATCGGAAGCCGTTGAAGAAGCCAGTTCTGAGCAGGCATGATCATTGCACCCCGCTTGCTACCGGTTGCGTTGGATTGAAATTCGTTCTACAATACCATCAACACCTTGAACGGAGCGGGTGCCACGGGAACTGATTTGCAGGAGCGTTGCCATGGACAAATTACGTGAGCTTCTTGAGAGACCCCTAATTGCCGCTGTGGTCGGATTTGTGGTGGGACTGGTCATCGGTTTACCGGTGCTGGGCTGGGGCTTGTTTCCGGTGCAATGGACTGATGCGTCGGCTGAACATTTGCGCCGCGACCTTAAAGAAGATTATCTGCGCATGACAATCGAGTCCTATGGAAAAAATGAGAATCAGCAACTCGCTCTGCACCGCTGGCGAGAATTAGGCGCCGCTGCTTCTGAGGTGTTGTCGGCGGTTCAGCTTGATCCGTCCCTGGATGCCGAAGTGGTGGCAGACTTCAGTGCGCTGGTGCTGGGCGGGCAGGTGGTCGGAACGCCACAAGCCGGCGGCATACCGCCGGTGACGCCTGTTGAGGAGAAAGCTGAGGGCGGGATCAATCCGGTGCTGCTGTTGGTGATGCTATGTCTGGGGACGTTGGGGGTGGGGGCGGCGCTTTTCTATGTGCTGGTGGTGCGCGAACGCGGGCGGGGAGGCAACTTTTTTACCGCTGCCCGTCACGCCCAGCAAGTCGATCGCCAGATGCCGGTGAGGGATTATGCCGGCGAAGGACAGGATCAGCCGGTGGCGCAGTTCATGACCACCTATATGCTCGGTGATGACCTTTACGATGATTCTTTCAGCATCGATTCTCAGTCGGGCGAATTTTTGGGCGAGTGCGGGGTGGGCATCTCGGAAACGATCGGCGTTGGCGACCCCAAGAAGGTGACTGCTTTCGAAGTCTGGCTGTTTGATAAGAATGACATACAGACCGTAACCAAGGTGCTGATGAGTGAACATGCCTTCAATGATGCTACCATCAATCAACGCCTGCGTTCGAAGGGCGAACCGGTGGTGATCGAACCAGGAACACAGGTCTTGCTCGAAACGGCGACGCTTCAACTCGAAGCGCGGGTAGTGGACATGAACTACGGGCAAGGCGCCCTACCCACGGCGAGCTTCTTCGAGCGCCTAACGCTTGAACTGGCGATCTGGCCCAAGGTGGGGAGTTAATTACTCGATTTTTATGATCTTGAATTGAATAGAGCCGGCGGGTGTGCTGGCGGTGATGCGCTCTCCCAGGCGGCGACCCATGAGTGCCAGTCCAATGGGGGATTGGTGCGAGATGCGCCCAGCGACAGGATCGGCTTCTTTGGGACCGACCAGGTGATAGGTTTCAGGCGGTTCGCCATCCTCCTGAATGGTGACAACCGAGCCGATGCCAACCAGGTTGGATTCCTGTTGCAAGTCATCGATGATCACGGCGTCTTTGAGGATGGCTTCCAGTTCCTGGATGCGCCCTTCCAGAAAGCCCTGTTCCTCCTTGGCGGCGGTGTAGTCGGCGTTCTCCGACAGATCGCCGTGCTGAATGGCAGCCCGCAGCCGTTTTGCCAGTTGAACGCGTTCGACCTCGATCAAATGCTTCAGTTCTTCTTTGAGACGGCGGGCGCCGTCGGATGTCAGATAGTGTTCCTGCGACATGCTGGCAGACTCCTGAGGTTCACGGCAGGGTGGTGGGGTCGAAAAGCTTTGAGTGTTCCTCGATGGCGAAGCGGTCGGTCATCCCGGCGATGTAATCACAGATGGTGCGCTCGGGGCAACGTTCGTCGATCTGTGCCTGCACGTGGGTGGGTAAAATTTCAGGTTGAGACTGGTATGCCTTGAATAGATCGGTGATAATGCGTTCGGCTTTCATCGCCATTCGCACCACCCGGTAATGGCGGTACATATTTTTGTACAAAAAATCGGTCAACTCACGGTTGCGGCGGTGCATGTCTTCACTGTAACCAACCGCATTATACGGCAGCCGTTGCAAATCGTCCACCGTGCGGATGCCGCTCTCGCCCAAACGCTGAGCGGTGGTGTGGATAATGTCGGTGATCTCGCTTCCGATCAGCTCACGGATGATCTGGTGGCGGGATAAATCATCCAGATGTCCACCACCCCAGCCGATGTTGTTGGTGATCAGCAGCCATAACTCGAGTCCGCCAACCTTATCGAGGGTGATCACGCCAGAACGCAAACCGTCATCCAGGTCGTGGGCGGAATAGGCGAGTTGATCGGCGATGTTGACGATCTGGGCTTCCAGATGGGCGCGCAGATCGGGGTTGAAATCCTCGGCATCGGAACGGTCGTACTCCGTTTCGTGCTTGATGATGCCTTCGAGCACCTCCCAGGTCAGGTTCAATCCGGCAAAATCGGGGTAACGTTGCTCCAATTGGGTGATGATCCGCAACGACTGGCGGTTGTGTTCGAAACCGCCGTATTCCCGCATCAGGCGCGCCAGGCTGGCTTCGCCGGAGTGTCCAAAGGGGGGATGACCCAGGTCGTGCGCTAGGCAGATGGATTCAACCAGGTCTTCGTTGGCTGACAGGGCGCGGGCAATCGAACGCCCGATCTGCGAAACTTCCAGGGTGTGAGTGAGGCGGGTGCGATAGTAATCGCCTTCATCATTGATGAACACTTGGGTCTTGTACTCCAAACGGCGGAAGGCGGTAGTGTGCAGGATGCGGTCGCGGTCGCGTTGGAAACAGGTGCGATATTCCGGTTCGCTTTCGGGATGCGCTCTGCCGCGCGAGTCTTTGCTGCGGATGGCGTATGGCGCCAGAATCTGGTCTTCAATTTCTTCCAGTCTCTTTCGGTCAGCGTTCACGTTTTTCTCCTTGAATCGCCCGACTGGCGTTCCATGTTTGACGATTGTGGATCGTCGTTCCGGCGCTGCTGCCTCGCAATACCTTTTGGACGGTTCCGGCTTCTTCGCCGGAGAAGATCAGCGCTTCCAAGCTGGCGTCTTGGCTTACCAACCGCAGCATGCTGGCGACCTTTTCTGCCATGCCGCCAGTGACGTCCACCGCCGCGGACGCACCGAGCAGCCCTTCGATCTGCAACTGGTTGGCGGGGGTGATTTCTTCGATCAGCCGTCGGCAGTGGGGATAATCCGCCCACACACCCTGCTCCCGCCCGGCGATCAAAATGCGCTGCGGATGCAGTCGCGGCGCCAGATATTCGAACATTTCCTCGGTCGAAAGAATGATGCCGCCGCGCTGGCGGTCGAAAACGGTGTCGCCCTGCACCACTGGCACCAGATTGGCGGTCAGGGCAGCGCGCAGCGGGTCGAGATGCCAGTGTGACAGCTTGCCCGCTTCGGCGATGACACAGGCGGACGGCGGGAAAGCGATCAGCGGCACGTTGGCTTCCAATAACGTCTCGACCACGATCTGATTGAGCGCCCTTGCCTGCCGCCACACTTCGATGAACCCTTTCCAGTCGTCTTCATCCCGCACGCCAGTGCGGATGCCATATTGCCGGGCGGCGACATGCCCGAAAGAGCCAGATCCATGACCGAGCAGGATACTTAATTGGGGGTCACCGGCTCGAGCGGCTGCAATCTCACGCCCGAGCCGCGCCAGGGTCTTGCGGCAGACGGTGTAAGCCCGGTTTTTGTCGGTGATCAGCGATCCGCCGAGTTTGAGAAAAACCAGCACGTGCTTTACTCCCTCGTCAGGGGGTGGGTGACCGAGCTGATCAGGGTTCGCCGCGCCCCAGCCTGCTCCAGGGCGGCCGCCACCCGCGAGGCGCTATCGGCTTCCGTCAGAGCGATCATGTTGCCGCCGCGCCCGGCGCCAGACAGCTTGGCACCCGTGGCACCCGCCTGCAAGGCTGCTTCGACCAGCCGATCGAGCTCCGGACTGGAAACGTTCAGTTCTTGCAGCAGGCTGTGATTGCGGGTCATCAATTCACCCAGACGCCAAGAGCGTTCCTGTTCGATCACTTGGCGGGCTTGCTCGCAGATTTCGGCAATGGCGTCGAAGAGCGCCTCAATTTTATTCTGGTTGCGTTGCCATTGCCGCCGCACGTCGGCGACCACCTCGCCGGTAAGGCTCTTCGAGCCGCTGTCGGCGATCACCAGCGTAAACGGTTCGGCGATTTGCAGGGCGGTGAAGGGCTCGCCGCGGCGAAAATAGATCGGACGGGCATAGGTCACCACGGTATTGTCGATGCCGGAGGGCGTGCCGTGGTACAGTTTTTCGACTTCGTACGCCAGTTGTGAGATGACTTCATCGGTGAGCGGATGTCCCAAGAATGCCGTGACCGCCCGAGCGGTGGCGACGGAAACGGCAGCGCCAGAGCCAAGCCCGGCGGCGATGGGGATGGTGGAGCGGATACGCAGGCAGAAAGCGGGCAGGCGTGGAATGCCCAGGTGCTGCCGGATGCCGTTGAGCAGCACCGCCAGCGGGTGGTTGGCATCCAGGCGGTCGAGGTCGCTGGTTAGTTCGATATCCGGCGCTTCGACGTGCACCTTGCCGGGCGTGCCGAGCGGTTCGGCGGTGACGATGACCTTTGCCTGCACCTGCGACAGCGGAATGGCAATGGCAGGGCGTCCATACACCACGGCGTGCTCGCCGAACAGGATGGCTTTTCCAGGGGCAGAGGCAGAAATCGCCGGCATGAGTTCGGTTTACGAAAAGTAGAAAATTACCAGCACCGCCAGTCCCCACAGCATGATGGTCAATTGAAGCGGGCGGTCGGAGAGCAGCAGTTCTTCCGGCGCGCCGCCCTCACATTCAACCTTGACCAGGTACAGGTAACGAAAGATGCCGTAAAGTACGAAGGGAATGGTCAGCATCATGGCGTGGTTATCGGGCAGGTTGGGTGCCGAAAAGGTGTACAGGCTGTAGGCGACGATGGTGGTGCTGGACACAATCGTGATGAGCTGGTCGAGGAAGGGGATGGTGTAGCCATCCAGCACCGGGCGGTGATTGTTGGCGTCTTCGGTCAGCAGCATCAGTTCGGCGCGCCGTTTGCCAAAGCCAAGATAGAGTGCCAGCAGGGTGGTCACCACGTACAGCCAGGGCGAAAAGCGCTCCACCACCACCAGGCTGACGCCGCCGGCGACCCGCAGCACGAAACCAGCGGCGATGATCAGGACATCGATCAAAGGAAGGTGTTTCAGCCATTTGGAGTAGAGCAGGTTGATCAGAAAATACGCCAGCGAGATCGCCGCGAATAAAGGCGAAAGCCAGTAAGACATCGGTAGCGTCGCCAGCAAGATGATGGCGACGGCGGCGATTGCCAGCGATACGGGCAGGGTGCCGGAAGCGATCGGGCGTTTCTTCTTATAAGGATGAATGCGATCAGCTTCCACATCCAGGATGTCGTTGATGATATAGACTGCCCCCGAGAGCAGGCAAAAGACAACCAGCCCGATGAGAGAGCGGGACAGCGCCTGCGGATTGGTCAACTGGCGGTCGAAGACGACCGCAGCCAGCACAAAAGCGTTTTTGGTCCACTGGCGCGGGCGCATCGTCTTCAACAGGTCAATCAACATGGGTTTATCATATCATAAATTTTGCGGGCAATTCTCCATTCGTCTGGCGCGGTTGTAAGCCAGTTTGTTCCCGATTTGCTTGACGGTTTCTCCATTTATCTATCGGCGGCGCGAAGCGTTGTACAATTGAATTGTGAAGAAACACCGTCTGGATGTGCTGATGACCGAGCGCGGGCTGGCGGAGAGCCGCGCCCAGGCGCAGCGACTGGTGATGGCGGGACAGGTGCGCGTCAATGGTGAACTGGTGGTGAAACCCGCCACGCGCGTCCCGACCGGCGTCGCAGTGGTGGTGCTGCACGGTCCACGCTACGTCTCACGCGGCGGCGAAAAGCTGGCAGCCGCCTTGCAGGCGTTTGGCATGCTCGATTTGAGGGGCAAGGTTTGCGCCGATGTCGGGGCTTCTACCGGCGGCTTCACCGACTGCCTGTTGCAGCATGGGGCACAACGGGTGTACGCCATCGACGTGGGTTACGGATTGCTGCACTGGAAACTGCGCAATCACCCGGCAGTGGTGCTCGTGGAACGCACCAACGCCCGAACACTGGAGCGGCTGGCGGAAGCGGTTGACCTGGTGACGGTCGATGCCTCTTTTATTTCACTCAAGAGCATCCTGCCGGTGGGGCGCGGCTGGATGGGCGCGGCGGGCGGGCAGGTGCTGGCGCTGATCAAACCCCAGTTCGAGGCGGGGCGGGCAGATGCGGCACGCGGCGAAGGGGTCATTCGGGATGTCGCGCTGCACTGTCAGATTTTGCTGGATGTGCTGGGTTTTTCACAGGCGGTGGGCTATCAGGTGACCGGTTTAATCCGTTCGCCTTTGATCGGACCGAAGGGCAACATCGAATTCTTGGCTGCGATGTGTTATCCGGCGCAAACGTTCACCGACCTCGATGCGCTGGTGGCGGCGGTGCTGCCGCCGTCTAAACTCTCTGTGTAATCCGGGCGCTGCTTGTGTCAGTCCGCAAACGGCGCCGGTAATAATTAAGGTATACTCAACGCTTGATGACCGAGCATATTCGCAATTTTTGCATCATTGCCCACATCGATCATGGCAAATCCACGCTTGCCGATCGCCTGTTACAACTCACCGGGACAATCTCGGAACGCGAGATGGTCGAGCAGGTTCTGGATAGCATGGAACTGGAACGCGAGAAGGGGGTCACCATAAAAGCCTCGGCGGTGCGCATGATGTACAGCGCTGCCGATGGTCAGGTTTACGAACTGAACCTGATCGACACCC
>JBBIKU010000054.1:14094-14340 GCA_037445245.1 Anaerolineaceae bacterium
GCGCTGGCGGCATGTGAGGGGGCGCTGCTGGTAGTAGATGCCGCACAGGGGATCGAAGCCCAGACTCTGGCGAATCTCTATCTGGCGCTGGAGTCGGATCTGATCATTCTTCCGGTGATCAACAAGATCGATTTGATCTCTGCCCGTCCGGATGAGGTTGCTCAAGAAATATGCAGTTTGCTGGGCGTGGCGGAGAGTGACATCCTGCGCATTTCTGCCAAAGAAGGTTTGAACATCGATCTGGTG
>JBBIKU010000055.1:0-14301 GCA_037445245.1 Anaerolineaceae bacterium
CGACCCAGCCGCAAAGCCCGAACCTTCTCGGCAGCCAGAGATCGAGAAACCCGCTGTCTCCCGCAGAGCGGGGCTGACGAACGAAGCCGGATTGTGGCGAAAAGCCGATGACGGCAAACTGGTGACGGAACTCGAGGGAGAATTCCACAGCGAAGCCGCATCGCTTTCCGCCGCCCAGCGTCAGAAGATGGTACGGCTGTTGAAGGAGTGGCTGGCATGGATGGGAGTTTCCCCAGAGGCTAAAACCCAGCCTCCGCCGCAGATGCAACAAGGCGAGCGACGGATGGAAGGCACGTCCGGCACGCCACCCCCGCAAGTGCAGCCTGCGGCAGCCACCCCCCTTGAGGCGGCGATGGCGCCTTCCGAACCGCTTCGCGCTGCCCCTGTCAGCATCGTCGAGCAAATCGATGACATTTTGCAGGAGATGCTGGCAAGCGCCGGACTTCAGCCCAAAAGCATTCGCCTGACGGAAGACACAAAAGACGGGGTGGTGGTGTGGGTCGGAAATGAGCGTTTTGTGGGGGTCGACGGGGTGACCGATGCCGATGTCCGCTCCATTTTGAAGGCGGCGGCAGCGGAATGGGAACGCCGGCTGGAGTCAGACCTGAGCCGCAAAACAACCTGATCTGAATATCGGGGATGCCATCCATGGCAAACGCAGAAGAACGCTTGCGCATATTGAAAATGGTCCAGGAAGGCAAGATCAGCCCGGAAGAGGGAATCAAGCTGATCGAGGCACTGGATGAAAGCGCCCAGCCGACGGAAACAGAAGGAAGCGCAACGCCGCCGCCTGATTCCAAAGGGGCGCGCTGGCTGCGGGTGCGGGTGACCGACACCAACACCGGCAAGGTGTGCGTGAACGTGCGCCTGCCGGTAGGGGTGGTTAACGCTGGAATCAAGTTGGGGGCGCGCTTCTCATCAGAGGTAGAAGGATTGGATATGGACCGCTTGATGGCGATCGTGCGTGCGGGGGAAACCGGTCAGATCGTAGACGTTTACGACGAGGACGACGGGGAACAAGTCGAAGTCTTTATCGAGTAAGGCAATTATCTTTCTGCCGCTTCCACGCGTTCGACCTCGGGGAAAAATTGGCGGATAGTGCCTTCTACCCAGCCATGCAGCGTGGTGGGTGAGAGCGGGCATCCCTCGCAGGCGCCGCCTAATTTTACCTGGACCACCTTGCCGTCGAAGGAGACCAGTTCTACCGAGCCACCATGATATTGGCTGATGTAAGCATCTAGTTGCTCGATCAATCCATTCAATTGTTCTTTCGTCGAATAAGACTGGGTTTTTTCTTCCATCATTTCCTGTCCTGATTCTGTGAGGTGGTTGTTTTTCACGCTGTAGCGCAACATGGCAAGAATCTGAGCATGGGTGTTGTTCATCGGTTCGGTAATAATGCTTGCCAGGCGATCCAGGATGGCGATGCCCAGGTCTGGGTATGCGTTGCACAGGCGGCGAAGCGTCTTGCCGTTGATGCGATAGGTCTCCACCTCGCCCACCGTCAATACGGCGGCGGTGTAGGTGCGCCGGCTCATCGCCGCCGACCAGCCAAACACGCCGCCGGGATGAATATGCGCCACCGTCATCATCTGCCCATCATCGGGTTTATATTGCACGACAACCTCTCCAGACAATAGGATATACAGGTGCTTAGCCGGGTGACCCTGATCGAAGATCATCACGCCGTCGTCGAACGCGCCGTATTCCAGCAACGGCTCGATCAGATCTAGCTGCGAGCGGGGAAGGTCTTTAAAGAGAGGGATATGGGCAATATCGAGACTTAACATTGGATATATGTTAATAAATGACGGGATTGCTTTCCAGTGGCAAACATCCCGAATGCACGGACGATCATCATGCTGCCAGTTTTCATTGACGAAAACGGCAGGTTAGATTAATATCTAATCAATTAGATATATATCTAACGGGAGAATTTTTAATGGCAAATTTGCGCTGGTTCGAAGGCATTGCCCCAGATTTGTTCGCCAGCCTTCATGTGCTGCATCACCCAGCCAATTTTGGCTTACGCCCATCTTGGGCAGCGGGTGTGCGCTCGCGCCTGCCGCTCCAGCAGCGCGAATTCCTTGAAGGTGTGCAAACATTCCTGTCCGTACCTCTGGCGTGGTTGAACAGCCAACCTCACCGCCCCTTGAACGCCGCGGCTGCCCTTGAAGCGCTGGAAGCGCTGCCTCCTGCCCGCCGCCTGCCAGCATTGATGCACCCTCCCGATTATCCGCCCGGCGCCAGGGATATTTTGACGAGGATTTCGGAGCGGAAACAGTACCAGCCGGAAGAGGTTGAAGCGCTGAAATTTGAATTACAGCGGAAAGCCGCCCATTACCCCCCGGAATCTTTTACCCACCTGTGCCAGACGTGGAGCCGCATCGAAGAATCCGGCGAGCACTATTTACAGGCGCTTCAGACCTATCACCAGGTCTTTTTCAACGAGGAAGAGGCGCGCATCCAACCGGTGTTGCAAGCCAGTTTACAGCAAGCCCGTTCACGGGCTGAGCGTTACCCGCTCGAAGAGCTGCTGGATGAACTGACCCAGGGCGTCAAGTTCGAAGAGCTTGCCCAGTTAGAGGAGATCACGCTGATGCCATCCTTCTGGTCGACGCCCTTCATCTTCTACCACCGCATCGACCCCCAAGGTATGGTCATTCTTTATGGTTGCCGCCCTGCCGATCACTCATTGACCCCCGGCGAACAGGTACCGCAAGCCCTGCTGGCGGCGCTCAAAGCCGTGGGGGATCCCACCCGTTTGCGCATCTTACGCCATCTGATGGAAAAACCCCACACACCGGCTGAGCTCGCCCGCCGGCTGCGGTTGCGCCCACCGACCATTCTTCACCACCTCAACAGCCTGCGCCTGGCTGGGTTAGTGCACGTCCGCGTCCAGACGACCGGCGAGCGCCAGTACGCCCTGCGACGTGAGGCGCTTGGGCAGGTACAACAATCTCTGTGGGATTATCTGCACCAACCCGCCCACCAACAGGATAACCCATGAGCCTGTGCAAATCAACCCATTTCGGACGGCTGCGACGGGTGCTGGCGCTCTACCTGGATAACCTCGGTTCATTCAAGCGCAATGCCCGTCTGTACCTGTTGAGTGTGGTGCTCACTGGTGCGGCGGTAGGGGTATTCCGGCTATTATTCAATTTCTACGTTCTCAGTTTGGGATACGACGAAGCGCTGTTGGGAAACCTCATCGCCGCCAGTAGCCTGACCTCGCTGCTGGTAGCGTTGCCGATGGGCTATCTGGCAGATTTTCTGGGGCGCAAGGCGGCGCTCATCATCAGCGGATTGATCGTCAGCCTGTCGACTTTGCTGATGGTGATCTCGCCTTCGGTGGCGATGCTGGTGACGATGAACATTACGATGGGGGCGGCACACAGCCTTTCCGGCGTTACCATGGGCCCGTTTTTGATGGAGAACAGCACCGAAAAGGAACGTACCTATCTGTTCAGTTTCAGCCAGGGATTCATGATGGCATCCGGTTTTGTCGGCAACTGGGTGGGCGGCTACCTGCCCGGCGCAATGGGATTGTGGCAGGCAGTCGACGCCACCAGCTCGATCGCTTATGGCTGGTCCTTGCTGGCGTTGGCAGCCGTGCACGGGTTGGGCGTGCTGCCGCTGTTCTTGCTGCGGGCATCGCGGCGGGATGAAGCCCAGCGTTGCGGGTTCGTTCCTCTATCCTATTTCTTCAACCGCTTCAACCAACTGGGTAGGCTGGTGCTGCCGATCCTGATCACCTCGATCGGAGCCGGGTTGTTCATGCCTTTCATGAACGTGTTCTACCGTCAGGTGCACAATCAACCTGACCCGGCGATTGGCTCGATGTTCGCCTGGGGTTCGCTGGCGATGGGAATCGGGTTAATGATGGCGCCGCCGCTCGCCGAGCGGTGCGGCAAAATTCAGGTGGTGGTGTTTACCCAGGGCGTCTCGATCCCGTTTCTGGTGCTGCTGGGCTTTTCGCCCTGGTTTGGCTTGAGCGCGCTGGCATATTATGCCCGCTTGACCCTGATGAACATGAGTACGCCGGTTTACCAGACTTACGTGATGGAGCGGGTCGACCCTTCGGCGCGGGCGACCGCTGCCAGCCTGGTTAACATGGCGCACAACTTCGGCTGGGCGTTGAGTCCCACCATCAGCGGCTGGATCCAAGTGCATTACGGCTTCAATCCGGTCTTCATCGGTGTGCTGATACTCTACAGCCTTTCAGTCTACCTGTACTGGGATTTTTTCCTGCGACGAAAAGCAGCCGGCGGTGGCAAGAGGGGGGTGGTTGTGAGCCGCCTGGCGCGCTGAATCCGTCCGATATTGGGAAGAACAAGTATGTCCGTAAAGAATTAGGGGATGCAAAGCTTTGCACCCCACACTGCAGCCGCCCCACTTTTTTCTTAGAGGGGGTGAGGTGGGTGTATAATGAACGTGTTTCCTACCTTGGCGGGTAATCATAGGAAAACGGCACATGAAAAAAAACTGGAATATCACCTTCCCGTACTGGACAGCGCCGTTGGCGCTGCTGGCGCTGGTTTTTGCCGGGTTTGGGTTGCTGGCGCCACGACTCGGCTTTTACTGGGATGACTGGGCGCAGCTTCTGGCAGGGCAGCTTTACGGCGTGGACAGATACTGGCGCTACTTTGCCTTCGACCGCCCGACCTCCGCCTGGACGCATGCCCTGGTCATGCCCTTGCTGGGGGCAAAGCCGGTGCACTGGCAGGTGTTCACGCTCAGCTTGCGCTGGCTGACGGCGGTGGCAGTGTGGTGGACGCTCTCAAGCGTGTGGCAGCATCACCGGCGCCAGGCGACCTTTGTGGCGTTGCTGTTTGCCGTCTACCCGGTCTTTACCCAGCAGCAAATCTCGCTCGCCTACCATCAGCACTGGCTGCAATACTTGCTCTACTGGCTCTCGCTGGGCGGCATGGTGCAGGCAGTGCGCCAGCGCCGTTACCGCCTCCCGTTCAGCTTGCTCTCCCTAACAACCATGCTGCTGCATCTTTCGATCACCGAATTCTTCCTCGGGGCAGAGATGCTGCGACCAGCGTTGTTGTGGCTGGCGCTGGCGCAGGATGAAACGCTCTACCCCGCCCGGCTCAAATCCACCCTGCGCCGATGGCTGCCCTACGCTTTGATTCTGCTCGCCTACCTGGTGTGGCGTTTTGTGCTCATGCCCTTCTCCAACGGCGACCCGCACTCGCTCGCGCTGTTCGAGCGCATCGCCGCCCAACCGGGAGCAGCGCTATTCGACCTCTTCAAACGGTCTGTCGGCGACACGCTGTATATCGTGCTCGGTAACTGGTCCAATGTGATTGATCTCGACTTGGTGAATTTCCAGCGACCCTCTACCTGGTTTTCGTGGCTGGCTGGGATCGCCGTTCTGGCAGGGATGTTAATGTATCTCAACCGAGCGCGTTTTGCTCCCAGCAGTCCCGAGGAAGATGAGCGTTGGTCGAGACAGGCAGCCCTGTTGGGTGCCGCAGCGGTGGTGATGAGCACCCTCCCGATATGGGTGGTGGATGACGCGATCCTGCTCTTCCTCGATCCCGACCACGCTGACCGGTTTGCCTTGGTGGCGATGGTGGGGGCGAGCCTGCTGTGGGTGGCGTACCTGGAGTGGGCGGTGAAACGCGCCGGGCATAAGTATTTCGTGCTGTGCCTCACCCTGGCGCTGGCGGTGGGCTTCCACCTGCGCAACGCCAACGAATACCGCTGGAGATGGGAGGAACAAAAAAACTTCTACTGGCAGCTTGTCTGGCGTGCGCCCGCCATCCAACCCCAAACTGCCATTCTGACCGAGGAAATCCCCTTTGCCTACCAGGGGTTGTTTTCCACTTCGGCGGCGATCAATTTGCTCTACCCGCAACCAACCGCCCCCGAACGGTTGGCTTACTGGATGTACTCGCTCATCCCTGGCAGGATCCATTCGCAGCCGGGCAGCATCGACTTTCACACCCAGATGCGCATGTTCTATTTCGAAGCTCGCGCCGCCAATGCGGTGCTGGTGCAGCCGGTCTTTCAGATGTCCAATTGTATATGGGTATTGAGCAAGAACGACGGTGAGAACCCCTACCTGTCGCCGTTGACGAAGGGCTGGCTCTCTGTCTCCAACCTGGGTCGAATCGGCGCCCAGCCAATTCGCAGCGATTATCCACCCGCCGAGATCTTCGGCGACCCGCCGCAGCAGACCTGGTGTTATTATTTTCAGAAGGCAGACCTGGCGCGCCAGATGCAGGACTGGCAGCAGGTAATCAACCTGGGCAATCAGGCGCAGGCGCAGGGGTATCGCCCAACGGCAAATTCAGCCAACTCGCCTCATGAGTGGATGCCCTTCATCGAAGGCTATGCTCATAGCGGGCAATGGCAGGAGGCGATCAGCTTGAGCAGCGATGCCTATCACCTCGACCGGAATTATCAGCAGCAACTGTGCGCCGTGTGGCAGCGCATCGACGAATCGGCGCCTGCCAAAGCCGACAAAGATGAGGCGCTGGCAGAAGCGCGCCAACGACTGGCTTGCGATCAGGCAACCCATTGACTCACTGGATGAGATCGGGCAAAAATTGAAGGGTTGGACTGCAACCCTCGCCATGGGGCTGCCAATAACTTTTAGACGGAGGCAGATATGGACATGATCATCGATTTTCCAGGCGGCGCCTGGGTGGACGCCCATTTCGACGGTTTTACCGTTCATACCGACCAGCCGCCCTCAGCCGGCGGTGAAGGTACGGCGCCAGCGCCCTTTGCCCTCTTTCTGGCATCGCTGGGCACCTGTGCCGGCATCTACGTTCTAAACTTTTGCCGCCAGCGCAATCTGCCGGTGGAAGGTATCCGCCTCGTTCAGCGCCGCCGCGTCAACCCCGCCACCCGCATGGTGGATAAGATCGACATCGAAATTCAGGTGCCGCCGAGTTTCCCGGAGCGCTATTACGACGCCCTGGTTAAATCTGCCAACCTGTGCGCGGTCAAAAAACACATTGAGACTCCGCCGGCGTTCGAGGTTTATACCCGCGTTGTGGATGCTGGCGGCTAGCGCCGGTTAATTGCCCGCTAGTGCTGCTGCAAAGACGCTTTCTGGTAAAATGGGCGGTATTCATTTCGACACTCATCCCCATCAAAGCGAGGTCATCATGCGTACTCCCCTGGTAGCCGGAAACTGGAAAATGAACAAAACCGTGGAACAAGCCTGCCCACTGGTGGCAGCGATGTTGTCCGGCTTGCAAGCGATCCCCAATGTCGAGCGGGTGCTCTGCCCACCGTTCACCGCCCTGATGCCGGTTTCAGCGATGCTAGACGGCAGCGGCATCCAACTGGGGGCGCAAAACCTGTTCTGGGAAGCCTCCGGCGCCTACACCGGTGAAATATCTGCCGAAATGGTCAAGGAATTCTGCCAGTTCGTGATCCTGGGGCATTCCGAGCGCCGCCAGTACTTCAACGAAACCGACGAGGGGATTAACCGCAAGGTAAAAGCCAGCCTGGAGGTCGGGCTGACCCCCATCGTGTGCGTCGGCGAGACGCTGACGGAAAACGAAGCGGGCGAAACCTTCCAGGTGGTGACGCGCCAGTTACGCCTGGGATTGCAGGGGCTGAACGCCGAACAGGTCGTCAGAATCGTGATCGCTTACGAACCGGTCTGGGCGATCGGCAGCGGCCGCGCCGCCAGCAAGGAAGATGCCAGCGCCGTCATCGGCGGGGTGATTCGAGCAGCGCTCAAGTCGTCCTTTGGGAACGAGGTCGCCGAAGCGGTGCGTATCCTTTACGGCGGGTCGGTCAATGGTGACAACGCCGCCGAATATTTCAGCCAGCCGGACATCGACGGCGCTCTGGTCGGCGGCGCCAGTTTGAAGGCGGAAGAGTTTTTACAGATCGTCAAGGCAGCCGGCGAGTGAACCTCGTGCCTCTGGATGGGCTAGGATGGCTACTGGCTTGCCTGTTGCCTTTCCTCTTCGTTCAACGCTGGCTGCACCAGAATATCCACGACCTGTTTTTGATCGTAACCCGGCGCCCGATGATGGCGCTGGGTTTTTTTTGCCTGCTTTTCTTTCCCGGCGTGCTGCTGCACGAGGGCAGCCATTTCCTCGCCGCCCGCCTGCTGGACGTTCGCACCGGGCGTTTCTCGCTATTCCCCCGCCGGCTGGCAGACGGGCGCGTGCTGCTGGGATACGTCGAGACCGCCCGTAGCGATCCGCTGCGCGACACGCTCATTGGCGCAGCGCCGTTGATCAGCGGGGGCGTGGCGGTGACCTTGATCAGCAGTCAGGTGCTGGGGCTGCCCGAGCTGGCGCTGAATCCCTTTGAATACGGCTGGTCGCAATTATGGCAGGGGCTGGCAGAATTACTCGCCCTGAAGGACGTGTGGCTGTGGCTTTACCTCACCCTCGTTATCAGCAGCACGATGATGCCCTCGCGCGCCGATCGGCGCGGCTGGCTGCCGGTGCTGCTGGTGCTGGCGCTGCTGACGGGCGCGGCGCTGTTCGCCGGCGCCGGGGCGTGGATGGCGGAATGGCTTGCGTCTGCCCTCAACCGCGGCTTGCGGGCACTGGCGCTGGTTTTCGGCATCAGCCTGGGGGTTCACCTGGCGCTGGGCGTCCCGCTCTGGCTGCTGCGGGCGCTGGCTGGTACGATCATAAACCGACCGCGCCCTACTGCTACGCCATGATTCCGGTCGGCTGGCGGGACTGCTTAAACCATAATCGTTGGCGCAGTTGGCAGGGGGGTCACCGATCCCGAGTACAATGGCGAAGGGCACTGTAATCAGAATCACTGATGCCGGTTACAAATTCGCCATCATGCAAATCGAGTGAAGCGCCGAACGACTGGGCATGGCAGTATAATGAATTTCACCCGACGTTGCTGTCAACGCTTGATGCCTGGCAGCCCCTAGCCCCGGATGGGGGGTCAACGCTTCACCTTTGCACGACAGAAATAACAATGAGCACCCTTCCACCCAACGACCTCCGCCCTGCGACCGCAAAACGTGCTGCCCTGCAAGTGATCCTGCTGCTGGGGATCGTCAGCGCCTTCGGAGACATCACCTACGAGACCGCCCGCAGCGTCAGCGGACCCTATCTGTTACTGCTCGGCGCCGGCGCAGGGGCGGTCGGCGTCGTCTCCGGTTTAGGGGAATTCCTGGGCTACGCCCTGCGGCTGGCTTCGGGCTATCTGGTCGACCGCGCCCGGGCTTACTGGCTGGCGACCTTTATCGGTTACGGGCTGCTGCTGTGCGTTCCATTGCTGGCGTTTGCCGGGCGCTGGGAAACCGCGGCGGCGCTGCTAGTGTTGGAACGGATGGGGAAGGCCATCCGTTCGCCGGCGCGCGATGCAATCCTCGCCCATGCCGCTCACCAGACCGGGCGCGGTTGGGGCTTCGCGCTGCACGAAGCGCTCGATCAGATCGGGGCGATGGCGGGTCCGCTGCTGTTCACGGCGGTCTTCGCCGTGCGCGGCAGCTACCGGGACGGGCTGGGGATGCTATGGATACCGGCGTTGTTAACCCTGGCAACGCTGGGAGTTGCCCGTTTGCGCATTCCGACTCCCCAGCGATTGGAGGTTGAAGCTTCACAAGTGGACGCCCCTGCCCGCCTGAGCCGCATCTACTGGCTCTACGCCGGGTTCGTATTTCTCAGCGTTTCCGGGTTCGCCGCTTTCCCGCTGCTGGCATATCACTGGACAGCACAGTCACTCGTCCCGCCAGGCTGGATTCCGGTGTTATACGCCGGGGCGATGGGCATGGATGCCTTGGCTGCCCTGGCGGTGGGGAAAATATATGACCGCATCGGCTTGCGAGCGCTGGCAATCGTGCCCTTCATCACCCTTCCGATCCCCTTCCTGGGGTTTTCGCAATCGCTAGGCTTGATTTTTATTGCGGTGGCGTTGTGGGGGGTGGGGATGGCGGTACACGAAACGATCCTGCGCGCCGCCATTGCCGACCTGACCCGCAGCGGGAAACGCGGCACGGCGTACGGCATTTTCAATGCCATATATGGCGCGGCGTTTTTCTTCGGCGGCGCGCTGATGGGAATGCTGTATGAAGCTGCTCTGGCAGGCGTGATGATCTTTGCCGCGGTCTGCCAGGCGCTGGCGCTGGGAGTGTATTCACAGGTGCGGCGCGAAAGCCGGCGGGGTGACCAATCTCTTGGTGCTAACGGTTAGCAAAACTGTGGCAACGATGAACCCGGCGTGAAGCCGTCAGGCTTTGTTTACTGCGCTGAGCCAGGAAGGAACCACCGCTGGCGGCGTTGCCAGCCCAGCTACCGCCTTCATGCAGGGGCGCCAAGGAAATATCATCACGGGCGGGGCAAACGTCTTAATATTTTCTGCCAGTATTTATCACCATTTATCCCGGTCATTGCTGAGCAACCGCCTCATTCATCCGCATCATTCTTGACAATTCCTTGTTTTGCTTTATACTTCAACCGTCATTGAAGTAATATTCTGGGGCGACAAGCATGAAGAGCGATTCGCCTTTGATTTCAAGTCCGGAGATGCCGGCGCGGCAATTCAAAGTGCTGGCGGAACCCAACCGCTTGCGAATTCTGGAGCTGATCTTTCGGGGCGTCCATTGCAATTGCAAATTCGGCGAGGCGTTGCCCTACGGCTTGATCGTCGCCTTGAGCGGCGGGTTTGCCGGTGCATTGATCGGGCTCGTGATCGGCGTCAGCAAATGGGGCGTCCTCGGTGGAGGGCTCGTCGGCGTGCTGGCTACCCTTGCCGTGGTGGCGCTTTACGTGATAACCTTCAGTCGGCCGGGACAGCAGCTCTATTTCTTGAGCCAGTCGGGTATTTTCGTCATCGTGTTGGGGCTGCCTATGATCCTGACCGGCATTCTCGCCGCCCTGTTCAAGAAAGCCGTCAAGTGGAGTTGATCTCCCTTCCATATCATATACAGTAACGGCACCGACGGCGATAATTGTCACCAGAAGTCATCAAGAGCGATACTGAGGTGACAGATGAACAATCCCCAAAAAACCTTCTCGCTGCGCGTCGTTGTGTTGATGTTGCTCGTGGTTGTCGTTTTTCCGTTCCTGCCGTTGTTGATCTCGTGGCGCTGGAACTGGTGGGAGGCGTGGGTCTACGCCATTATCAGCGTACTCGGGTTCGCGGTGAGCAGAATGCTGGCAGGTCGGCGCAATCCGGGTTTGCTGGCGGAGCGCGCCCGCTTCATGGCGCACAAGGATGCCAAACCCTGGGACAGGCTTCTCTCTCCCCTGGTCGGGCTTGGCAGCGTGTTTATCCTGCTGGCGGCGGGGTTGGACGCCAGCTTCGGCGGGTCGCCCGCTTTTGGTCTCGCGCTGAAAATTCTAGCCCTGTTGATCATCCTGGATGGATACGCTCTATCCTCGTACGCCTTGATCGAAAACCGCTTTTTCTCCGGCATCGTGCGCATCCAGACCGATCGTGGGCATCATGTAATCTCAGGCGGGCCCTACCGCTGGATACGCCACCCCGGTTATGCCGGGGCGCTCCTGGTGTACCTGGCTACTCCCATCTTTTTGGATTCGGCGTGGGCGTTTGTGCCTGCCGCGCTCATCACGATAATCCTGTTCATCCGCACCCATCTGGAAGACAGCACCCTGCAGGCGGAGTTGGAAGGCTACGCGGATTACGCAAAACGGGTTCGCTACCGCTTGATCCCCGGCGTTTGGTGAGATTAAGATAATTTTTGTGGCTGACCTGGTGATGGTCTTTGCCGGTGGAGGGGACAAACTGGGAGAAGCCGATGTCATCGATACGAATACTGAGAACCGCGCTTTTGCTGCTGCTGCCCCTCCTCGGTGCGGCGAGCGTTTTCGCCGAACCAATGCCCATGCGGATTGCGGTCAACCACGGGACGAAAGAGTGTGCCGAGTTCGGCTGCGGCGATGAATGCGCCGACTGCATCCTGCCGCCCGGCTGGGAACAACACGGAGAAGAATGCGCCTACCCGTGGGTCGAAGAATACCGCTGCGACACCGCGCCGGCAGCGGACTGGCGCATCATCGGCGCGGGTCTGTGCTGCCTGGGGCTGGTTGCCAGCCTGTCCCTGGGTGGGGCGCTGGTCTGACGGCGCGCAAACGCTGAATCAGCCACGCCGGTGTCCACCAAACGCCGAGTCACACGGCGGGTCACCGCCGCCTGATTTCCCGGCATTCACAGTGCATTTGTAGAATATTTAGAAACCAACCAACGCCAACCTGTTATTTGCCGCATGATCGAAGGGTAGACTACCCATGCCAGTTAAAATGTCCGCTCCATACTGCATTGCTCTGGATTCGCCGGAAGCCACGCTGGCGCGCGCCGGTGGCAAGGGGCAGGCTCTGGCGCGCCTGGCTGCGGCGGACTTTCCCGTGCCGCCGGGATTCCATCTGACCACGGCTGCCTATACGGATTATTTGCGCGCTCACAGGCTGGATAAACAAATCCTGGCTCTGCTTCGAAATGCTGGTGATGACCCTTCGGCGCTCGATCAGGCGGCTGAAAACACCCTGCTCTTGTTCTTGAGCCACGCCATGCCCGAATCGATCTCGCAGGCGGTCAGCCTGGCGTATCACGCGCTGGGCGGCGATGCTCCTTCGGTTGCGGTTCGCTCTTCTGCCACGGTGGAAGATTTGCCGGGGCTGTCCTTTGCCGGTCAGCAGGACACCATTGTCAACGTGAGCGGAGAGGAAGCCGTTCTGGAAGCCATCCGGCGGTGTTGGGCGTCGCTTTGGTCAGCCCGCGCCGTGGGCTACCGCCGGCGCATGGGCATTGCGCACGAAAAAATCGCCATGGGCGTGGTGATCCAGGAAGTGGCGCACGCGGAGGTATCCGGGATCGTGTTCACGGCGAACCACGCCACCGGCAGCCGTGAGGACGTGGTGGTCAATTCCGGTTACGGGCTGGGAGAAGCCATCGTCTCCAATGCGGTTACCCCCGATACCTTTCGTATCAACCGAAAAACCCGCTCGGTGTTGGAAGCGAAGATTGCCAGGAAAGATGCCATGGTGGCGCCGGCGCAAAACGGCGGGGTGATCGGCGTCGAGGTGCCCAAAAAGCTGCGATCCAGGCATTCGTTGACCGAAACGCAATTACAGGAGCTGGCGACCACAGCGCTTCATATCGAAAACCTGTTTGAGGGAATACCGCAGGATATCGAATGGTGCTACGCGGGCGGCAGGCTGTTCGTACTTCAATCGCGCCCAGTCACCGGTTTGCCGGAAACACCCCCACTGCCCACCACCTGGGAGCCGCCGATCAAAGGCTCCCGGTGGATTCGCCGCCAGGTGGTGGAGAACATGCCCGACCCGCTCACCCCCTTGTTCGATGACCTCTATCTTGAAGAAGGGCTGGATCTTTCGATGGAGGTGATGCAGAAGTTCATGGGCGTACCGCCGGCGCTCGACAGGCTCTACAACCGTCCCTTGTACGGCACGATCAACGGGTACGCCTTCATGCGGGCGGACATGAACTTCACGCCGGGCATGATCCTGCTGGTGATCGGGGCGATGGCTGCCGGCGTCACAGCCATACTGCGCGGCGCAGGTTTCCGATTCTGGCAGCACTGCCTCAAGGATTATCTGGCGCAGGTGGACGGCTGGGGCGCGTTCGAACCCGCCGGGCTGACCGATGACCGTTTGTTTGGGCTCATTCGCCAGATGGCGCACGCCGACGCCGTTTACTGGTTCGGGGCGACGCTGGCTTTTGGCACCGCCAAGGTGACCGAGAGCATCTTCACCTGGTTCTTGAAAACGTTCATGGGCGGTAAAAAGCTTTCAACCGGCACGTTCTTGCGCGGCTTCGAATCGAAGACGCTCGAAGCGCAGGCGCTGCTGGAAGCCGCTGCCGAAAAGATCAGGGTGCAGGATGGACTGCGCCGAACCGTGCTCTCGACCCCGGCGGAGAAATTGTTGGAAGTTCTCGAGAACCAACCGACTGCGCGAGAGGCGCTGGCGGATATTCGCCGCTACTTCGCCAACTACGGTCACCAGACCTACAGCATCGACTTTGCCGAACCGGTACTGGCGGATACCCCGGTCAGCGTGATGGCGTCTCTGCAAGCCCTGGTGGAAGAGACGGTCGACCGCCGCATGGTGCAGCCGCGAGCGCTGGTCGAACAACGCCAGGCTCTGATCGAGAAGACTTTGCGCACTTTGGATCCCATCCGCCGGGGGATTTTCAAAAAATTGCTAAACCTGGCGTTAAAATACGGCCCGTATCGCGAAGAGTCGCTTTTCTATGTCGGCTATGCCTGGCCTAAATTGCGTCAATGCGCCCAAGAATTGGGGCGGCGGCTGGTTAAAGCCGGGGTGTTGGTCAACGCCGATGATCTCTATTACCTGACCG
>JBBIKU010000056.1:0-14189 GCA_037445245.1 Anaerolineaceae bacterium
CTGCCGCGCCAGGTACTGGTGGTGGTGGACGACCTCGATGCGGCGCAAATGGCTGCCAATGAAATCGAGGAACAGGCGCTCCAATTGCGGCACGAGAGTGTGCGGGAGGGCACTCTGCCACAGGATTTCCCCATTCCGTATCTCTCCTGGTCGGAACTGCAGGACAGCCTGGGGGGGCGCTGCTGGTTTGAATTGGGGCGAATAACCGCCCCCGAAAACCCTTCCCTGGCGCAGGCGTTCTCGTTTCAGCCGCGCTTTGGAGGACGCATGAAACCGCTGCTCAGTCACCTGGCGGATACACTGCAAAAAAGGGAAACGGTTGTGGTGGTCTCGCGTCAGGCGACGCGCTTGAAAGCGCTTTGGCAGGAACGCCCAGAATCCACCGCCTATACACCCCTCTTCAGAGAGGGCACGCTCTCCGAGGGGTGGCAATTCACAGCGGCTGATGGGGCGAAGCTGCACCTGCTGACCGACAGCGAAGTGTTTGGTTGGGAACGTCCCAAACAACGTCCGGTTGCCGACTCGCCCGAATCGGTTTATGCCGATCTGAGGCTGGGCGACTGGGTTGTCCATGTGGATTACGGCATCGGCAGGTATGGCGGGCTGGTCAAGCGTTTTTTGGACGGCAGCGAGCGCGATTTCATGTTGCTCGAATATGAGGGCGGCGATCAACTGTATGTGCCGGTTTATCAGGCAGACCGCGTTAGCCGTTATATCGGGCCCGGTGGTGAGCCGCCATCGCCCACCCGTCTGGGGACGGCAGAATGGTCGAGCGCTAAACAACGAGTGCGCGAGGGGGTTTTGCAGGTTGCCCGCGATTTGCTCGATCTTTATGCCAAACGGCAACTGGTGAAAGGCAAAGCCTTCCGCTCTGATTCGTCCTGGCAACAGGAACTGGAAGCCAGTTTCCCCTACCTGGAAACCGAGGACCAACTGCGCGCCATCGCTGAAGTGAAACGGGACATGGAAAAACCGCGCCCGATGGACCGCTTGCTTTGCGGTGACGTCGGATATGGAAAGACCGAGGTGGCGTTGCGGGCTGCCTTCAAGGCAGTGATGGACAGCAAACAGGTGGCGATGCTGGTGCCGACCACGGTGCTCGCCCAGCAACACTTTGAGACCTTTCGCCAGCGCCTGGCGGCGTATCCGGTCGAAGTGGAAATGCTGTCCCGCTTCCGCTCACCCAAGGAGCAGGAGCGCATCCTGAAACGGCTTTCGGAAGGCACGATTGATATCGTGATCGGGACCCACCGCCTGGTCCAACCGGATGTGGCGTTTAAAGATCTGGGACTGGTGATTGTGGATGAGGAGCAGCGTTTCGGGGTAACCCACAAGGAGTATCTCAAACGTCTGCGAACAGAAGTGGATATGTTAACTCTCACAGCTACGCCCATTCCGCGCACGCTTTACATGGCATTGACGGGTGTGCGTGACATCTCCACCATCAACACCCCCCCGGAAGAACGCCTGCCAATCGTCACCCACATCGGACCCTACTCGCCCCGGCTGGTGCGCCAGGCGGTCCTGCGCGAGCTGGAGCGCGGCGGACAGGTTTTCTTCGTCCATAATCGGGTGCAGACCATCGCCGCCATGGGAAATCATCTGCGGAAACTCGTTCCGGAGGCGCGCCTGGGTATTGCCCACGGGCAGATGCCCGAACAGGAACTTTCGGGCGTGATGCAGCAATTCACTGCCGGTGATATCGATGTGCTGCTCTCCACTTCCATCATCGAATCGGGCTTAGACATTCCCAACGCCAACACCTTGATTGTCGATCGCGCCGATACCTTTGGACTGGCACAGCTTTACCAGCTACGCGGCAGGGTCGGACGCGGCGCCCACCGTGCCTACGCTTACTTCTTCCGCCATCGCCGCCGCTACCCTACCCCGGAGGGGATGGAGCGCATGGAGATCATTGCCGAGAACACCCAACTTGGGGCGGGCTATTCGATCGCTATGCGTGACCTGGAAATGCGCGGCGCCGGCGAAATGCTGGGTACGCGTCAGCACGGTTATATCGCCACGGTTGGCTTCCACCTTTACACCCGCCTGCTGGGGCAGGCGGTGCAAGAGCTGCGCCGTGCAGGCGAAATCTACGAAAGCACGCCGGGTATTCCCGTTGGTCGAAACGGACGGTTACCCGTCAACGTCGATCTGCCGCTGGCGGTAGGAATTCAGAGCGATTATGTTCCCGACCAGAATTTGCGCCTGCAATTGTATCGTCGCCTGGCTGATCTCGAAAACGAGGACGAACTGCAAGCTTTTACCGAGGAATTGCACGACCGGTTTGGCGCCCCGCCGCTGGCGGTCGAAAATCTGCTCTATCAGCTGGTGGTCAAACTCAGGGCTGAGCGAGCCGGTCTGGCGTCGGTATTGCTGGAAGGCGACCAGATCGTCTTGCGTTTTCCGCCGTTGCCCGCAGGCGTGATGTCGCGCAATCTGCCCTTCGTCAGCCCGGAGGTGCGCGCCGGAAAAAATGCCTACTGGCTTCCGATTGACACCCAAAGCGACGGCTGGCGGGAATCCTTGCTGGGGGTGCTTTCTGCTATAATCGATTCATGCCAGCCATCTTGATCATTGAAGATGAAACTGAATTAAGTCGCGTTTTGCGTTCTTATCTCGAAAAGGCGGGCATGCAGGTGACGACCGCCAGCCGCGGCGATGTTGGCATACAACTGTGGGAACGCGAAAAACCCGACCTGGTGTTGTTGGACTTGAACCTGCCCGGTCTGGATGGCTTGGACATCGTGCGCCAGATGCGCCAGCGCTTGGATACGCCGATTATCATGATCACGGCACGCGTCGAAGAAGCGGATCGCCTGATCGGACTTGAGCTGGGCGCGGATGATTATATTCCCAAGCCGTTTTCACCGCGCGAGGTGGTTGCCAGGGTGCGCGCCGTGCTGCGGCGCTGCGGTGGCGCCGCGCCGGTCAGGCGGGTTGTGACGGTGGGCAAACTTGTGATCGATGTGGAATCGCACCGCGTTGATTACGATGGCAAACCGCTGGATTTAACCCCAACCGAGTTCAGCCTGCTGGCAACGCTGGCGGCGCAGCCCGGCAGGGTTTTCACCCGCCTGCAACTGCTCGAAGCGACGCAAGGGACGTCCTTTGCCGGTTACGAGCGCACCATCGATGCTCACATAAAAAACTTGCGTGCCAAACTGTCGGCGGTGCAGCCAGAATCTGACTGCATTGAGACTGTTTTCGGGGTGGGATATCGATTCAAAAAATAATGAGGAAATAACTTATGATGATGCCTACGACAACTGCGCCTGCCGGCAACCGCCGGATTGCCATGCTCATTGACGGTGACAACGCCCAGCCTTCACTGATCGAAAAGATGCTGGCGGAGACCAGCAAATACGGCTTGGTGATCATCCGGCGGATTTACGGCGATTGGACAGCTTCCAATATGGGCGGCTGGAAGGACATCTTACAAACGTACGCCATTCAACCTATTCAGCAGTTCCGCTACACTATTGGCAAGAACGCCACCGACAGCGCCATGATTATTGATGCCATGGATATTCTGTATTCAGGCGGATTGGATGGTTTTTGCCTGGTTTCGAGCGACAGCGATTACACCCGGCTGGCGACGCGCATCAGAGAAAAGGGTTTTTTTGTGATGGGTATTGGCAAGAAGACCACGCCGCGGGCGTTTGTCAACGCCTGTGACGTGTTTGTGTATACCCAGAACCTGCTCCCTGAAGATACCGCTGCCAAAGGCAACGGCAAGCGAAAATCGGGCAAGAACGCCGCCGAAGCGGCAACCCCCGACCCGTTACCTTTATTGAAGAATGCCTTTGATATCGCTGCTCAGGATGATGGCTGGGCGTTTCTGGGCACACTCGGTCATCACCTGCGCCAGTTGGATCCCGGTTTTGATTCGCGCACTTACGGTTACAAACAACTCTCGCTGTTGATCCGGGCGTATCCCGACGTTTTTGCTGTCCGCGAAACCAAAACTCCCGACGGAAATTCGGTCATTTCGGTGCAGCTCAAAGAATAAGTCGACTGACCGCGTTCCGGCGTAGTTCCGTATCCTGTTTGGTTTATCGGCGGGTTCAGGAGCGCAATAATGATCGCGGCATTGGTCATCAACGCTTACATTTTGGGGGTGTGTTATCTGTATGGGTGGCTGGTTGCCCGACTCGCCGTGCGCTGGCTGCGCATCAATCCCGCTGATCCACTATCGCCAACATCGACCGCTTTGCTGGGCTTGTGCGCCGTGGTCACGCTGGCGGCGGCGTTGTCGCTGTTCATGCCGCTGGGGGCGCGGGCGCAGGTGCTGCTGCTGGTGGGTGCACTGTGGATCGGCTTGTCGGGTTGGAATGAGCACCGCCGGGTTATTGCTGGCGGGCTGAACCGGCTGCGTTCACTCAGCGGCGCGCTGTGGGTATTGTCGGTGCTGGTAATGGTGACCATCCTCTCCAGCGCCTCGTTGCATCCTGCTAATCCCGATACCGCCATTTATCACGCCCAGGCAATCCGTTGGAGCGAACAATACGGCGTCGTGCCGGGCTTGGGGAATCTCCACAGCCGCTTTGCCTACAACTCGAACTGGCTGATTGGCACGGCGATTTTCAGTTTTGCCTTTCTGAAGGTTCAATCGTTTCGGTTACTTACCAGTGCGTTTTTCTTGCTGGTCAGCGTGTGTTGGCTAGGTAGGGTTAATTGCTATCTGCAACGGCGGGCTGAGCCTAGTGACACGCTGGCGGTGCTGCTGCTGCCGATTTCGTTTGCGGTGCTTGGCTCACAAATTTCATCGTCTGGCACCGATCTGCCGGTGACCCTCCTGATCTGGGTGCTGGCAATCGAGTGGATGAAAGTCATCGAAGAGGGCGAAACTGCCTTTTCGTTGAAAGATCTTTTTCTTTTTGCGCTGGCAGTGTTCGCCATCACCGTCAAGCTGTCTGCCCTGCCGTTGCTGTTGCTTGCGATCGTTGTCTGGCGGTGGGCGCTTAAAGACGGCAAACGCCTAGCTTTTCTGCTGGTGCTCGCTGCCAGCGCCGTCCTCGCTCCCTGGGTGGCGCGCACTGCCGTTCTCTCGGGATATCTGATTTATCCGCTATACCAGCTTGATCTGCTAAGGGTGGACTGGAAGATGCCGGGGCACCTGATATTGCAGGATATGGACGGTATCCGTGCCTGGGCGCGCGAACCCGTCTCCGATTTCGCTGCCACGCTTGCGCGCCCCTTTTTGGATTGGGCAGCGTCATGGTATCATCGTCTGACCTTCAACAGGCAATTCCTGTTTTTGATGGCGGCTTTCTCACCGCTCATCGTCGCTCTAAGCACAACCTTGCGCTGGCGGTCAGCACTCGTCGAACTGAGGTCGCTGCAAAAATACCTGCCGGTGATCACCGTGCTCTATCTGGGGGGGTGTACTGGTTTTTCAGCGCGCCCGACATTCGCTTCGGTTACGGCTACCTGATTTTCCTGTTTCTGGCGGTGGTGGTGCTGACGCTGCGACTCGCTCAAAGTTTGGTACGCTTCCATCCCACTACCCTGAGCTGGATTTTGTTAGGGGGATTGATTCTGTATCAGGGGAGCGTGCTGGTTCGTGCGGCGAATCTGCGTAGCTTGCCGCAACGCTGGATCGTACCCCTCGATTACATGAGCTTGCCTTCCAAGCCCTGCGAGCTTTATAATACCCGCATCTGGTGCAGTGATGGCTACCCGGCGTGTTATTATGAACCATTTCCGTGCGTGCCTGGCGCCGATCCGCGGGTGGGATTGCGGGGCAGTGATTGGGGTGAAGGATTCCGCTATTTTCCTCAAGAGTGAATCCCAATCGTTATTGGCTCGAAAGCGAGAGTAAACTTGCGATTACGGTTGATTGTATCTTTGATGCTCGTGTCGCTGGTGAGCATCCTGTTGATGGTGATCATCATTCGGCAGGAAGCGCGCACGCAAGTGCAAACCTACCTGTACCGCGGTGGAATGTTCGGCGCAGACCGGATGGTCGCGGCGTTGGAAGATTATTACCGGCGCCATAGCAGTTGGGAGGGGATCGCAGAGCGCATCGACGAAATCCAGCATGGATCTGGGATGGGAATGATGCGTCGCATCTCGACCGGCGCGCTGCGCACCTATCGCCTCTATGACCGGGAAGGACGACTGGTGTGGGATGGCAGCAATTCGCCCTCAGTGAGCGCCTTGACACCCGAAGAACACCAGCGCAGTATCCGGCTGCAGGATGTCTCCGGCGACAGCATCGGGTATCTACTGATCGTTGGGGTTGCCTCGCCCGTGCAGCAAGCGGACGAGGAGAACCTGGTGAACATTCTCAACGAGGCGGCGGTGCGCGCCGCGGTTATCGCAGCCCTGATTGCCTTGCTGATTGCTTTGATCCTTGGGGCGGGTTTGCTGCGCCCGGTGCGTCAGGTGACTGCGGCGGCGCAAAAGATCGCCGAGGGCGATTTAAGCCAGCAGGTGCCGGTGCAGGGCGATGATGAACTGGCTTCGCTGGCGCGCTCGTTCAACACCATGAGTGAATCGTTGCGCCGCTCTGAAGAACGCCGGCGCAAAATGACCGCCGACATTGCCCACGAACTGCGCACGCCGATCTCGGTGCAGCGGGCGCATCTGGAGGCGTTGCTGGACGGCGTTTACGAAATATCCCCCGAAAATATCAAACCGGTTTTGGAACAAACCGAGCTCCTCACGCGGTTGGTGGATGATTTGCGCACGCTGGCGTTGGTCGATTCGGGCGAATTGGAATTGGAATACCGCTGGGTCGATCTCGCCAGGGTGGTGGCAGAAGCGGTTGAGAATTTTCAATCCAGCGCTGCTCACCGCCGGGTCGAGCTGGTTTGGCAGTCGCAACCACCCGCATCGATACCGCCGGTGTGGGGAGATGCAGACCGGCTGGTGCAGATTTTGAATAATTTGTTGAGCAATGCCCTGCGTTTTACGCCCGAAGGCGGTAAAATACGCCTGACGTTGAACCATCATGCTGGTGGAATTGAGCTGAGTGTGCGGGACAGCGGGGAGGGCATTCCTTTCGAGTCACTGCCGCATATCTTTGAGCGCTTCTACCGTGCCGATCACGCCCGTAGTCGCGATTTAGGGGGGAGTGGGTTGGGACTAGCGATTGCGCGGCAGTTGGCAAAGGCGCACGGCGGCGACCTGGCGGCTGCAAATCATCCCCAGGGTGGCGCCGTGTTTACCCTGCGGCTGCCGCCGGCAAATTTACAAACTTGATTCGAACACGGATAAGGATTACTCCGCCATGCAATTCCAACTTCATTCACCCTATCAGCCAACCGGCGACCAGCCGCAGGCGATCGAACAATTGTTGCAAGGGATTAAGGGCGGACTGCGCCATCAAGTTCTTCTGGGCGCTACCGGCAGCGGTAAAACCTTTACCATCGCCAATGTGATCGCGCAAGTGCAGATGCCAGCGTTGGTGATGGCGCACAACAAAACCCTGGCGGCGCAGCTTTATGCCGAATTCACAGAGTTCTTTCCGAATAACGCTGTTGAGTATTTCGTCTCGTATTATGATTACTATCAGCCGGAAGCCTACGTCCCGCAGCGCGACCTTTACATTGAGAAAGAGACCGACATCAACGAAGAGATCGACCGTTTGCGCCTGGCGGCAACGACTGCCCTCCTTTCGCGGCGGGATGTGATTATCGTGGCTTCGGTGTCGTGTATCTATGGGTTGGGCGATCCGGAAGCTTATGGCAGCGTGGTGGTAAAGCTGGAAAAAGGCGGCATTTTCCGCCGCAATGCTTTGCTGCGCAAGATGGTCGAGAGCCAGTATCAGCGTAACGATCTCGAGTTGCGACCGGGTGTCTTTCGGGTGCGCGGGGATGTGCTGGAAGTGTTTCCGGCTTACGAGGAACGGCGCGCTTTCCGCATCTCATTTTTTGGTGATGAGATTGAGCGCATGATGATTTTCAACCCGTTGACCGGTGAGATCTTTGAGGAGCCTTCGTATCTGGAGATCTATCCCGCCAAGCATTACATCGCTGAAGAAGAGCGTTTGAAGACTGCTATTCAGGATATCGAAGAAGAGCTGGAAGAACGGCTCAAATTCCTGCGCGCCAACAATCAACTTCTCGAAGCGCAGCGTCTCGAACAACGTTGCCGCTATGATTTGGAAATGCTACGAGAGGTGGGCTACTGCAGCGGGATCGAGAATTACTCGCGTCATCTCGACCAACGCCCAGCCGGTACGCCGCCGTGGACGCTGATGGACTTTCTCCCCAGCGAGTACCTGCTGGTGATCGACGAGTCGCACATGACCGTGCCGCAGATTCGGGGTATGTTCAACGGAGACCGCTCTCGCAAGCAGGTCTTGGTTGAATACGGCTTCAGGCTGCCCTCGGCGTTGGATAACCGCCCGCTGACCTTCGAGGAGTTTGAACGCCACATGGGGTTCACGCTGTACACCTCTGCCACCCCCGGAGCTTACGAATCCCAACGCGCCGACCAGGTAGTCGAACAGATCATCCGTCCGACCGGTTTGGTGGATCCGGAGGTTGAAATCCGCCCCACTCACGGACAGGTGGACGACCTGATCGCCGAAATTCGCCGCAGGGCGGAAGCCGGCGAGCGGGTGTTGGTGACTACCCTGACCAAGCGCATGGCGGAGGATCTCTCAGATTATCTGATCGAAATGGGACTGAAGGTTCACTACCTGCACTCCGAGGTCGACACACTCGAGCGGATCGGTATTCTGCGCGACCTGCGCCGGGGGGTGTTTGATGTCATCGTCGGCATCAATTTGCTGCGAGAGGGGTTGGACCTGCCGGAAGTCTCATTGGTTGCAATTCTGGACGCGGACAAAGAGGGATTTCTGCGTTCGGAGACGGCGTTGATCCAGACGATCGGCAGGGCGGCGCGCCACCTGGGGGGGCGGGTGATCCTCTACGCCGATAAGACCACCGAGGCGATGCGCAAAGCCATCGACGAGACCAACCGTCGGCGTGTAAAACAGCAGGCATACAACGTCGCTCATGGCATAGAACCGGCGGGCATTATCAAGGAGATTTATGATCTGACGGCGCGTTTGAGCGTTGGGCAAGCGGTGGGCGAGGCGCGCCCCGGGTATCTGAGTGACCGCAGCGCGCGGCGGATGGATCAGCGCGAGTTGAAACGGGTGATCGATGAGTTGCAACAACAGATGAAAGAGGCGGCGCGCAACCTGGAATTTGAACGCGCGGCGATGCTGCGCGACCAGATCTACGAGATGCGCGCCCTGCTGGCGGAAGAGTCCGACTTGCCACCGTGGCAGAAGGCGCGCTTAATGGCGGGCGAGTTGCCTTAACCGGTGGGGAGCACCGTGAAGCGGTGGAATTCACCGCTGGGGGTTTCACGGCTTTCCTTTACATTGCTTACATGAGCCATAGCCGGACCCCTTTTGAGCAAGCGCGACAGCTCATCCAGACTGGATTGGCTGCCTTCTGCCACCACTTCAACGTTGCCATCGTAGGTGTTGCGTACCCAGCCGGTGAGGGCAAGCTGGGTGGCTTTTTCGACCACAAAAAATCGGAATCCCACTCCCTGTACGCGTCCTTCAATGATGGCGTGTAAGCGGGCTTTGGGTTTGATTTCCATGATCTTTTTGAATACGCCTACTTGTGGATTTTTGTGAACACGATCATCAGGGCGGGCGAAATCAGAATCACCAACAGCAGGAGCAAATAGGGCGCCATCTGCTGCAGGGCAAACCCGGCGGGATTGACCCTGAGCGCTTCGGATTGCCATTGTCCCTCTAGTTGGGTGAGCGAATGTCCCAGCACAGCTTGCGCCCCTTCTTCGCAGCCCAGCCCGCTTTGATAAGACAACATCAGGGTTTTTATGCCCTCGCTACCGAATTTCTGGTGCAGGTATTGCACGAACGATGCCGACTGGGCATACGCCAGAAATGCCTGCGATGCCTCGCGGGGCATGGCGCGGCAAAGCGAACGGATCGGCAGCAAAGCCTGGCTTTCAATGGCGTTGCCCAACACCCGGCTGTAATCTGGATTGGGGTTGATTTCAGCGAGCGATGCCATGCCTTCCAGTAACCAGAGAGGCATTTTATGGTAACCATCCCTCACCAACTGATATTGCAACAGGTGCATCAGCTCGTGCGGAATCTGGCGTTCCAGTTCCAGGTTTTGCTCCGTGCCGGGCGGGATGGAGACGACGATCACCCCTAGATCGGGGCTGGCGTGACCCGCCACCCAGGTTTCCTGGCTGCGCTGCAATGTTTTGCGCAGGTCGGTGGCAGAAGCGTAGACGTAAATTTTTACCGGTTGGGGTGGTGGCAGCGACAGGTAGGTTTGCGCCGATTGCAAGCCGTTTTCGGCGGCGCTCAAGACTTGCTGCCCGAATGACATGTCACCCTCATACCAGTTGACTTGATAGTGGTCGTTCGAAAGGGTGATCCACGCGAAGCGATTGTCCACGTAATCGAAGGCGTAGCGTTGACTTTCGATCTCTTCGCCGCTGGTGGTCACGATGCGGAACCAGTATTGGGTGTGGGCAAACGGACGCAACGGAAAACGCATGGCGTCATAAACGAGCCGCGCCTTTCCATCTTGGCTGATTTCCAGCGTTTCGAGGCGGGTGTTCTCCCCGCTCGGTCGGATGAAAAGATAGGCTTCTTGAACTCCGATGGGGTGAGAGAACTGTGCCTGGAATACCACCTCTTCTCCGAAGCGGTAGAAGACGCCGACGTCTTGAAATATATCATTGACAGCCACGGCGAGGGGAGAGGCAGCCGTGGGGGTGAATTGACTGGCGACGATCAGAACTGCCAGCAAGAGCTTCATACCGCTCGTTTCCTCCCGCCGCTTTGTTCAGCGTTTCTGAAGGGGAAAGTTGTTGCCGTCCTCATCGTCGGTGTTGTCATCCAGGTCGATGAAGGTATCCAGGTCTTGCCCGTCTTCTAGATTGAGCGTGAAGAGGTCGAAATGAGGAAAACCGTCGGTGAATTCGAGGTTGTCGAGGGCGTCTTCAAGAAAGTCGATTGAATCTTCGTCATCAATCTCATCCATGAGGTTTTCGAGCGATTGCCTTACCGAGTCCCCGCCGATTTGTGAGAGCGACCAGATTACCGCCGTTTGCACTTCTTCGTCCAACTCCTCAATGTTGTCGAGCAGGTCCAGCAACGGCTGACGGGCTGAAGCCAGCTCAAGCTGTCCCGCAGCCCGGATCGCTTCGACCTGGATTTCTGAAAGCGGGTTGTTGAGATTTGCCAGGATCGGTTTTTCCCACCGGGTATCGATGGTGCGACCCATGGCGAACAGGGCGCTGGCGGTCCATTCTTTCTCATGGCGCTCATAAGCCTCTCGGATCAGGCGCGGCACTTCCTTGCGGCTCGAAAAGCCGAGCGACTCGAGCGCCCGGCGGCGCACCAGTGTCGGATAGTTGCCCGCTAAAACACGCAGCAGGCTGTCTTCGACCTTTTTTTGAAGGGATTTGGATACTTCGTCGATCTCGCCGAGATAAATGTACAGCCCCAGCGCATTGGCTGCCGAAGCCTGCACGATTGGGTTGTTGTCACTTTCCAGCATGTTCATGTACTGATCAGCGAGGCGTGGGTCTTCGCATTCCCAAAGCAGACGGATTGCCGCCGCGCGGGCATCGGGTTCGCTGTCGGTCAGCGCCATGCGGCTAAGATCGTCGAAACACACCAGTGTATCTGCTTCAGCCAGTTCTTCCAGGCTTTCGAGCAGGTTGATACGACGGGCAGGGTTGATCTGCTGCCAGATGGAGCGGAGCGACTCCAGATCCGAAGGCTCGAGATCCGAAAAGCGGTGCAGATAGGTGGGCGGGAAGGGGGTATTTCCGTCCAGCAGTGCAGCGATCACATGTTTGAAAGAAATGGAATTTGAATAATCTGTCATGGCTGACCGCTCGTATTTACGGCAGGGTGATTGGATTGATGATGTCTTGGGTGGTGATGTAAGCCATCAATCCCAGCAGCATGGCAAAGCCGATCAGGTGTACCAGGTTTTCGTATTTTTGCGGCACCCGGCGACGCAGGATCATTTCGGCGCAGACGAACATTAAGCGCCCGCCATCCAGCGCCGGGATGGGCAACAGGTTGGTCATTCCTAGCGCAATCGAGATGGTTGCCATCAAAAAGAGGGTGTTGACCGCTGCCGGCGTTTCTTCGGTCGCTACCGTCTCGCTGATCTCTTGGTCTCGTTGGCGTGCCTGCTGATAAATATCGTACATCCCTTTGGGACCGACCAGGCGCACCTGCTCGGCTGAGACGTTGCCGCGTAGCAATTGCACCGGCAGCATGATCAGGGCGCGCCCCTGATAATAGGTCATTGTGAAAGCCAGTGGCACCGATTCAGCCCAGGTGATCGGCACGATCGGGTTGGTCATGGTAATCCCGAGGGCGCCCTCCCCTTCGGGCGGCTGAATGCGGGGCACGGCATAAGTCTCAACGACTGCCTCCTCGCGGCGGTAGGTGATCTTAATTTCTTCGCCCAGGTGCTGCTGGACAGTGGCTGCCAGTTGTTGCGTGCTGGTCATCGCCTGGTCGTTGATCTCGATGATCACGTCGCCCGGCAGCAGCCCGGCAGACGCCGCCGGTGAATTCTGGTTGACGTCGATCACCAGCACGGTGGTGGGGTCGGGGGCGCCGGTGCGCAAGAAGACGAAGCTGAACAGGATCACACCAAAGAGCAGGTTCATCGCCGAACCGCCGGAGAGCACGCCGACGCGCACCCAAGGTTTGGCAGCAGCCAGCCCAGCGGGGACGCTGGGATCGTTCTCTCCTTTGGGGCGGACGAAACCGCCGAAGGGAATCCAATTAAGGGTGAACTCAGTGCCGCCCCATTTGAACAGCCGCACCAGGCGGGGAGGAAAACCGATACCGAACTCTTCCACTTCGATGCGGAAGAGACGCGCCAATATGAAATGTCCCATCTCATGCATGAAGATCATGAGACCGAACAACAGGATGAATTCGATCACTGGTGAAATCAAACCGGTCATACCCGTAAGTTTATCTTTCTGGCATTGCCCGCAAATTTTGTCCCGCCGAAATTGATTGCCAGCATCTTTGGTGCCGGGAGCGGAAAGCTGGTGACTCTCATCGGTTGCAGTACGGGCAACTCCGATTTTTTATCCTTTCGGCGCTGGTGGCACAAATTGATCTATGCCACATTCGGCGCGCCCGCTCATCGCGACCGCCATCTTTCAACGCCGGGTGGGGTTATTATATCCTCTTTTGTGACCGGCTGGAAATGCCACGGCAAGCTTGGCAGGAGGCGGTGATCAGGCGGGGGCGGGATCGACCACCATCGCCGCCCCACCCACGCCGGCGCTGAGCACCCCTGTGACACCGGGCTGCTGCTCGAGTAGTTCCCTCACCTGCGTCTGGTAGTCGGCGGTGCACAAGATGTGAACGTTGGCGCCGGCATCGAGCGTGTAGCACACCGGAAGACCAGATTTTCGCCACTGGGGCACGAGCTTCATCAAGTGCAGGGAGGCTGGTTGCCAGTAGAAGAGGGGAGGGTTGGAGGTCATCATCACCGCGTGCATCAGGGTGCTGTCGAGTTCAACCACGGTGGCGAGGGCTTCGAAATCGCGCTCCAGGATGGCGCGGCGGCACATCGCCAGGCGGCGGGGGGCGTCGGCTAAGCGGGCTACCTGCAACGGGCTGCTGTCCGCCAGCTTGTGCCCTTCGGTTGAGCCGACCGGCTTGTGCTCGCTGTGGACGATGGCGATGCAGTCGACCAGCTCCCAGTGATCAGGGGGCGCGATCGAGACGGCGTAAGAGGTGCGGTCATCGTTGCCTTTCTGCCACTCGACGAAGCCGCCCGGCAGCGATCGGCAGGCGGAGCCCGAGCCACGCCGCGCCAACCGCGACAGTTCTGCCTGGCTCAATTGCAGTCCAAGGGCGTACGTGGCAGCCAGGCTGAGGGCGGCAAAGGCTGCCGCCGAGGAGGCGATTCCGGCGCCGGTGGGGAAATTGTTCTCGCTGACCACCCTGCAGTACGCCTGTTTGCCCGCCAGTAAACGAACCTGATCCAGAAAACGCCGCACCCGTTCCAGGGCTGCACCGGCGGCAGGTTGGCGGTTGAGGATCAATTCATCCGCTGCCAGCGCCGGGTCGAAGCTGACCTGGGTGCGGGTGAAGAGACCAGCGAGGTTCATCGAGATCGAGCCGTTTTGCGGCAGGCGCAATTCCTCGTCGCGGTTGCCCCAGTATTTGATGAATGCGA
>JBBIKU010000057.1:0-13990 GCA_037445245.1 Anaerolineaceae bacterium
GATGCCCATGATCAGCATGGTTTTACGCCCGCCCAGGGGCATGAGATGCGGCTGCAAATAACCGCGCCAGCCGAACTCTTCACCGAACGTGAACAATCCGTTGACAAGCGGCGCAATCAAGATGCCCAGGAGAGTCTGCACGGCGACCAGTAACCAGGGGTTCATCATTGGCTGTCCTTCTATGGTGGGAAGCATCTCTTTCAGCCGACTCAATTCCGGGTCGAAGTATTGCGGCATGAGGGCAAAGAAGAACGCCGCGCCGAGGATGGTCAATATCGCCGGCGAAACCCACGCCAGCACCCAGTAGTGCCAGCCGCGCCTGAAATTGGGACGCAAAGTGGTGTTGCGCCAGCCTTCACGGGTGATCAAACGGGTAAGGATGTGCGCGATGGTGGGCGCACCCATGTAGACGACCGCCAGCAGAATGAACGCCAGGGTGATTCCGCTGCCGGGGATGATCTGCGGGCTGTCGCGCAAACCGCCAGTCAGGTAAATTGCTAGGGCGGCGATCCAGGCGATGCCAAAAGCGAGCGCCAGGAAGATTCCGATTCGTTTTATATCGATTGTTTTATCCATGAGGTTCTCCTTGTCTCGATGCTATGATCATACCCGAGGGATGTCTTCTTGGTTAGAAACGAAAAGGCGATCAGGAAGAATATCCTGTTTTGGGGGTGACAATTTTCACTAGGTTGCGTGGGGGCAAAAAGTCTACAATCGAAATGATCAACTCGTCTGACATGTCTGACAAGTAAGCGAATGGAAATTCAACGCACTCACCCGGTGTCCGAACAAATTCGCAATGTGCTGCTCGAGCGCATTCAGCGGGGGGAATACAGTGCCGGCGAGCGATTCCCGTCTGAATCGGAACTGTGCACCGAATTTGGCGTCAGCCGGGCTTCGGTGCGCACTGCCATGACGGCGCTGGTCGAGCGCGGCTTGCTGGTGCGCAACCCCGGTGTGGGCACCTTCCTCAGCCACACTCATCACCTGGAAAGCACCCTCGACCAGCTTGAGAGCGTCCTGACGGTCGCCAAACGGCACAGTGTGGCGACCCAGGTGACCAACCTCTCGGTGGATCGCGTCGAGGCTGACCCCGCTCTGGCGGGCAGGCTGCAAATTGCACCGGGCAGCACCTTGACGCGGGTTCAACGGACGATCGTCGTTGACAGCCAGCCCGCTTCTTATCACGTCGATTACGTGCCGGAGCGGTGGTTGTCGCCCGAACAGGTGAGTGAATCCTTCACCGGTTCGGTGTTGGATCTGCTCAACCAGTTTCCGACACTGCAAATTGAAGACGCGATCACCGAGATCACCGCTATCAATGCCGCCGGTGATCTTTGCTTTCAGCTTGGGGTGCCGCCGGGAAAGGCGTTGGTGTTGTTGATGGAGACCCTGCAGGACGGCAACAAAACAGTGGTAGGTTTTTCAGAAAATACGTTTGTGCCAGACCGGTTTACTTTTCGGTTAAAACGCCGCAAATCCAGCGTTCAAACTTAACCATATATTTATAAGGAGGAATAACCCATGAAAACCACCACACTGAGGGGAAAGGATTTCCTGGCTGAGACCGATTTCACCCGCGAGGAAATCGAGACCATTCTAAACGTTGCTGAAGATCTGAAACGCGATCGCGCCAAGGGTGTTTATCATGACGATATTTTGCGGTCCAAAACACTATTTATGATCTTCTACAACCAGTCGCTGCGTACCCGCAACTCGTTCGAAGCCGGAATGACCCAGCTTGGCGGACACGCCCATTTCTTGGACCCCGGTAAGATCTACACGCCGGCGTTGGAGGGCAAGGAAGTGGCTTACAGCACCGAACGCGTTTCCGATGTCGCTCGCGTGCTGGAACGCATGGGTGACGGCATCGCCATTCGCTGCTACGGTGACCCGGTCGATTGGGAGTACGGCGGGGCGCACGCCCTACTGCGCGAGTTCGCCCGCTGGGCAGATATTCCGGTGCTCAACATGGAAGACGATGTTTACCATCCCTTCCAGGGTCTGGCGGACGTGCTGACCACCAAGGAAAAATTTGGCGGCTTCAAGGGCGTAAAGTTCACTATGTCCTGGGCATATTCGCCCAGTGTGCATAAACCGCGCGCCGTGCCGCAATCGGCTATTCTATACGCCACCATGCTCGGGATGGAAGTGACTCTGGCGCATCCGAAGGGCATGGAGCTCGATCCCAAGATCATTGAGCAGTGCGAACGCTACGCTGCCGCCGCGGATGGATCATTCCAGGTTACCGATGATTTCAAAGGTGCCGTGGAAGGTGCTCATGTGGTCTACCCCAAAGCCTGGTGCGCCACCCCGATCTTCAAACCGCCGGTAGGCGAGGATGACCCCAAGAAGACGCAAGAGATGTTCGACCGCCACAAGGACTGGATTTGTACGAAAGAAATTATGGAACTGGCGGATAAGAACGCCATTTATCTGCACTGCCTGCCTGCCGACCGTGGTTTCGAGGTTACAAACGATGTGCTGGACAAGACCGAGGGTCCCGGCTGGGTATCTGCTGCTTACGACCAGGCGGAAAACCGTCTGCACGTTCAAAAAGCGGTGATGAGCCTGGTGATGTAATGGCGTGATACTCTTTTGTACAACGGTTGTCTACCGACCGCTAATGGTACCTTAAGAGTGATGAAACCTGGGCGGACAGCGGGTAATTGGGAGCTGCCTGCCCAGCCGTATTCTGGCAATATTTGATAATGGATGGAGGGCAGGATGAGCCAGTTATTGATTAAGGGCGGGAAATGTGTAATCGGCAGCGATGTGGTTGTCACCGATTTGCTGGTCGATGAAGGCAAGATTGTCGCCATCGGAAGTGGGGTGGCAAAATCTGCCCGGACGGTGATCGAGGCTGCCGGTCGTCTGGTGCTGCCGGGAGGCGTCGATGTTCACGTTCATTTGCCTTGGCCTAAGGGTAGCCACATCTCGAGCGATGATTTCAACAGTGGTACGCTGGCAGCGGCGTTTGGCGGCGTCACCAGCGTGATTGATTTCGTCATTCCCGATGAAGAGGAGAGCCTGCAGACGGCGTTGCAGCGAAAGCTGGAGGAAGCCCGTTTCAATGCCTGGGTGGACTACAGTGCTCATCTCAATCTCCGCGGCGATATTGATGCGAAACTCAAAGAGGTAGAAGGGCTGGTGAAGGAGGGTTTTCCCAGCTTCAAGGTATTCATGGCTTACGAAGGCTTTCGGGTGGCGGATGAAGATGTTTTACGGGTGATGAAAGTCATTGGTGATGCGGGTGGGATGATGTCTGTTCACGCCGAAAATGGTATCCTGGCGGATTATCTGACGCACGAATTACTGGAGGAAGGCAAGCGCGCCCTGTCCTACTACCCTCAATCTAGACCAGCGTTGTGCGAACTCGAATCCATTCAGCGTTTACTGGCATACGAACAGCGCATGGGTACTCGATTGCATATTCACCATGTCAGCACCGGCGGCGGGGCTGAGATGATCGGGCAGGCGCGCCGGCAGGGACTGCCGGTGACGGGGGAAACCTGTCCACAATACCTGCTCTTTACCGATCTGGATTACACCCAGGATCCGAAAATGGCAGCTTACCTGGTGTGTGCGCCTTCGATCAAGAGCCAGGCGGATCAAGAAGCGCTGTGGCGACGGCTGGCGGATGGCAGCTTGACCGTGCTGGGGACCGATCACTGCCCTTTCACCAAAGCCCAGAACGAAGCCAGCCTGGATGATTTTTCGCAAACTCCCGGTGGTTTGGGCGGCGTGGAAACCCGCCTGCCGCTGATCTTCAGCGAGGGCGTACTCACGGGTCGCCTGACGCTGGAGAAATTCGTGGAGGTTTGGGCGAGCGCTCCGGCGCGGGCGTTTGGGCTGTACCCTCGAAAAGGCAGCATCGCCGTGGGCAGCGACGCCGATCTGGTCATCTTTGATCCCCAACGCCGGACAACGCTGCGGGCGTTCGACTTGCACAGCCAGACCGATTGCACTCCGTATGAAGGACGAACGGTGGCGGGGTTGCCCTTGACGACAATTCTGCGCGGCAATGTTGTAGTGGATGAGGGCAAACTGGCGGTTGAAACCCCTGGCGGTGAACTGATTCAGCGTTATCTTCAAAGTCAAGCCGTCCCAATTGACAACTGAACGGTAAGAGGGAATATGATTTTATGAGGACGACCGAACTTATCAATCGTAGCCAGGCGCTCCTGGAAGCCCGGCGTTGCTTGGGATGCCATGACGCGCCCTGTGTGCAGGCTTGTCCGGCGGGGGTAGCGGTGCCGCTCTTCATCCGCCGCTTTCGTGAGGGCAACTTGGCAGGAGCAGGCGAGGCGCTTTATGACGCCTGCCCACTGGCGGCAACCTGCGGGCTTGCCTGTCCGACGATGGATTTGTGTGAAGGTGCCTGTGTGCTGCGCGCTACTGGACAGAATTCGGTGCGAATCGGCGCCCTACAAGCGCACGTAGCCGGGCAGTATTCCCGTTTCGAGGCGGGTGCAACCAGCCCCAGTCCGGGTCGGATAGCCGTCGTCGGCGCGGGTCCGGCTGGGATCGGCTGTGCCGTCGCAGTGCGTCGCCTTGGCTATGCAGTCGATGTATTTGACCGAAAAGACTCGCCGGGCGGACTGATCGCCCGCGTGATCCCATCACATCGCCTGCCGGAGGAAGTAGTCGCTTGGGATCTGTCGCGCCTGCAAAAATCGGGCATCCAATTTCACCTCGGACAAGATATTGAGCCGCAGCGACTGGCACAACTTCAGGATGAATACGATGCGGTCTTTGTAGGGATCGGTTTAAGCGCCGCAGAGACGCTCGATGTCCCCGGTATGCAATTGCAGGGTGTGGTGGCAGTGTTAGATTACCTGGAACAAGCGCGCCGCTATGCTGGCAACCAAACTGATCCGCCGCATTTGGGCGACCGTGTGGTTGTCATCGGCGGTGGCAACGTGGCGTTGGATGCTGCCGTCACCGCCAAGCGGTTGGGCGCGGAGCGGGTGATCGTGTGCTACCGACGTTCGATGGCAGAGATGCCTGGCTGGAAAACCGAATATCTTGAAGCGGTATCGCTGGGGGTGGAGTTTCGTTGGTTGAGTACGGTTGAACACATCCACGACCGGGATGGCAGGGTCAGGGCGGTGACGGTGGTGCCGATGCGTTTCACCACCGCACAGCGCGGCGGGAGGCGCTGGGTCGAAAACGACCCCGAGGCGCAATCCTACCTGCTGCCGTGCGATGCTGTCGTGTTTGCGCTGGGTCAAAAATTGGAACAGGAATTTGCCCAACCTGCCGGACTGGCAGAGATTGGACAGGGGGTGATCAAATCCGACGAGGTCACCTTCCGCACTGCGCTGCCCGGGGTATTCAGCGCCGGCGAATGCGCCAGCGGCGGGCAAACCATCGTCTACTGCATGAGCCGGGGCATGGCAGCGGGCAGGGCGATCGACCGCTGGTTGAAGGAGGAGAAAGCATGAGCGCGAACAACCTGGGGGTAGATTTCTGTGGTGTGCGGTTTTTGAACCCATTCATCCTGGCGGCTGCGCCGTCGACCGATTCGCGCGATATGATCGCGCGCGGATTCGAGGCAGGCTGGGCGGGGGCGGTCATCAAGACCACTTCGCTCGAAAGTGAAGAGGTCAGCATCGTTTACCCGATCATGGAAGGGCTTGAACCCGGCAAGGACATGCTGGGGATGCTCAATATTGATTTGCTGTCCGAAAGGCACATCCATGAGATCCTGCCGGATATTGCCTGGCTCAAACAGCGCTTTCCTGATCAGCGCGTCATCATGAGTGTGATGGGCAACAGCCGCGATGACTGGCACGAGCTGGTGCGGCTTTCAGAGGAAGCCGGCGCCGATCTGGTTGAAGCCAGCATCTCCTGCCCGCAGGGCGCTACGCTGGAAGGTGTCGACAAAGCGGATGGCTGGATGATCAGCCAGGATGCCCGCCTGACCGAAATCGTCACCGGCTGGGCGGTGGAAGTGGCGCGGCAGATTCCCATCTACGTCAAAATTGGTCCCAATGTGACCGACATCGCCGCCATTGCCCGCGCCATCGAACGCGCCGGCGGGGCGGGCATCTGTGCCATTGATTCCCCCGAAGCGATTCTGGGTGTCAATCCGGTCAGCCTGTCGCCGCTCCCCAGCGTTCAAGGGTATGGTTCTCGCGGCGGTTTTACCGGCAGAGCTATCAAACCCATTGGTTTGCGCTGTGTGGCGGACATTGCCGGAGCAGTGCGTATCCCCATCTCAGGCGTGGGCGGAATTTATGACTGGCGGGACGCGCTGGATTATCTGCTGCTGGGTGCGACCACGCTACAGGTTTGTACAGCAGTGATGCAGTACGGCTTTGCCATCGTCGATGATCTGAGCGACGGGTTGTCGCGCTGGATGGAACGCAATCGCTTTGTTTCCCTTGCCGATTTAATTGGTTTGTCGCTGCCGTACCTCAAGGAGCACGACGAACTGCCGCATGGGGTCAAGGTCATTTCGGCAGTCAAGCGGGATGTGTGCATCGGTTGTGGTTTGTGCTATGTTGCCTGCCGTGACGGCGGACACGTTGCGATCGGGTTTGAATCCGACCGCCAGCCGGTGGTGGACGCGGATGCCTGTGTGGGGTGTGGCTTGTGCGCCCAGATTTGCCCCGTGCCGGAGTGCATCTCGATCGTCAATCATTCCCCCTGAGAGAGCGTGCCCTTATTCGTATGCGGGCAGTCTGGTGTTGCAACGACTGTAACCGGGATCGATGCCCCGGTTACAGTTTTAAAGCCAGCGAGTTATTTCCCGTGCTTCTTCCAGTGAGCGCCAAAGATAGTTTCCTCATCGGGCACGACCGGATCGATGGGCTTGGAAACCCAGGTGGTGTTGATCAGATGCTTCCAGGTGATGTTTTCGCTGGTGATATTGCCGCCCCAGGTGCCGCAACCCAGCGTGAGGGAGAAGGGCATGCCGTTGTCGTAGTTGCCGCTGTTGGCGTAACACTGGGGCTGGCGCACCATCATCCGGCTGACGCGCGCTTTCATCGCCAGTTCCATGATGTGATCTTCGCTGGTCGAGTGAATGCCGCAGGAGTGACCCCGTCCGACGTAGCTGGTGATCTGCTGTACAGCGGTGACCGCCTCCGAGAATTCCCGGTATTTCCACAATGTTAGTACCGGCGACATCTTCTCACCCGAGAAAGGATCCTCGGCACCGACTTTCTCACCCATCACCATCAAAAAAGTGGTGTTATGGGGTACCTGGATGCCCGCCATCGAAGCGATCGTGCGAGCACTTTGCGCCACCGCCTTGCGGTTGAGGTGTACACCGTCGGGCCACATTGTTTCCTTGAGCTGACGGCGTTCCTCGGTGGAGCAAAGATAACCGCCGTGGGAGCGGAAGTGTTCGATCAAAGCATCGAAGATCGATTCCTGGATGACGGCGGAGTTTTCACTCGAACACGAGGTGGCGTTATCGAAGGTCTTGCTGAGGAAGATCTTTTTCGCGGCGTCCGCCAGATCGGCGGTTTCGTCCACTACGGTAACGGCATTGCCGGCGCCCACCCCGTAAGCGGGCGTCCCGCTGGAGTACGCTACCTTGACCATACCCGAACCGCCGGTAGCCACGATCAAATCCACTTCTTTCATCAACGCTTGGGTCAATTCGACGCTCGGTTCTTTGAGGTTTTGCACCAAGTTTTGCGGTGCGCCGATTCGCTCTAACCCCTTGCGCATGAAGTTGCAAGTCAGTTCACAGGTGCGTTTGGCGGCGGGATGCGGTGCAAAGATGACGGCGTTGCGGGTTTTCAATATGGTGACGCCGTTGACGGCGATGGTCGACGAGGCGTTGGTTACCGGTGTCAGGGCGCCGATCACGCCCGCCGGTTTGGCGATCTTGATCAATCCTTTGCGAGGGTCTTCCTCGATTACACCGGCGGTCTTGAGTCCGTGTAGATCGCGCAGCGTTCCCAGCGTTTTCTTCTGGTGTTTGAGCACTTTGTCTTCATAAACACCCATGCCGGTCTCATCGACCGCCGAGCGAGCGCAGGCTTCGGCGTTTTCTCTCTTGTAAATCTCCCAGCCGACGGACGCCACCATCTCGTCCACCTGTTCCTGACTCCAGAACTCAATCGCTTCTTGCGCTTTGCGCGCGTTTTCCACTATTTCTTTCAGATCATCCGTCATGAACTCTCCTATCACTAAATGTAATTAATGTCCGCTCAACCCTCAATTTCTGAAAGTTTTACCGGGCGATTTTCATCGTACGATTTGCGCGCTGCCAACGCCATCACCACTGGAAAGCGCCCGTCCATACCGTTGACTGCTGTGGCGGTATCGTTGCCAATTGCGTCCACAAAGGCTTGCATTTCGACCACGAAACTTTCGGTGTAGCGCTCCATGAAGAAGTTGAGCGGCAGGTCGCGGCAAACTGCATTCTTTGAACTGATGATGGCAGCGTTGGGGAAATTGTTGCCGGTTTCGATGGCGCCGGCGCTGCCGAACACTTCGACCCGCTGATCATATCCATAAACTGCTTTGCGACTGTTGTCAATACTGCCGATGACACCGTTTTTGAATTTTAACACAACCAGAGCCGTATCCAGATCGCCGGCGGCAGCGATTTCGGGGTCGATGCGCACCCCCCCGCTGGCATAGATCTCGTCGACCTCGTTGCCGATCAGGAAGCGCGCCATGTCGAAATCATGGATGGTCATATCCAGGAAGATGCCGCCCGATACCTTGACATAGTGAACAGGGGGGGGTTCTGGATCGCGGCTGATGATGTGCAGGCGGTGCGGCTCGCCGATCTCACCTTGGCTGATCGCCCGGTGCACCCGCGCAAAATTTGGATCGAAGCGCCGGTTGAACCCGATTTGCAGCTTTACCCCGGCTTGATCCACGGCAGCCAGCGCTCGGTCGATTTTGGCGAGACTGTGATCGATGGGTTTCTCGCAAAAGATGTGCTTGCCGGCGGCGGCTGCCTCACAGATGATGTTAGCATGGGTGTCGGTTGACGAACAGATGATCACGGCGTGAATAGCGGGATCGGAAAGCAGGTCATGGTAATCTCTGACCGCTTTGGGGATGCGGCATCTGCGCGCCACGTTGCGGGCGGCATTTTCATCGATATCGGCAATTGACAGCGGATTGGCGGCGGGTATGCGGAACGCCAGATTCTCGGCGTGCACCAATCCGATGCGCCTGGCACCAATGATGGCAACGTTAATGTTTTGGTCTGCCATATGCTTTGCCTCCCTTATAAGCCGATGGATTGAAGAAATTGACGGTTCCGTCTGGCGCTGTCTTTGGGACTGCCCATTCCCGGCAACACGTCCTGTTCGACCGTGATCCAGCCGCGATAATTGTTCTTGTTCAGCCAGGCAAGGATGGCGTCGAAGTCCACGCAGCCCTTTCCCAGCTCGCAGAAAACGCCCTGGCGCACAGTCTGGAAGTAGTCCCACCCCTGTTGGCGGGATTGATCGGCGACGATAGGGTGGCAATCCTTGAAATGGACGTAGGCGATGCGACCGCCGTAGCGGTCGAGGGCAGCGGCAATCTCGCCGCCAGCCTGATTGCTGCCGCTGCCAAACACGTAATGCCCGGCATCGAAAACCAGGTTGATCAGGGTGGGGTCGGTTTTTTCCAGCAAGCGGTCGATTTCCTGTGGGGTTTCGACATAGCCGGCGCAGTGGTGGTGAAACAGGGTATGCAATCCGGTCTCGCCCAGCACGGCTCGCGAGACCTCCTCGGCGTTGCGGGCAAAGATATTCCATTCCTCGGCGGTCAATCCCATTTCGGGCGTCGCCCTGCCGGCATTGGCAGTGCGCAGCGGTTCGCTGCCGTTGTCGTCTGCCAGGATGATATAGGGTTGGTGGCGCGGGGAAGCCTCTGCCAGCAGGCGGGCGACTTTGACAGCGTTACTTACGCCGCCAGTGGCGTTGAGGGGCAGCTTGAGCCGCACTGGTACGAATGCGCTCAACAGGGTCACGCCGCGACTTTCCAGTTCCCGTTGCAATTCGGATGGATCGGTCGGCATGAATCCCCAGTCCCCCAGCTCGGTGCCGGTGTAGCCGGTTTCGACCAGTTCATCCAACATCTGTCGATAAGCGATGCGTTCCCCTTCCAGTCCTTCAAATTCGAGTGTGCCCCACGAACACGGGGCGTTGCCTAGCTGAATAGTTTTCATGTTTCACCTTTGTCAGTGGTTTAGGTTCGTTGCTGGTGGTTGGAAAAATAAACGTTCATCTTCAAGCTGTTTTTCGTATTCTTTGCGTGCTTTTTGCACCGATGGCATTTCTGAAACTGCGGCGATGGGAACGTCCCACCATGAGTCGTAGCCGGGGACGCGAATTTCCCGGTCGGTGTGCACCACGATCACGGTGGTACAGTCGTTGGCGCGGGCAGTTTCGAGCGCTTGCTTGAATTCATCCAGCGTGGCAGTATCGATGGCTTGAGCGCCCAGACTGCGGGCGTTGGCGGCGAAATCCAGCGTCAGGTAGTCGCCCGTCAGTTCGCCGGAGTCGCTTTGGCGCCGGCGATAGACGGTGCCAAAGCCACCGCTGCCGAGCGAATCGCTCAGAGCGCCGATGCTGGCGTATCCGTGGTTTTCGACCAGGATGACGGTGATCTTGTAGTCTTCCTGAATGGCTGTCACGATTTCAGACGGCATCATCAGGTAGGTGCCGTCGCCGACCAGAGCGTAGACCTCGCGTTCCGGCGCTGCCATCTTAACCCCCAGCGCGCCGGGTATTTCGTATCCCATGCAGGAGAAACCGTACTCGAGGTGATAACCCTTCCAATCCCGGGCGCGCCACAATTTGTGCAGATCGCCTGGGGCGCTGCCGGCGGCGTTGACGATCACGTCCTGTGGGCGCAGAAAGGCGTTCAACGCGCCGATGATTTCGGATTGGGCGGGTTTTCTGGTTGTGCCCAGGTGGTAAAGGTGTTCGACTTCTTTGTCCCACTGCTGGCGACCGCGGGCAATCTGTTCGGCGTAAGCCGGTGACACATGATAATCTGTCAGTGCCTCGATCCACGCTTCGAGTACCAGGCGGGCATCGGCGACCAGTGGCAACGCCGAATGTTTGTAAGCGTCGAACTCGGTCACATTCAGGTTGATGAAGCGCACCTCCGGATTCTTGAAGGCGGTCTTCGAAGCGGTAGTGAAATCTGAGTAGCGCGTGCCAATGCCAATGATCAGATCGGCTTCGGCTGCCAGGCGATTGGCAATGGCGTTACCGGTGGCGCCCACCGCCCCAACCGACTGGGGGTGGTCATAGGGCAGGGCGCCTTTGCCGGCTTGGGTTTCGGCGACCGGGATGCCGCTTTGGGCGGCGAAGCGCGCCAGACTTTGGTTGGCTTCGCTGTAGTGCACGCCGCCGCCGGCGATGATCAGAGGTTTTTTACTGGCGCAGATGTGGTCGATAGAATGCTGCAAGCGGGTGCGGTCGGCGGGCTGGCGCGGGATGTACCAGGTGTGCGGTTGGAGAAAATCGAGTGGAAAGTCGAAAGCTTCCGCCTGGACGTCCTGCGGCAGCGCCAGGGTCACCGCGCCGGTTTCGGCGGGAGAGGTCAACACCCGCATTACTTCGGGCAAGGCGGTGAGGATTTGTTCGGGGCGGTTGATGCGATCCCAGTAGCGTGAAACGGGTTTGAAGCAGTCATTGACCGAGATATCCTGCGTGTAGCCAGTTTCAAGTTGTTGCAGTACCGGTGCCACGTTGCGGCGGGCGAAGATATCCCCCGGCAGCAGTAGCACCGGTAAACGATTGATGGTGGCGGTGGCAGCGGCGGTGATCATGTTGGCTGCACCGGGTCCAATTGAACTGGTGCAGGCAAAGGTGCGCAAACGGTTGCTCATTTTTGCGAAGGCAGTCGCCAGGTGTACCATTGCCTGTTCATTGCGGGCAGGATAAAAGCGAAAATCGGGCGACTGTTGCAATGCCTGACCAATCCCTGCCACGTTGCCGTGCCCAAAAATGCCCCACACCCCGGCAAAGAACGGATTTTGCTTTCCGTCGCGCTGCACTGATTGATTCTTGAGGTAGCAGATGAGCGCCTGGGCGGTGGTTAATCGAATCGTTTTCATTTTTTGATCCCCTGATTAACTGGATAGATGGGAATACGTTCGTCCAGCCTGTGATAGGATTGCTTCACCCAACTGTAGCGCGGGTCATCGTAGGCAGTGAGCGCCTGGTCGCTGCCGGCGAGCACGTTCAGATAGTAGGTGATGTAGCCGGGGGCGCTGGCGACGGGGTGGTAACCCCCCGGCACCAGCACCAGGTCGTTGTCTTGTAGCAGCAAAACTTCATCGAGGGGGTTGCCCTTCTGCTGCAGGGGCGAGGTTTCGTCAGTGTAAAGGCGCTGCAGGGCGAACCCATCGGGGTGATTCAGCTTGTAGTAGTAAATTTCCTCCAGGTCGGCTTCGACCAGGTTATCCTTTTCATCCAGGCGGCGCCCATCATGCTTGTGGGGCGGATAGCTCGACCAGTTGCCGCCGGGGGTGTAGACCTCGACCACCACCAGGCGTTCGCAGGGGAAACCTGGTGGAATGATGTCGTTGATCTGGCGGGTGACATTGTCTCCGCCGCGAATCTCGGTGCTGATATCACGCTGGTTGATGCGCCGGATGGGGTACTCCCGTGTGACGGGCGTCCAAGCCAGGGTGTATTCGCAGTCGCTCTCAGCGAAGATGGTTGCCTCGCTGTCCCGCGGCAGATATAACGCCTCCGGTAAGCCGCTAAATACGCTCTGGCGTTTGCCAACGTTTGCAAAATTGCCGCGATTGGACTCCACGCTGAGGCTTCCCGAAAGCACCACCAGGGCGCTCTCGCAGGCAGCCGGGGCGAAGAAATGGCGCCCGCCTTTGGCTAGCCGGCGAGACTGAAAATGGATGTTCTGCCATCCGGCAGTTTGCGGTGTGACCTCGATGATTAGATCGGGGTCGGAGGAAGTGTTGGGGTGGATGATCAGGTTTTCTTTGGTGTATTTCATACTATTCTGCTTTCTGAGGTTTTTATTCGACCCGTGAAGAGGCGAGGGAATACTTGGTTCGTGAACGTTCTTTGGGGGGAGCGGTTGTTCCCCGAATCGCCAGCGTGGGTTCAATGAGCGAATCTTTGATCTCATGCCCGGCGATCAGTTCGAGTAGATCCTGCATGGCGATCTGCCCCATCTGGTACTTGGGTTGATGCATGGTGGTCAGCGGGGGGGTAACCAACTGGGAGAGGTCCAGATCGTCGTAGCCGATGACGCTGAACTCTTCCGGGACGGCAATGTTCATCTCTTGGCAGACCTGTAGGGCGCCGATTGCCAGACGGTCGTTGTAGCAAAAGACAGCCGTGACATCCTCTCGCAGCAATCGTCGTGCCAGTGCCTGACCGGCGCGGGTATCATCCAGTAAATCGTTGCCCTGGGTGTTCTGATCGATCAAGACCCAGCATTCGACGATCGGCAGGGTGTTCTCGCGCATCACTTCGCGATAGGCTTGCAGGCGGCGGCGGTTGGAGCGGGGACGGTTGCTTACACCCAGATATCCGATTCTGCGATGACCCAGTTCAACCAGGTGCCGGACGGCAAGTTTTCCTCCCAGAGTGTCGTCGATAGAGACGTGATGAAAATTGGGATAGTCCACCATCGCCTGGCTGTTGAGCAGCACCACCGGCACAGGGATGCGGTTAAGTTGTTTGGCGTAAGGACTGCCGATACGCGAGGCGGTCAGGATGACGCCGTCCACCCGCCGCCGATGGAAGGTCTCGATCACCCGCAATTCCCGTTCGGGGTCGTTGTGTGAGGTGCTCAAAAAGACGCTGAAATTGGCGTCCTGCGCCAGATCTTCGATGCCACGGATGACGTCCACGAAAAAATTATCCGAGATGGTTGGGAAAACCACCCCAACCGAGTGTGTCAGGCGAGAATGAAGGCTTTGTGCCAGTGAATTGGGGACGTACCCCATCTCCCTCGCCAGCGCCTGGATGCGCTGGCACACCGGCACGCTGATGAGCGGGCTGTCGTTCATGGCGCGTGAAACGGTCGAATA
>JBBIKU010000058.1:0-7281 GCA_037445245.1 Anaerolineaceae bacterium
ATGTATCACCCTCATGTGATCTCGATCGAGTCTCATATGTATTGAACGAGTACAATGATTTGTAATTATGGTATTATGGTAGTATAATTTGTAGCATAAATATCTGCTTTTTGCTTCCCTAATTTTACAAATAAATACTTCATCTCAACCACCAAACAAGATTGAAAATCAATGAGGTCTTGTCATGCAAATTGCACGGGTGATTGGATCAGCAGTATCGACTGTAAAAGATCCAAAGTTAACGGGTCTGAAGTTGCTTATTGTGCAAAAGGCTTCCCCTCAAAATCAATTGTCCGGGGAGCCTTTTATTGCGGCTGACACCGTGGGGGCCGGTGAAGGCGAACTGGTGATTCTGGTGGAAGGCAGTTCTGCCAGATACACCGGGAAAACAATCGATAACGCCGTTGACGCAGTAATCATCGGTATTATTGATTCTTTGGAAGTGAATAAATCCACTGTTTTTCAAAAAAGTTGATAGCCCGAAGAATCCGAGTTTACACTGATGGCTTCGCTATTCTTAACCTTATCGCTCTCAAATTTTGGGATCAGGAGCTGCCGAGGGTTTTGAAATACGGTGCTTGATGGGATTCGTATGCCAATCCATGGTCACCTTTTGTTTTCGAGCGGGGATACGTTATTATCCTTCAAGTATCGTATTGCGTAAATTGAAAGGAGCCGCCTATAGATAATTGTGAAGACGGGTAGTCTCGTAATCGGTTTCACCAGTACCGCAAAATTTTCAGATAAACTTAGAGGAGGATAGAATGGATATTAATGTAATAATCATCTGGATTATGATGATTTTCATGGTCCTTGGTGCTCTTGATCGTATCCTCGGAAACCGATTCGGTCTGGGCAAAGAATTCGAGGAAGGCTTTAATGCTCTTGGACCGTTAGGTTTGGCGATGGTTGGGGTCATTTCCCTCGCACCAGTCTTAGCAAACATACTCCGCCCGGTAGTGGTTCCAGTCTATCAATTCCTAGGGGCTGACCCGGCTATGTTCGCCACAACCCTGTTGGCAAACGACATGGGTGGTTATCCGCTTGCCAAGCAGCTTGCGATTGATCCCGAGGCGGGTCTTTATGCCGGCATTATTTTAGGCGCCATGATGGGCCCAACCATCGTCTTCTCGATCCCGGTGGCACTCGGTTTGATCAAAGTGGAAGACCGAAAATTCCTGGCGATGGGAATGCTGGCAGGTTTCATCACGATCCCGCTCGGTTGTGTTGCTGGTGGGCTGGTCGCCGGCTGGAGTCTTAAACTGGTGGTTGGGAATTTACTCCCGGTCGTGATTGTTGCGCTGCTGATCGCTTTTGGTTTGTGGCGCTTCCCGGATAAGATGACCACAGGCTTTCAGTACTTTGGCAAAGGCGTTGTGATCATGATCACGATTGGGCTGGCTGCCATCGTCTGGGAGACACTCACCGGCATCGTCATCATCCCTGGTATGGCGCCTGTGTGGGATGGTATCACGATCATCGGGTCGATCGCGATCGTCCTGTTAGGTGCGTTCCCGATGGTGCGTGTGATCACCAAAGTGTTCAGCAAACCGCTCCAGGCTGTGGGTCGCGCAATTGGTATGGGTGATGTTGCTGCCGCCGGCATGATCGCCACTCTGGCAAACAATATTCCCATGTTCGCCATGATGAAAGACATGGATAACCGCGGCAAGGTGCTCAACTCCGCATTTGCAGTCAGCGCCGCATTCACCTTCGGGGATCACCTGGGCTTTACAGCCGGTGTCGAACCTCAATTAATCTTTGCCATGATCGTCGGCAAACTGGTCGCCGGCATCACCGCGGTTGCGGTTGCCACCCTGGTTGCCCCGAAGAACGACAAGATCGAAGCCGCCGCACCTGTTAAAGCGGAAGCTGCAAAATAGCTTTTTGTTCATCAACTTTTGAGGATTTCGTTAAATAAGGAGAACATGATGGCAAATATCCAATTGATCGCCTTAGGGATGATCGAAACAAAAGGGCTGGTCGGTGCGATCGAAGCTGCCGATGCGATGGTAAAAGCTGCCAACGTTAAGTTGATCGGCAAAGAATACATCGGCGGCGGTTTTGTAACCGTCATGGTGCGCGGCGACGTAGGTGCGGTCAAGGCAGCCACCGATGCCGGGGCAGCCGCTGCACAACGTGTTGGCGAGATGGTGAGCGCTCACGTTATTCCACGCCCGCATACCGATGTTGAGGCAATTTTACCCAAGGTCGCAGACTAGGGGTAAATGCCCAGATGCGCAGCTCGAGGGAGATGATCAGTGTCGGTATCGATGTCGGCACGACCACAACCCAAATCGTATTCTCCCGCCTGGAGGTTGCTGATTTCGCGCATCCGGGGCAGGTGCCGCGTTTCAGGGTAAACACAAAATCAGTGCTTTATGAAAGTCCGATTTATTTCACTCCTTTAACCAGTCCGGAAGAAGTTGATGTGCAATCACTGATTGACCTGGTGCAGAAAGAATATCGCACTGCTGGGTATCAGCCTAAGCAAGTGGAAACCGGTGCAGTTATCGTCACCGGTGAAATTGCCCGCGCTCAAAACGCAGATGAGATATTGAAAGCCGTTTCTGAGCTGGCGGGGGATTTCGTGGTAACGGTCGCCGGCCCGAACGTAGAGGCGCAAATCGCCGGACGCGGTTCGGGTGCGGCGGCCTATTCCATTGAGCACTACACACAGGTTACAAACGTGGACATTGGTGGGGGATCGTCCAACGCGGCTGTATTCCGGGTTGGCGATCACCTCTCCTCTTCTGCCCTCGCAGTTGGCGGGCGCCAACTGGTTGTGGAAAAAACATCAGGGATTGTCAGGCACATTGCGCCTCCCGGAAGAATCATCGTCGAACATCTCGGTTTGCCGATCTATGAAGGCCAACGGGCGGATATGGAAGTGCTATCCAGGTTTTGCGATTGTATGGCTGATCTGATCGCGGATCTGATCACAGGTGTCGAGACTGAATTGGGGCATCGCCTCCAGCTTTCTCCTCCCCTTCAATACACCGAACATTCGAATGTACTCTTCCTGTCAGGAGGAGTGGGCGCGTACTACTACAAACCGGTTGAAATCCATTCGCTTTCGGAGGTTTTGATCCATAACGACGTTGGTCCCCTTCTGGCGCAATCATTGCGCATGAACTCCCGATTGCGTAAGATGCGGATTGAGCCACCAGCCCAGACGTCTCGAGCCACGGTCATGGGCGCCTCCAGCCAGACGGTTACATTAAGTGGTAGTACGATTTGGACCGATAAAAAGCTTCTCCCTCTGCGGAACCTGCCGGTGATTCGCCTTCGCGCCAGTGAAGCGGACTATGCTTCACCTGAACGTCTTGCAAACGCGATACGATCGGCTGTAAACCGATGGGACCTAGAACACCGCTCCGCAGTTTTTGCCATTTCGCTTGATCTGCCGCCAAAACTGGATTATCAGGCGATGTACAAAATCGCCGAAGGAATCGCCCTCTTTGCAGATACCGACCTTGATCTAGATCGTCCACTGGTCCTGGTAATCCAGTCGCTCAAGCCGGGGCTTTCGTTGATCAGCATCGACCAAGTTGGGTTAGGAGAGGGTGATTTTATCGACATCGGCGAACCCATCCTGGGAGGACGCGTGGTACCCCTCTCAGTCAAAACTCTTATTTTCTACAATTAACGGTAACTAATAATTGATTTTCTGTAAGCCGGCTTTCGCCAAAGAGGAGGATTTCTATGCTCTTGAGAACCAAGTTATTTGGAAAGACTTACGAGTTTGGTTCAATAAAAGAATTGCTTGCTAAAGCGAATGAAGAGAAATCAGGTGACCGGCAAGCAGGCATCGCAGCAGAAAATGTTGCTGAACGCATGGCAGCAAAACATGTTCTCGCTGAAGTGACCCTCGAAACTTTACGACACAATCCTTCGGTTCCCTATGAAGAGGATGAGGTGACCCGGGTCATAGAGGATGCCGTCAACGAAACCATCTTTCAGGAAATCAAAGGCTGGACAGTGGGAGAATTCCGCGAATGGTTACTTGCAGACACAACTACCAGCGATATGATCCTGCGTGTTAGCAACGGCTTGACTGCTGAAATGGTGGCAGGGGTGACCAAACTCATGTCGAACCTGGATTTGATGTATGCGGGTAGAAAAATCCGGGTAACTTCCCACTGCAACAACACGATGGGGCTGAAAGGCACGTTATCCTCACGTAACCAGCCCAACCATCCAACCGATTCCCCGGAGGGTATCCGCGCAACAATCTACGAGGGACTGGCTTTTGGCTCCGGTGACAGCGTGATCGGCATTAATCCCGTAGACGATTCGCTCACCAGTGTCATGCGCTTGTTGGATATGACCTATGATGTGATATGCAAGTGGGAAATACCAACCCAGAATTGTGTCCTCGCTCACGTGACTACGCAAATGGAAGCCCTCAAACGAGGCTCACCGGTAGGACTTGTTTTCCAAAGCCTGGCAGGTTCACAAAAAGCGAACGAAGGCTTTGGTGTGACGGTTGGGATGATGGATGAAGCCTACGAATTAGCCAAAAAATATTGCGTGAGCGCCGGACCCAATTTCATGTACTTCGAGACGGGGCAGGGCACGGCTCTCTCGGCGGATGCGCATTATGGGGCTGACCAATTGACAATGGAAGCGCGCATCTATGGTCTTGCAAAACGATACCATCCCTTTCAGGCAAACACTGTGGTGGGCTTCATTGGACCCGAGTATTTGTATGACACGGTGCAGATAACCCGCGCAGGTTTGGAAGATCACTTCATGGGCAAGTTAACCGGTATCCCGATGGGTTGCGACGCATGCTACACAAATCATGCGCGTGCAACTCAAAATGATATCGAAAACCTTGCTGTGATGTTAACGGCTGCGGGCTGCTCCTATTTTATGGGCGTACCGATGGGTGACGACATTATGCTGAGCTATCAATGCACCAGTTACCACGATACCGCCAGTCTGCGCCAACTATTGGGGCTTCGCCCTGCACCGGAATTCGAAGCCTGGATGGAATGTCTTGGTCTGATGAAAGATGGTCGCCTGACCGAAATCGCCGGCGATGCGTCTTTCTTCCTGCAGAAATAAGGAGATACCTATGGATCAAGGTAAAGTTGACATAGAGGCCATTGTTCAGGCAGTTCTAGCCGAGCTTGGCAATTCCGGAATTGGATCGTCCATCGCCGCAGGCGCAACCAGTGCAACACGGCAAGGCGGAAAAGATGTGGTCATCGATTTGCCTGATCCTACCTTGCCCGAAGCTCGTCTTTCGATCGGAGTCAGATGCCCCTTCGATGCTGAAGGATTGCATAACCTGCGTACCACCACAACAGCCCGGATCGGAATTGGAAGGGCGGGTCCGCGACCGCGGACAAAAACCCTCTTGCTATTTCAGTCCGATCACGGCGTGACACAGGATGCGATCTACGGAGAAGTGAATGAAGAGGTTTTGGCTCAATTCAACATGTTCACCGTCCAAACTCAGATCGAAGACCGCGGGGAATATCTGTTACGCCCCGATCTGGGTCGCCGCTTAAGCGAAGAGGCAAAGGCGATCATTGGTGAACGCTGCACAAAAAAACCCCAGGTGCAGATCGTTGTTGGAGATGGGTTAAGTGCGGCAGCCATCAATAATAACCTGGCGATAATCTTTCCTGTAATTCAACAGGGATTAAAATCGGCGGGTATCAGCATGGGCACGCCCTTCTTCGTAAAGTTTGCCCGCGTCGGCGTGATCAATGATATCAACGACGTTATCGGCGCAGACATGGTGGTAATCTTGATTGGCGAACGTCCTGGTTTGGGGATCGCCGATGCGATGAGTGCTTACATGGGTTGGAGACCAACGGCAGGAAAAACTGACGCCGAACGGGATGTAATCTGTATGATCACCCAAAACGGCGGCACCAACCCGCTCGAAGGCGGCGCTTTTGTGGTTGAGCTTATCAAAAAGACTCTCAAGTACCAAGCCAGCGGCGTAGAACTGAGAGAAAAATCCAGCGGCGATAGCTAGAGCAGAGGTAAACATACCAAAATCATCGTCCGGTCTAACATGATAGATCTGTTTGAGGAGAAAATTGCATGGCAATTCTTGACCCCATCAAACCAAATGTCTTGTCAGCGCGCATCATCCCCAATGTGCACCCAGATTATGCTGCCGAGTTGGGTTTACGACCTGACCAGAAAAGCCTCGCATTGATCACCTGCGACATCGATGATTGTCTTTACGTCGCACTCGATGAAGCAACCAAAAAAGCAGAGGTCGAAGTGGTCTATGCTCACAGTTTTTATGCTGGCTCGGCTCATGCTTCTGGCCCTCTATCCGGTGAAATCATTGGCATACTGGCTGGTCCCAATCCGGCTGAAGCTCGAGCTGGGCTGAACGCGTGCATCGATCACGTAAACGAATATGTCTATTTCTTGTCGGCTACCGATGACAACAGCCTAGCTTTCTTCCCGCACACCATTTCGCGTTCGGGTAGTTACCTGAGCAAGGAAGCTGATGTACCCGAAGGTACACCCCTGGCTTACCTTATCGCCCCGCCTATCGAAGCCACCTATGCTATCGATGCAGCCCTGAAAGCCGCAGAAGTGGTAATGCGCATTTGGTGGAAACCGCCATCTGAGACCAACTTTGCGGGTGCACTGCTTTCTGGCACTCAGAGCGCCTGTCGGGCAGCCTGTATGGCTTTCCAGGATGCTGTTCTTGAGGTGGCGCGTAGCCCGATCAAGTTTTAGCCTGGCTCTGGCATTGCCAGCTCAGGTACGCTAGGTAAGCCTGCATCCAGGTTGGCAGGAGGTTCTATGCCAGGTATTTATGATCTGGACCTTCAATCCATTCAAGAAGCACGATCGCTGGCGGTTCGGTGCCGAGAAGCGCAACGCGAGTTTGCCTTCACCACCCAAGAAGAAGTTGATCGCGTTTGTCAGGCGATGGCAGATGCTGCCTACAAAGCATCCAAATTACTTGGCAGCTTAGCCCACGAAGAGACTGGTTACGGTGTTGCGTTACACAAGCGGTTAAAAAATGAATTTGCCAGTAAAACAGTGTGGGAGTCAATAAAAAATGTTAAGACCGTTGGCGTTATCGCCCGAGACGACCAGCGCAAGGTGTTGGATATTGCCTGGCCAATTGGGGTCATAGCAGCATTAACGCCATCAACGAATCCCACTTCAACCGCGATCTATAAAGTGTTAATTTCGGTGAAGGCGCGCAACGGTGTGATCGTTGCTCCCCACCCTGCCGCAAAATCCAGCACTTATGAGGCGGTTCGCATAATGAGTGAAGCCGGAGAA
>JBBIKU010000058.1:7308-13869 GCA_037445245.1 Anaerolineaceae bacterium
GGGATTGGTAGGTTGCATGCAGCATGTGACCCTGGATGGCACACAAGAATTGATGCGTCATTATGCTACCGCATTGATACTTGCAACAGGTGGCTCAGGTATGGTTAGAGCCGCCCACAGTGTTGGTAAACCTGCCATAGGTGTTGGTCCTGGCAATGTCCCTGTTTACGTGGACCGGAGCGCCAATGTCGAAAAAGCTGCCTGGGATATCGTTAATAGCAAGGCGTTCGATTCTTCTGTGATCTGCTCGACTGAGCAGTGTGTGGTTGCCGATTCACCGATTGCTGATCGGCTCCAGGCAGAGATGAAGAAGCATGGCGCTTACTGGTTGCCGTCTGAAGACGTCAAAATCATTGAGACCCTGCTCATTGCGCCCAATGGGATGATGAACCCACAAGCTGTTGGAAAATCACCACAACAGTTGGCTCGAATGGCAGGGATCAGCGTACCAAAAACTGCCCGGGTCCTGGTTGTCAATCTAGCTGGTGTGGGTAAGGAGTACCCACTCAGTGGTGAAAAATTAACGACAGTACTGGGTTTTATCACCGAGGACGGTTGGCGAGCCGGTTGCGAGCGTTGTATTCAATTGCTCAAGTTTGGCGGCGATGGACATTCGCTGGTCATTCATGCTCGCGACGAAGAGGTCATCCTTGCATTTGGTCTGGAGAAACCGGCTTTCCGTATTATTGTCAACTCCTGGGGCACAATGGGTGCGATTGGTGCTACAACGGGCGTCGCGCCATCAATGACCCTCGCCCCAGGCGGGATTGGTGGGGCTGTGGTTAGCGACAATATTACCGTTACCCATTTGATGAACGTTAAGAGACTGGCCTACGAAATCAACCCACCTCCTGAAATGGCAACAACACCGGCTCCGGATGTTGAAGGCACTCCTATGCCTCCTGTTACCCGGGGTGGCAGTGTTTCGCCAGAAGATGTTGAGGAAATCGTTAGAAGAGTCGTCACAAAATTGTACCAAGACCGGTAAATAACTGCTATGGCTGGCTTGCGAACTACGAGCCTGGCTCCACATGAAATCGAATGAAAGGAGCATGCAGAATTTATGACAGACAGTCAATGTCAGGCGATTACAAAAAGCGGACAGCGTTGCCCAAATCCGGCACTTAGGGGTTCAAAATATTGCCGGCTACCCAGCCATCAAGCGCTGGCAGCGTCCGCTCCGCCTTCGCCCCGTTCTAAACCTGAATCAAAGCCTCCACCATCGAAAGAAGTTGCACCAAAATCCAAGAAAAAGGTTGAGGCACAGATACTGACCCAGGAAGCGCCTTCACGGCATTCTATTCAAGCGAGAAAGGAAACCAATATGGAAATCCAAATGATTGCTCTAGGTATGATTGAAACAAAAGGACTGGTCGGATCGATCGAAGCAGCTGACGCAATGGTTAAGGCAGCGAACGTCAAATTAATCGGCAAAGAATATATCGGCGGTGGTTTCGTAACCGTGATGGTGCGTGGCGACGTTGGCGCCGTTAAAGCTGCCACGGATGCCGGAGCGGCGGCTGCCCAGCGAGTAGGTGAACTGGTAAGTGTACACGTTATTCCTCGCCCGCATGGTGATGTGGAGGCAATTTTACCTAAGGCATAACATATCGAGCAGTCTTAGTCTTTGTTGTTTTGCCAAAGATTAAAACTACCTGGCGTCTTTGGGCCGACAAGGGCTGCGTCAGAGGGCGAGAGATCTCTTCCATGAGCTTGTTCTAGATTCGCTTATGGACCGGTTTCCAAACTGCTGTGGCTTTAACCGTGTTATGCGACGCGCTCAATAACTGGAATGGGTCGAGCATTATGCCAAAAAAATTATATACGGCGAACGATATCGTCATGCTGGTTAATGAGCAACACATTGAGACCCTGGTTCTAAACAAGGGAGATCTGATCACGCCATTGGCTCGCGATAAAGCTGGCGAGATCGGCGTGAAAATAATCGAAGCAGATGATTCCCCCAAAACCGTGGAGTCACCATCAAAACCGGTTGAACCGTCATCGGTATCCGACCTTGAAGCACGAGTGCGCCAAGTAGTTACGGCGATGGTTGCCCAACCTCAAAATACTGTTGCCGAAAAACCAACCACTACGCCACCAATTCTACATGTGGACGGTCGTAACCTGAGTATGCCAGCTTTTCCCTTCGATATCCAGCGCCCCGAGATGGACGTACGACTGGAGGACGTAATCACTCACCAGCATGGCGCACCCATGGCGGCTGGATTTATGTCCTTGCATAAAGGGAATTTCCCGTGGACACTTACTTACGATGAGATTGAATACGTGATCGAGGGAGAATTGCACATCGGTACGCCTCAGGGAACTGTTGTCGGTAAACCCGGCGATGTTCTTTACGTTCCAAAAGGTAGCCAAATTACATTTGGTACTCCATCCTGGGCGAAATTTCTCTATGTTACCTATCCCGCCGAATGGGCGGATGCATGAGTATTCGATAATTGAGGCAGATCATTCCATGCCAATTGTGACGGAAAACCATCTGCGCGATCAAATTCGCCAACCTCACCCAGGGATGACTGTAACCCTGCCTGTGGGTTCTCGTTTCACGCCCGCTGCGCTGGATTTTATTAAGCAATGGAAAATCGAGGTCGTTTTCGCTGAATCCGAAGATAGGGCTTCATCTGATGATTCGAGACATCATGAGATGAACACGAAACCCGCCTGGGATAATCCCGGTGCGTTCCCGGTAGTTTTATCCGGCGATCTGCCGCATTGCATCACTTGCGGTATGCCGGTTCATCCCAAACCGGAACACATGACACAGCTCGATGCGACTCATTTTTCACCCAAAAACACACCCCGAATCCGCTTTCGTGGAAAGATGGACACATTAAACGCCCTGTTCTTACTGGTGCAAGCGCGAGCGAGAACGGAAAACATACCTCATTTAGCCGAACATCTCAATACTCTGGCAGCATATTGCCGAGAGATTACAAGCGCCGAATATAATAATCGTGACATTGAGCCGTTAGTACTGGATGGATTGAATGATGACGAGCTCCGCCAGGTTACCCACGATCCTAAAAAAACGATTGGTATTCCACACCTCATACCAGGAACGGATAGTCTCGAAATCCTGCACTGGTTAAACCTGGTGCGCTGCCAGGTGCGCGAAGCCGAGCTTACTTGTCTGGATGCCTTCCTGCCCCTCGAGGGTCAATCAACGCGGCCGGATTTGGTTCGTGCGGTCAATCGCTTGAGTAATGCGGTTTATTATCTGGAATTGATGTTTGTTGCAGGGAAATTATCTGCATGAAACGGACAGGAATTAAACTCTGCCAATGAACCCTCGATTAAAAGAATTTCTCACTGCAGCTGATGAGTCGATCTCCCGAAAGTCGGTGAACGGCTACCGGGGAGCGGTTCATGTTGGAGTCGATCTGGGGACTGCATATACTGGCATTTTTGTCCTGGACAAGGATTTCCAACCGCTTATGGGAACCTTCCGTTACGCCGAAATTGTACGCGATGGTTTAGTGGTGGATTTCATTGGTGCTGTAACTCTGATACAAGAACTAAAAAATGAACTGGAAAATCGTTTGGGCTTTAAGTTGGAATCTGCCGCCACTGCATATCCCCCGGGAGTTCCAGTCGCTGAAGTGCGCGCCAGCCGCTACGTGCTTGAAGCAGCCGGGATTAACTGCACAGCATTGGTCGATGAGCCAACCGCTGCCAATTCGGTGTTGCGAGTAGAAAATGGCGCTGTTGTAGACATCGGTGGTGGAACGACCGGTATCGCGGTGGTTAAAGATGGTGAGGTTGTGTATACTGCTGACGAGGCAACCGGTGGGACTCATTTCACGCTTGTCATTGCAGGGGCACACAAGATCTCCTTTCGGAAAGCTGAAGCAATGAAAGTTGATCCTAAACAACAGGGACGTCTTCTGAATGTTGTTCGTCCGGTTATGGAAAAAATTGGCAGTATTATTTCTCGTCATATAAAGGATCATCCCACCGACATTCTTTATCTGGTAGGCGGCACCAGCGCATTTACCGGCATCAGTACTGTTATTGAACAGGTAACCGGCATAAAGACCGTAGTTCCGGGCAATCCCTTGTTCATTACTCCACTGGGAATAGCGATGCATGACAGCAGTAATAATTGAGGAAACCTTATGGCTGATGAGTTCGAATTACGTGCATATTGTTACTTAGACCGCATGCAACCGCAGTTCGCAGCTTTTGTGGGAACGATCACGCAAGGCGATTTACCTGTGGAGGGAATGTCTAGCCTGTACGTGGAAATGGCGCCTGGCAACTGGGTTTTTCGTGTCGTGGATATTGCTGTTAAAGCAACCGATGCGAAACCCGGCGCCCAAATCGTTGAACGAGAATTCGGAATGTTCGAAATCCATTCACTATCTCAGGAAGACGTAATCCAGGCAGGATTGGTCGTGTTGGATCAACTGGGTTTAAAAACCACGGATCGAAAAAAACCTGAAATCGCGTCTCTTCAGGTGATAACGAATGTTAATCCTTATCAGGCTCAGCTTCTTAACCGCTTCTCCCGGGGGATGATGCTGGTTCCCGGGCAGACAATGCTCGTGCTGGAATGCGCTCCGGCGGCATACATCAATTTGGCGGCGAACGAAGCAGAGAAAGTGGCTTCTATTAATTTAATGCACGTCAGTTCTGTGGGACGATTTGGACGTATGTGGATGGCTGGCACCGAAGCCGATATCATTGCGGCGCGAGACGCGGCTGTAATTGCTCTAAATGATGTTGAAGGACAACCGTAAATGTTTTGCCAACCAAAGCTTTCCGGCTAGACAATTTTGCTCATGGAGGTCAACGTATGGGAAAACGATTCTTAACAGCACGCGACATAGATGAACACGCCAATCGCGGGGTAATGGAAATCCAAATCGATGATAATGTGGTCATCACGGATATCGGTCGCGAGCGTGCTCGTGAGCGCCAGGTGCGCATCGTGCGAGTCCCGCCTGGCACCGTATTGCCCGCTCACCCGCCATGCGAAAATACACCACCGGATCAATTGAGGCAAAAAGTGCGCGCAGCTGTTATTGCGAAACTTGGTAGCGCGCCTGATAATCTGGATGCGATCATCACGAAAATACTTGAAAAACAAGGATAATTTTCTTATAGATTGATGTCCACAGGTTTTTGCACTTTATCGAATGAAGCCAGGGGCAACACGCAGCGCCTGCACGTCAATCCATCTTCGCGTGAATTTAGAAGGGGGGAGGTGAAAGTGGAGAGAATTTATACTCTTCTATACTATTCCCGGAAAGCCAGTGATCTATTCTTAAAGTAAGTTCCTGAAATTGTTCTGCAAGTTTTCCGCGTGTTATGGGTTGACCTACGCCAACTGTACTGGCAGCGTAAACGCTGCGCCCAATTACTGCCAGGATGGGGAATTTTCCATTTTGAAGTTCAGCCAGTGTGGCGTTATGAAGTTTGAAGCGCCTGTCGAATTGAGAGACAACAACCCCTAAATTAGTTAGATCCGGATTCAATTCTGAACGTACTGCGTCAAGGGTTTCCACAAAAATTTCCACCCCACGCAAGTCCATAGAGGTTGGTAAGGTAGGAATCAGGACCCCATCTGCAGCGTTAAGCGCATTCTCTACCAGCAGCCCCAGAGAGGGCCCGCAATCGATAATAATCACGTCATATCCTTCGATCTCGGTCAGGGCTTTCTTCAAGATCCCTTCGCGACCCATGCGGGTAATCAATCCGATCTCAGATACCGACAACGTCAATCCACCGGGTGCAAGATCTAACCCTTCGTTAACCGGACGAATAATTTCCGATAGATTAAGGGTGCCCGGATGAGTAGCTCCAATTACTTCGGCGATGCAATTCCCACTACTTTCACCGATCAAAGTAAGGGTCAAACTGGCTTGTGGGTCAAGGTCAACTAATAGAACATTCCTTCCTGTCCCCGCCAAGCCTGCTCCAAGATTTAGAGCAACCGTGGTCTTTCCGACTCCACCTTTCTGATTGGCGATTGCAATGGTTTTCATGGGGTTATCCTCTTTAGATCCGATCAACAAAAATGGACTGGTTTGACAGGAAAATATTACTGTGGGTTTATGGAGAGGATTTTATTATATTATGTTGTTAGTAGATTACAATTTCCAAATTAATTATAGCATAAAGTCATGGATATTTTTTCTGCGCCCGCTAGTGTAACATGCTGGATCTGATTGCTCGCAGCCCTGCCTCGATTGCCATGGACGACACCCGCCACACCTTGCTGCCGATACCGGCTACCAGTCTCCGTACCTGGCGCAAGGATAGTCTCAACAGGCCAGCTACCTGAACAGCGGTCATTTGTCCCTCAACAATCTTCTGTAAATAATGCAAACGCTTGACTTCGTTCATGGTTAGTGTCACTCTTGTTTCCATAGGGTGACATTTTCCCTGAACAGTCAAGGGGTGTCAATTTCGCTGAACATCCACAGAACTAACGCGAAAACTTGACGCTCGATGCCGTTCGTGATAAACTGTTTCACGTTCGGGGGCGTGGTGTAGTGGTTAACATGCGGCCCTGTCAAGGCCGAGACCGCGGGT
>JBBIKU010000059.1:0-13828 GCA_037445245.1 Anaerolineaceae bacterium
ACGCTCAACGCGGTGATCAACAACGCTGCTTGGCAGATCGCCAAGCCAATTTTGGAAACCAGCGTTGAGGAATGGGATCAGGTAATGGCTTCCAACCTGCGATCGGTGTTTTTGGGGGTGCGGCTCGCCCACCCGTTACTCAAAGCGGCAGGAGGTGGAGCAATCGTCAATGTGTCGTCGGTGCATGCGGTGGCAACCTCGGCTAATATTGCCGCCTACGCTGCCAGCAAAGGCGGGTTGTTGGCGCTGACCCGAGCAATGGCGATCGAATTTGCGCCGGACAATATCCGCGCCAACGCCATTCTGCCGGGGGCGGTGGATACCCCCATGCTGCGTTCGGGGTTGGATCGTGGGCATGTTGGTGGGACTACGGTACAGGATCGCCTGGAGAATCTGGCGCGCAGAACCGTCAACGGGCGGGTAGGGACGCCGGAAGAGATTGCCCGCGCCATTTATTTCCTGGCGGATGATACCCAATCTTCATTTATGACCGGCCAGGCATTGATCGTTGACGGCGGCGCCACGGCGAGGTTGAGCACCGAATGAAAGCCATGCGACAGACATTAAAAGAGAATCTGCCTGCTTCGGTCGTGGCTGCCTTGCGAGCGGCGCGGGATGGGCTGTACCGCAGCGCCGAGTTGCCTCTGGCGACCCTGCATCCGTGGCGACGGGATTCGATCCGGCAGTTGAATGGGTTGAAGGATTCCCGTCGCGGTGAACGTTGCTTTATCCTGGGCAATGGACCAAGTTTGCGCCAGACGGATCTCTCCCGATTGCGAACGGAATACACGATCGGGATGAACCGCATCTTTCTGGCGTTCCCTGAGATGGGATTTGTCACCAGCTATTATCTGGCAGTTAACGATCTGGTCATCGAGCAATCAGCGGAAGAGATTCAAAGAATTGAAGCGTCCCGCTTTATTTCGTGGCGCTCCCGTCGTTGGGTACCCCCCCAAGACGGGTTGTATTATCTGCACACCACCTATAGCGGCGCCTGTTTCGCTACCCATGCTGCCAAACGATTGTGGGAAGGTGCTACTGTCACCTATGTGGCGTTGCAACTGGCTTTTCACCTCGGTTTTGATGAGGTGATCCTGATCGGCGTGGATCACAGCTTTGTCACGTCGGGCAAACCGAACACTACGGTGGTGTCGCAGGGTGAAGACCCCAATCATTTCCACCCTGCATATTTTGGCAAGGGTTTTCGCTGGCAACTGCCAGATTTGGAAACCTCAGAACAGGCGTATTGGATGGCACGCCGTGCCTATGAGCGACATGGACGACGGGTCATCGATGCCACCATCGGCGGTAAGCTGCGCGTTTTCGAACGCCGGGAATACGACAGCCTTTTCTAACAGGTTGCGAACGTCAATGCTGCCACGTGTCTCCATCATTACCCCCTCTTATAACCAGGCGCCTTATTTGGAACAAACCATCTGCTCGGTGTTGGATCAGGGTTACCCGAATTTGGAATATTTTGTCATTGACGGCGCATCGACCGACGGCAGCATCGACATTATTAAAAGATATGCGGCGCAATTGAGCGGGTGGACATCAGAGCCGGATCAGGGGCAGGCGGATGCGATCAACAAGGGACTTAAAAAGGCGAGCGGTGAAATCGTTGCCTGGCTTAATTCGGATGATTACTACCTACTGGGGGCGATCCAGGCGGCAGTGGAAAGCCTGCAAGCCAACCCCGCATGCGGTTTGGTGTATGCCAATGTTTTAGCAGTCGATGAAGCAAACCGTCCGCTGAATCTTCTCCGCTACCGGCATTGGACACTCGATGATTTGATGTGCTTCAACATCATTGGGCAGCCGGCAGTTTTCATGCGCCAAAGCGCCCTGCGCCAAGCTGGTGAACTGGACGGACGTTTTCATTATCTGCTGGATCACCAGCTCTGGCTGCGAATTGCGATGCATGCCCCCCTTCACTATGTGCCGCAGACATGGTCGGCGGCGCGCTATCACGCCCGAGCGAAGAACTTTGCCCAGGCAATTGCCTTTGGCGGGGATGCTTATGAAATTGTAGACTGGATGCAGTCCCAGCCTGATCTTGTGGCGCGGTTGCATAAGATCGGCAGAAAAGTGAATGCCGGCGCCCATCGCATCAACGCCTATTACTTGTCACTCGGCGAAAAGCCGCGGCAGGCACTCCAGTATTATTGGCGGTGTTTTGCCGACGATGCGCCTACGGCATTAAAGGACTGGAAGCGATTTTTGTTGACGGTTTTGTCCTTTTTCGGCATAAAATGGGTAGAGCCGCGCTTGCGAAGCTGGCAGCAACGTAGGCTGATAGAACAGATGCGATCCGAATGATGAGGAGCATGGGCAATCACAAGCTAATTTCCAAGGTTCGATCTCGCCTGGAGAATTCCAGAATTGCGGCAGCGATACCGCTGTTGGTGCTGACGCTGGTTTTCGGGCTTGGGCTGGCAATCCGTCTGTATGACTTAACCGACCCGCCGCTCGATTTTCATCCCACGCGTCAGTTGCGTTCGGCGTTGATCGCGCGGGCGGTTTACTATCGGTTGCTGCCGGATATTGACCTTCAATTGCGGCAGCAGGCGATCAACCTAGGGACGCTGGAAATCTACGAGCCGCCGATTTTGGAAAACATTGTGGGCTTGACCTACCTGGTAGTGGGTGGGGAATACGTCTGGCTGGGGCGCGTCTACAATGCTGTTTTCTGGATGATCGGAGGATTGGCATTGTACGCCATCGGGCGGCGCTTGGTCCAATCTCGTTACGCCATTGTGCTGGGACTGGCTTTGTACTTTTTTCTGCCGTTCGGCGTGATCGCCAGCCGCTCTTTTCAACCGGAGCCGTGGATGGTGATGTGGATTCTGCTTGCTTTGTATGCCCTGCTGCGCTGGCGGGAAAAGCTGGACTGGAAGTGGGCAGTGCTGGCGGGGGCGAGCGGCGGGATGGCGCTGCTGGTCAAAGGCGTGGCGGGTTTTTTCGTGGCGCCAATGCTGGGAGCAGTTGCACTCACAGCCAAGCCCTTGATGCGCTTCATACGCGATCCAAAAAGCTGGCTGGTGGCAGGCTTGACCATCCTGCCGGCGCTGGTGTATTTCCTGGTCAATCGGGAGCGTTCTAGCGAGTTCCTGTCATTTTGGAGCGGTGATCTTTACAGGATGGTCTTTACCACCAGTTTCTACACACGCTGGCTGGCGATGGTGAAAGGTTTGATGAGCCTTTCGACCTTTATGGCTGCCATCCTGGGGATATTGGTTTCCGAACGTTCAACCCGACCGCTGCTGGCAGGCGCCTGGATTGGTTATGGACTGTACGGTGTGGTGTTCCCATATCAATATATCACGCATGAGTATTACCACCTGCCGTTGGTGGCTCTGGTCGCCCTGGGAGTGCTGCCAGTGCTGCAAGCTCTGCTGAACCTGCTCCGAACGCAGAGCTGGGTTTGGAAGCTGCTGGCGTTGGGCGTTTTCCTTTTTGCGAGTGCTTATTCGTTATGGGTCGCGCGCTCGATCCTGTATGCGGCGGATCATCGCAACGACGTGGTGAGCTGGCAGCGGGTTGGAAATGATCTGCCGGCAAACAGCCGTTTCGTGGCGTTGACCGGGGATTATGGCATGCGGCTGCGCTATTATGGATGGCGTATCCCATCCGCTTATTGGCCTTCGAGTGTAGACCTAAGCCTATTCACCCTCGCCGGGAGGGACGAAATGGACTTCCCGAGCTATTTTGAACAAACAACCCGCACCATGGATTATTTTTTGGTCACCGCCCTCGGCGAATTCGATGCACAACCTGAGCTCAAGCAGCATCTCACACAGAATTACCCGTTGTATTTGGAAGGGTCGGGGTATTTCATTTATGATTTGAACCACCCCATTTCGAATTGAGGCGGTTTAGGATATTTTATGAACAAAGTCGATTCATTTTTTGCACCCAATAAATTTGTGATGTGGTTCGTGGTGGTCGTGATTTTTGGATTGGGACTGGCAATCCGACTGTATGATCTGACCGAGGCGCCTCTGGATTTTCACGCTACCCGCCAGTTGCATTCGGCGTTGATGGCGCGTGGTATGTACTATCAGCATCTGGAAACCGCCCCAGACTGGCAGCGCGAAATTGCCGTGCGCCAGTGGAAAGCCGAAGGGCTGATCGAACCGCCCTTCATGGAGTGGATCACAGCGCAAACCTACCGGCTAATCGGCAATGACCATCTCTGGGTGGCTCGCCTGTATGCGATCTTTTTCTGGATGATGGGTGGGGGTGCGCTTTATTTTCTGACGAAGGAACTCGCCGGCAGGGACGGGGCGGTGATTGCCAGCATTTATTATCTCATTTTGCCTTATGCCGCCATTGCCAGCCGGGCATTCCAACCTGACCCGTTAATGACGGCTTTGATCGTGTTTTCTTACTGGACAATTGTGCTTTGGGTCAAACAGCCCACCTGGGATCGATTGGTTGTGGCAGGGCTGTTTGGCGGATTGGCGATCCTTTCGAAATCAGTGGCGGTATTTTTCATCACCCCGGCATGGGCAGCCGTGGTGCTGACGGCGGTTGGCGTCCGCAAAGCCATCGGCGATTTGCAGGTGTGGGTGCTGGGGATACTGACGGTGCTGCCGTACGCCATTTTTCACGTTTACGGGGTTTACATCAGCGGGGAATTAACCAGCCAATTCCAATTGCGGTTTTTCCCGGTTTTGTGGCGCGATCCGGTCTTCTATCTGCGTTGGAATGGGGAACTCGGCAGCGTGCTGGGGTTCGAATGGTTTTTGATGGCGCTGATCTGTACTTTTCTGCTGCGCGATAAAGTGCAGCGGACGTTGTTGGCTTCGGTGTGGCTGGGCTATTTTGCATACGGCATGACTTTGCCGCATCACATTGCCACTCACGATTATTATCATCTTCCACTGGTTCCGGTTGTGGGCTTGTGTCTGGGCATTGGGGCTGAAAAGCTCTTCCGTTCGCTGCGTGGACCTAAGTGGGTGCTCTACCTGGTTGTGATGGGGGTGGTCGCTTTTGCCGTTACGGTCAAAGCCTGGGATGTGCGGGTTACGCTCAAACGGGATGATTTCCGCAACGAAATCATCTACTGGCAGCGCATGGGCGAACGGCTCGGCGCCGGCGCGTCGGTGATCGGGCTGACGCAGGATTACGGCTACCGCTTAGCATACTGGGGCTGGGTCACCCCCGCTAACTGGATGACAACCGCCGACTTCACCATCCGCGAGCTGGCAGGTCAGCGATTCGATAACATTCAGGCTTTGTTCGATGCTCAAACTGAGGGCAAGGATTTCTTTCTGGTCACCATGTTCCATGAGTTGGACCGTCAGCCGGAGCTGAAAAACATTCTGTATTCCAACTATCCGATTGTAGACGAGGGTAATGACTTCGTGATCTTTGACCTGCGACGCAAACTTGAGCCATCAGAAGAAACCACGGATACTCCCTGACCATGTTGGTCTCGATCGTTACACCTTCCTATAACCAGGGGCGCTTTTTAGAAGCGGCCATTCTTTCCGTGTTGCAGCAGGACTACGAGAATATTGAATACATCATCGTCGATGGGGGCTCGACGGATGGGAGCCGGGAGATCATCCAGCGTTATGCCGACCGGCTGGCGTGGTGGATTTCACAACCTGACCAGGGGCAGACCGAAGCGATCAACAAAGGCTTTGCCCGCGCTAGCGGCGATATTCTTGCCTGGCTCAACTCGGATGATGCTTATCAACCGGGAGCGGTATCTGAGGCTGTAGCGTACTTGAAGGATCACCCCAAAGTGGGGCTAGTTTATGGCGATGCCAACTTTATCGATGAGCACGGCAATGTGATCGGACGTTTCCCATCCCGGCAGACGGATTACAAAAAGTTGCGTCGGGGTTATGTGCATATTTGTCAGCAGGCGTCCTTTTTCCGCTCGGAATTGTGGCGCAAAGTGGGACCGCTGGATGCATCGTTTTACTTTGCGATGGATTATGACTTGTGGGTGCGCCTGGCGCGCCTGGCGCCGCTGGCATACCACCCTCGCCTGTGGGCGAATTTCCGCCTGCACGGCGATGCTAAAACCATCGCCGCTGATGATCGTTGCTGGCCTGAAATGATCCGTGTTCACCGCCGCGATGGTGGATCGTGGTTTTCGTTAATCGTTGCTAAATATCTGCTGCGCAAGGTGGCAACGCCGTTGATCAAGTGGCGGAGAAGGAGAATGTTCGGTGGTTAGGGGGTAACCCTCAACGCCTTTAAATCTATTCCGGCGCTGACACACTAAAGTGGTAACCAAGCTGGAATATCGTGTTACAATCCGGTTTGTTCAAATCCCCAAACGAGGTGAGAGCCATGTCCGAAGCAGTGCTCGTGGCAGTTGCATGGCCTTATGCGAATGCTGAAATTCACGTCGGCAATTTGACCGGCGCCTATTTACCGGCAGACATCTTTGCCCGTTACCAGAGATTGCGAGGGCGCAAAGTGTTGATGGTTTCAGGTTCGGACTCGCACGGCACGCCGATCACTGTTCGGGCGGATGCCGAGAACACCACCCCGATGGCAGTGTACCAGAAATATCACGCCGGATTTTTAGAGCTGTTCATGCAAGCCGGTCTGACATACGATCTTTTCAGCAGCACCCACACTGCCAATCACTTCGAAGTTTCGCAAAAAATATTCCTGGCGCTGAAACAGAACGGCTACCTTTACCGCGACCGTCAGATGCAGTGGTACGCTGCCACTCAGAAGCGCTTTCTGCCCGACCGCTATGTGGAGGGCACCTGCTATCTGTGCGGATTTCCCGGCGCTCGCGGCGATCAATGCGACGGCTGCGGCAGTTTGTTAGATTCTTCGCAACTGATCGATCCGCGTTCCAAGGTGGATGGCTCAAAACCTGAATTGCGGGAAACCGAACATTATTACCTGGATCTGGGCAAGCTTCAGCCTACAGTGGTTCGCTTTCTTGAAGACCGCCGCGCTTACTGGCGACCGAACGTCGTGCGGCAATCCCTGGGGCAGATCGAGAAAGAGGGTCTGCACGGGCGAGCGATCACGCGCGATCTGGATTGGGGCATCCCGGTGCCGCTAGAAGGTTGGCAGGATAAGTGTCTTTATGTTTGGTTCGAAGCAGTGATCGGTTACCTATCTGCCACAATCGAGTGGAGCAAGATCAGCGACAATCCTGAGGCGTGGCGGGATTGGTGGCACGACCCGTCGGCGCGGGCGTATTATTTCATCGGCAAAGACAATATTCCATTTCATGCCATCATCTGGCCAGCGCAGTTGATTGGGGTGGGCACGGTGTTCGATGAATTCATGAACAGCCAACCGCCGGCGCCGATGACGCTGCCGTATGACGTACCTGCCAACGAATTTATGAACATGGAGGGGCAAAAAATATCCGGCAGTCGGAATTGGGGCGTTTGGGGCAGGGACTTCTTATCTCGCTATGATGCCGACCCGTTACGCTATTACCTGACGGTGAACATGCCTGAAACCAAAGACACCGATTGGGACTGGGATGACTTTGTGCGACGCAACAATGATGAACTGGTGGCGACCTGGGGAAACCTGGTACACCGGGTATTGTCGTTTACCTGTAAGCATTGGGATGGCTATGTGCCGTCACCGGGCGAGCTATCGGCGGGTGACCAGGCGTTGCTGGCTGCCGTCGAACAGGCATTCGAGACGGTCGGGGTGGAGCTGGAAGCAGTGCACTTGCGCAGCGCCTTGAATGAAGCGATGCGGTTGGCGACCGAGGTCAATAAATATCTCGACTACACCGCCCCCTGGCTGGCGATCAAAACGGATAAAGACGCCGCGGCGCGTTCGATCTTCACCGCGTTGCGGGCAATAGATTCATTAAAGATGCTGCTGTCGCCTTTCCTGCCCTTTGGCAGTGAGAAATTGCATTGCTATCTGGGTTACGAGACTCAGTTATTTGGCGATCAGAGCATCGAGACCCAGCAGGATGAGCTTGGTGAACACAATGTGCTGCGTTATTACCCGCATCGTGCCGCCGGCAGGTGGGAAGTCAGCCGGTTGGAAGCGGGCAGGAAGTTGAACCCGCCTCAGCCGTTATTCCGCAAGCTGGATGCGTCGATCATTGAGGAAGAACGGGCGCGCTTGGGGATTTGAGGAGACGCTAGCGCGCTCACCACACAACACAATTCAACCACGCCGGCAGTGCCTCTAGCAGCTTCGTCATCACCTGTCGGCTGCCGCGTTCGAAGACCTCAATTTTGCCATAGGCTTCACCCCCACTCTCATCTACCAAGTCGCTAACGCCGCGCAGGATCAGGCAGCGAACGTGGTTACGTTGGGCAACCCAGGCGATGGCGCCGCTTTCCCAGTCGGCAGCAATTGCGTTGAATCGTTGCTGCAAATGGGCGATATCGCCTGGCAGGAGATCCCGGTCGGCTGAAAGCATGCGTGCCTGCCGGACGAGATGGGGAAAAGGTTGTTTTAGCCAGGTCAGATCCAGGCGTGTGGAGTAGGTTTCTAGAGACGGCAGCGGGTCGGTCATCTGTTCGATGATGTCGTAGATCAATGTTTCCTGAACCAGGATGATCTCGCCGTTTTCGATCCACCCACTGAAGCCGCCGCAGCTACCCAGGTTGATCAACACGGCAGGTGACCAGCGTTGTATGGCGTACTGGGTGGAGGCGGCTGCAGAAACCTTGCCCCATCCGCCGTGTAGAAAACGAATCGACTTTCCCCTCAGATTAACTCCGGTTGTTTGCTGTTCTTGATCGGGAAAGTGGTCTTTAACCACCTGCCATTCCTGGTTGGCAGAAACAATAACAACCGCCGGCGTGCTTGCCTGGTTCATGGATACCTCTTTGATCTAGGTCGTTCGCTGTCTCGATCTTGCCAGGAGATGCGGTTACGTTCGAGTAATTCGATCAATTTGGGACGGCGCTTTTTTCGCACTTTGGTGGGGGGGTGGGGCGCGTTTTCGATGGCTCTCCATACCATTCTGGCAACGGTATAGGCGGCTTCGGGTTTGCCGTTGCGGCGGGCGTTTTCAGCGCGTTGCCTGAGCAGGCTGGCGTCATTTGCCAGCCAATGCGCTAGTAATTCCAACATCTCAATTGGGTTGTTGACCCGTTCTCCGGCGCCGCATTGGATGACAAACTCGGCGTTGCCGCTCTCCTGCCCCGGTATGATGTCGATCAGGATCAGCGGCAAGCCAGACGCCAGGGCTTCGGTGACGGTCAAGCCACCGGCTTTGGAGATCAAGGCGTCGGCGGCGTGCATGAGTTCGGGCATGTTTTCCACGAACTCATAGAGATGAACCGGAATGTGCCATTCCACTTGGTGTAGCTTTTTCAAGAGCTTTTCGTCTTTTCCGGCGACGACTGCCAGTTGAAGAGGAGCGCCAAAATGATTGGCGACATTGAGCGCATCCATAAGATGTTCCACCCGCCGGCTGCCAACCGCAAGAAAAGTGGGCAGATCAATCTTCCAGCCCAGGCTGGCGCGCAACGCAGATTTATCCTGGGTTTGCTGCGAAATTTTGGGATGAACCGGGATGCCAGTGATGTGCACTTTATCCGCTTTCAGGTCATAATTGAGGGCGAGCTTCTTTACGGCTTCATTCGGCACCAGGCAGGCATCTGTGTATTCGCTGAACCACAACCGGTGGACGGTCACCAGATCGGTGATGACGGTCAGGAGAGGAATATCGATGCCGCGAACGGTGAAGACTGCCTGGAGCGGGGTCTGATAGAGAGGATAGGTGGTCAGAATGACATCCGGTCGCTGCTTGTTGACGATGTCCGACATGACTTCGTATAGCAATACGGTTAAAGCCCCGTGCACAATGGCGCTGGTGACGCTGGCGTATTACGCGTTTTTGCATCCGTCGCCAATCGAGGGGCACTGGCCGGCGCATTATTTGGCGGAGCACTCACGCGGCAGCGTGCATCCGGGCCTGGTGCGGGCGCCCGCTTGATGATGGTGTCGTAATCTGCTTGGCTGTCGCGCAGGAAGAAAGGGGTGCGCGGGTCATCCAGTGGATTGACAATTTCTACCTGGCAGCACTCGTCGAATAACTCCTCCAAGGCGGCTTTGACAGCGTTGGCAGCGCTGCGGTGACCGAAGCCGGCATCTGCGGTAAGGATCAAAACGCGTTTGGTGTCTGGCATGAACTCGAATCAACTCCCAGCTTCAGAATGCGTGTTCAAGAAGGAAATCAGGTGTTTCAGGGCGCTAGCTGCTGCCTTCTCTTTGATGGTAAAGCGGTCACCCTTGAAGTGATGCTCGCAAGCGATTTCGCCTGAAGCCGCACCGATGGCAATCCACACCAAGCCAACCGGTTTTTCAGGTGTTCCGCCAGCAGGTCCGGCGATGCCGCTGATGGCGATTCCCAAAATCCGTTCGGGTTCAGCCCATTGCGCAAACAGACGGCGGACGCCCTGCGCCATAGCTAGCACTGTTTCACGGCTGACAGCACCGTTGTGAAGCAGTGTGGCAGGGGGGACGTCGAGCAAATCTTGTTTTACCTGGTTGGCATAAGCAATGATGCTGCCCAGAAAATAATCTGAAGCACCGGGCACGTTGGTGATGCGGTGGCTCAACAATCCGCCGGTACAGGATTCGGCGAGTGCCAGTTTGTAGCCAGCGCGGCGCAAATAGGTACCTGCTCGCCATTCTAATGTCTCATCCGGCAAAAGGAGCCTCCTTTTCCCCGGTTTTCCTCCGCCGCCTTTACCAGGCTGGCGTCATCCCCCCCTGGGCATTCTGCCAGTAAGGAGCCCATACCAGCGCCAGAACCTGCACGTGGATGGCAGTCTTTTTGGGTTTGATTTGGATCGTCTCGAAGGTCTCGGTTTGCGGATCCATGTTTGATTTCAGGGTTGCCGCTTCTGCCTCAAATTGCGCTTCGAGCTGCGCCAGTTGTTTTTGAACCGTTTCGAGGGTCTGACTGGCGAGACTGACATCCTGCTGCGCTTTTGAAGAACGCCCGAGATCGCGGGCGGCTGTAGTAGCTCTGCCCAGCGTAGTAGTGCTGATGACTTTTCTTCCCATCACCGCCCCGACCAGCGTAGCGCCAATGGATATGGCGGTCTGCGTTTTTCGCTGGCGGGCTTGTTCGGCTTGACGGTCAACGCTCTGCTGTGCCCGGAGAATACGATCGTTGAGGGCGTTGATGCGGGGACCAAATTTTTTCTGCAATTGATCCATTGCCCGATCGCGGTGTTGGCGCGCCGTTTGTTGCAGGCGGATTCGAAAGTCTCGCTCGTTTTCACCCGGCAAAGCGTACTGGTTGAGGCTGGGGCTGTGCAGCAACTCCAGGGTGTGATTGGCAAAGATCCAGTTGATCAGGTTGCGACCCCAGAGTGGGTGATTCTTACTCTGGAAAGCTACCGCTGGCAAATCGGTAAAACGGGCTTCCAGTTTGGGATGGGGAGTTTTGCTCAATTCCGAAACGGCGATCTCAACCTTTTCGGCGTAATCCCAATTGACCGGCAACGCCTCGTCAGTGATGGGGGTCAGCAATGCCACGTCCTCATTGATATTCAGTTTGGCGCGGGCGTCACTGAAACCGACCTGCACTATACCTAGGATGGCGGGTGTGTAGACCAGCATGCCATCGGCGAGTGGTGCGCTGCGAACCGGCAGGAAGAAGTTGGGCAGATCAGGCGGCAACGCTGGCGGTTGCTTAGCTGCTTGACTGATTGCAACGACCGCCGCACCCTCCGCCGTTTCTAGTTTTGGCGCTGGCTTTGAATCCGTCACGGCGGTAGCAGCGCCTCGTTGCTCCACCAGGTTACGGATTTGCTCGCGGGTGAGCGGACCGCGCAGGTAAGACATTGCCCAGCGGGTGTGAAAGATCACCGGACGCGCTTCGTGAACGTTGTTCATCAGGAATACCCGATTGCCAAGACTGGAGAGAATCTTTTCGATCTGCCGGCGATTAAATTCGTGTCCCTGGTTGGCGTTGACGCCTTCCAGCCCATCCATCAGGCGGTTTTTGTCACGCTCGGTTTGCAGTCTGCCGATGAACCAGGTGCCGGCGTTTGCCAGCGCCTTGTAATCCAGGTCGACCGGGTTCTGGGTGGCAAGTACCAGTCCCAAACCGTAGGCGCGCGCCTGTTTGAGCAGGGTCAGCAGGGGCAGTTTGGAAGGGGGGTTGCTGACCGGCGGTAGGTAGCCGAAAATCTCATCCATGTACAGGATTGTTCTCAGGCTGGTGGTTCCAGACTGGCTGCGCATCCACGATAACACCTGGTTCAGCAGCAGCGAGACGAAAAACATGCGCTCAGCATCAGACAGGTGGGCGATGGAGAAAATTGCCGTCCTTGGTTTGCCCTGTAGTGTGAAAAGCAGATCACCGATTTCGAGGGGGATGCCTTCCAACCAGGCATTGAAGCCGGGTGATGCCAGCAGGTTGTTGAGCGCCATGACCAACCCAAAACGATCTTTGGAAGGATAGAACGCCTCGAGGTCGAGCACGCCGATTTTGGTTACGGGTGGGTTTTGCACCTGCTGGATCAGGTTTTCGAGGGTGAGATCCTGCCCTGCCTGCCAGGCAATGTCGAATAGGGTCGCGAGCAAGATGTGTTCCCGGCTTTGAAGCGGGTCGACAGTGACGCCGGTTAGGCTCAACAGGCTGCTGACGGCAGTATTGATGCGATCACGCAGCAGTTCGCGGTCTTCTAACACCGCTTTGGGCGGGGCGGCGAAGGAGCGCAGAATCGAGACCGGCGTACCGGCATTACTGCCCGGCGTAAAGATCTCAAAATCGCAGGCATCCAGCATGCGTTGAATGCGTTCACCGCTCTGCCCCCACTCGGTGAGACCATTTGTCCACAATTCTGCCTGCTGGGCTGCATATTCCGGGTTGGAAAGTCCCTTTTGACGAGCGTCGTCCTCATTGATCCAGGGCTCAAAATCTTGGGGTCGCAGTTTTGGGAAATTCAATAGCAGGTTGGTGAGGTCGCCCTTGGGGTCGATCAGGATGGCAGGGATGCCGTCAATGGCGGCTTCTTCGATCAGTGAGATGCACAAACCGGTCTTCCCGCTGCCGGTCATGCCGATGCAGACGGCGTGCGTAACCAGATCCTTAGATTTATAAAGGAGCAGCTCGTTGCCCGGTTTTTTCTCGTTCAGATAGTAGAGTTTGCCAAGGTAGAACACGCCCAGTTTCTCGTAATTGTTACTCGCCATGCTGCCTCCGTGGGGGATAAGCGGTTTGTTTCAGGGGGTGATTTCGCTCTGGTTGGTGGCTAACACCGGTATGGTGTGAATTATAGCTGGCGGACAATAAAATGGCAATCATTCTTGTTCGCAGGGTGGTCGTCGGTATGAAAATCGGCTCGATAAATCCCCTCGCAATGATTCTGAATGTAATGGGGCGTGGGCGAAACGTGGGTAAAGCGTGGGTTTACAAACCTCTGAATTATGTTATGATTATGGTCGAGGTATTGACTTATGATGGAAATCGAATCGACACCGCAAGGGTTTTCTGAAACCGTTGCAGTTGAAGCCGCCGGGGTAGAAAACGAAGACACCTCGAAACAAAAAGGGTGGGGGGAAATCTGGGAAAGCCTGATCCGAGCAGGTCTTGGAGAGATTGCCATAAAAGTTGGCAGCGCGATGGCATCGGTGGTGCTGGTACTGTTGGTGGTATGGGTGATGCGCAATTACTTTCTGAAAGGCGAGATCGTCACCCGCCAGGATACGGCGATAGCCGCTCCGTTGCCCCCGGCGACGGCGCCAATTGAAGCGGCACCCGAAACCATGGCTGGAGCGGGCGGAGAGATCAGCGGCATAACCCGCCAGGTTGAACTTCACACCATTCTTCCCTCCAAGGCGCGGTATGAGGTGATCACTTATACGGTGCAAAAGGGCGATACCATCT
>JBBIKU010000060.1:0-6321 GCA_037445245.1 Anaerolineaceae bacterium
CCGGTTTTCTTAAACCGTTTTGCAGAACCGATGACTTACCAGTTCTTTCCGCCTTCGCCCACCATCACGCTAACGCCGACAATTACGTTGACCCCGACGATCACGTTGACCCCGACAATTACGCTGACCCCAACCATCACTTACACGCCAGAGGTGACGCCTACACCCCAGCTCCCGCCGCTCATCCTTGCCCAGTTCACCGCCCTGGTTACACCCGACGCGGATGCGGTTTTCTGCCCGCTCGGTCAGGGACAATCGTCCGCTCAACCCGGCAACGGTATTTCAAAATCCGGTAGGTGAACTTTACGTTACTTATAGCTACGACAAAATGGTGATCAATTCTCAGTGGACGGCATTATGGTACCGCCTCGAAGATGGGAAGTTGTTGTGTTACAAGACCAAACCCTGGGATGGCAGCACCGGTGGGTATGGTTTTACCAGTTGCAATCCGCCAACGGGGGAATGGCTGCCGGGTGAATACGAGGTGCAGTTCTACGTGGCAGAAACCTGGAAGAACTCTGGACGCTTCACCGTTACAGGCGAACCGGTGTTGCCAACTGAGACCGCTACCGCCACCGCTACCCGCACCAGCACCGCGACGCAGACGCGAACGCCAACCCGCACGATAACGCCGATCCCGACCCGCACCAAAACCCTGCCGCCGACATCGACGATGCCCCCCACTAATACCCCTCGACCCACGGATACCCGATGGCCCACCCTTACACCGAGAAATTGATAGTTTTGTGCAGCGCTCTGGCGATCTGACAGGCAACGAGGACATTGTTTTGCAGCAATGCCAGGTTGGCGCGCAGGCTGTCGCCTCCGCTGAGCTGATTGATGCGCCTGAGCAAGAATGGCGTGACCGCTGCGCCGTGGATATTCTTGTGTTTGGCTTCATCCAGGGCACGCAGGATGATCGCCTCGACTTCCCAGGCTGGGAGCGCTTGTTCGGCGGGGGGCGGTACCACCACCAGCACCGCGCCGACGACCCCTGCCTCCCAATGGGAGCGGGCAATGGTGGCGACTTCATCGACGGATTCGACTGAGGCACTGACCGGCAAACCGCTGTTGCGGGCATAGAATGCCGGGAACTCGTCGGTTTGGTAGCCGACGATCGGCACGCCCATCGTTTCGAGCACTTCGACAGTTGCCGGCAGGTCGAGAATCGCCTTGGCGCCAGCGCATACAACCACCATCGGCGTGCGGCTCAATTCTGGCAGATCAGCGGATATATCATGTGGGGAACCACGGTGCACGCCGCCGATGCCACCGGTGGCGAAAACCTGGATTCCGGCGGTGTGAGCGGCGAACAATGTTCCAGCAACGGTGGTGCCGCCGGTGGCGCGCTGCCCAATTGCCATGCCGATATCGCGACGACTGATTTTGACGAGTTTGGCGTGGGGATCTGCCAGTTGTTCCAACTGGGTGGTGCTCAAACCGATGTGGATTTTTCCGTCGATAATGGCAATGGTGGCGGGGGTAACTGCCTGCTCGAGCGTTTCTTGTTCCAACTTTTGCGCCAGTTGCAGGTTGTGCGGATGGGGCAGTCCATGGGTGATTACGGCAGATTCGAGCGCCAGCAGTGGGCTTCCTAATTCAAGCGCGCCAGCGACGCTGGGGTTAACCACAAATGCGGGAGGAAGTTTTCTGATCATATTACACCAACAGATTGTCGTAGAGTTTTTCCAGCGATAAATCGGCGTAGACTGCACCTGGGTACCGTAATGCCAGAGAGGCGGCAGTGACGCCCAGACGGACGGCATCATCGAGCGGGATTTCGTTCAACAAACCAAAAATGACCGTGGCAGTAAGGGCATCGCCGGCGCCGCTGGCGACCATAATGGTAGTGCGGACGGAGGGGATGTGTCCTGAGGTCTCTGAGTCGGCGTAGCACACGCCGAACTCAGCCATGGGGATCACGGCGATTTTGGCGCCATTATTGACCAGGTGACGAGCCGCCCGCAACGCGCTCTGGCGATCTTTGACCTGAATGGCATTGGCGGTCAAGATGGTGGCTTCGTGGGTATTTGCTGTGATCAGGGTCAACCGCGGCAGAAATTGGAGCAGCTTGGGTGCCAGCAGGCTGGTGGTGGCATCGGCGCAGACCGGCAGGCGCGCCAGACGGGCTTGATTAAAGACGGTGCGCAGCACCGGCAACGATAGGTTGCAGTCGATGAATACCAGGCAGGCTTCTTTGAAGAGGCGGGCGTTATCGCGGATGTACGCCGGGGTGAGGGCGGTCAGGGCGCGCATGTCATCCAGCGCAAATTGCATTTTACGGTCACGGTCCAGCACCGCCAGGTAGGAGGGTGTGGTGTGTTCTTCGACTTGCAGGCAGGCGGAAACGTCTACCCCGGCGGCGGCTGTGAATTCGAGTAACTGATTTCCGAGATTGTCGTTGCCAACGACGGTGATCAACCGCACCGGTTGTCCCAGACGCGCTAAGTTTTCTGCCACATTGCGCGCAACCCCGCCGAAAGAGGCGTGCACTTCTGCCGGGTTCGAAACGCCTTTCTCCGGCGTGGCGAAGGTTCTGCCGATGATATCCAGACCGGCGGCGCCAATTACCAACACCTTTTTGTTTGAGCCCCCGAAGGTGTTTGGTGCTGAATTTCGCAGACTCGAATCTATCATGACCCTCCCCGCCTCGCCGCTGAAGAAAGGCTGGCTTTCAAATTCGGTTTCTATTTGGGTTTCTATTTGATTTTATATTAAATTGCCGGTTTGCGGTTAACCAAAAATTTAGCGGATTTTAAATGGCGGCAACTGGGTGATCGGGTATAATCGGATAGAATTTTCCCGTAGGGGTGGGTAATCACGCACTCATGAACCACGATTCTTTATTGCCCAAATTAGTCCCCGGTGCCATCTTGGGTTTTTTGGTTTTTGTTGGACTGGCGTTGGTGGGAGATATTCGTCAGGTAAGCCAGATGATGGTGGATTTTGATTGGCGCATCTTTCCGCTGGTGGTGTTGTTGACCACCTTCAACGATACTCTGCGGTTTATCAAGTGGCATTTGTATATCCGGTTGTTGGGCATCCGTCATATCAACTGGCTGCATAGTTTACAGATTTTCGCTGCCGGTCTTCCTCTCTCGCTTACGCCGGGCAAAGTTGGCGAGGCGCTTAAGGGGGTTTGGTTGAAGCAACGCAGCGGCGTACCGGTCGGGCGCGGTGTTTCGGTGGTGGTGGCGGAACGCATCAGCGATGGACTGGCGGTGTTGGGACTTTCGATGTTGGGCGTGATGGCTTATCCACAGTACTGGGTGGTGTTCGTGCTGGTGTTAGCAGCCTTGCTGGGTGTGGTGGTATTGTCGCAGAGCCGCCCGGCAGCGCTATGGCTGCTGGGATGGTGTGAGCGGCTGCCGCTGGTGCAGCGCTTTGTCGGCGGTATGCGCGAATTTTATGAGGGGAGTTTTTCGCTGTTTCAACCTAGACCCACCCTGACTGCGATTTCGATCGGACTGGTTTCCTGGCTGGGTGAAGGGGTTGGATTTTACCTGATCCTGCGCTCCCTGGGTTTACCTGCCAGCCGCGAGCTGCTAGGGTTGGCAGTGTTTGTGCTGGCATTTTCGACCGTAGTGGGGGCAGTCTCGGCACTGCCGGCTGGTTTGGGGGCGGTGGAGGTTTCGGTAGCAGGCATGCTGACGCTGCTGGCTGGGATCGATCCGGCAATTGCCACCTCTGCCACGATTCTGGTGCGTTTGGCGACGCTGTGGTTCGGAGTGACGCTGGGTTTAATCGTTTGGGGCATCTCGCCCGAATTGCTGGGGTTGCGATCACAAAATGAGACGATTGTTGAGGGTTGATTTTCACTGCCACACCGATTTTTCGCCGGACGGATTGATCTCCCCCGCCAGTCTGTTAGAACGGTTGGAGCGCACCGGGCTGGATCGGGTCGCCATCACCGATCACGATACCATTCAGGGGGCATTGGCGGTGAAGGCACTGGCAACCGAGCGCGTGATCGTGGGTGAAGAGATCCAGACGCAGAAAGGGGAGCTGCTGGCGTATTATGTACAGGAGGAAATTCCAGGCGGGTTGCCGGTGGAGGAAGTCATCCGGCTTTTGCGACAGCAGGACGCTTTCATCAGCGTTTCGCACCCCTTCGACCCCCATCGCAGTGGCTGGAGCGAGGCAGATTTACGCAAGCTGGCACCCCAGGTGGATGCCATCGAGGTCTACAATGCGCGCTGTTTGCGGGCGAATCACAACCGGCGGGCAGAGGAATTTGCCCGCCAGAATCAGATTGCCGCCATGGCGGGGTCGGATGCCCACACCCCGGCGGAAATCGGGGGAGTGGTGGTGCATTTGCCACACTTCGAGGACGCCGAAGGACTGCGCCAGGCGCTGCGCCAGGCGCGGATTGAAAGTCGACTGTCACCGTTTTGGGTGCATTTCGGTTCGACTTTTGCCGCACTGCGGCACAAAGTGCGCCGGACGCCTTGACGGGTGGAAGGCTTAGGATAAAATAAGATGCACACGTACCCACGTAGTGGGCACACGGGGCGGTGGCGGAACTGGCAGACGCAGCGGACTTAAAATCCGCCGGTGGTGACACCTTGTGGGTTCGATTCCCACCCGCCCCATGGCAAAACTCTTCCTTACGAGTTAAGAAGAAATTATTAATTGGGGTGACCTTCCAGGTCGCTCCAACCGTATGGTTATTGGGAGAATATTACCGACAGGTTACTCCACAATTTTGCCCAGGTTTTCTCGCCCACGATTCCGTCCACCACCACACCTTTGTCGGTTTGGAACTGGCGCACGCCCTGATCGGTGTTTGGTCCGAAGATGCCATCTGCGGTTTTGACCACGTTGTAACCCAGTTCCAGCAGGCGTTCTTGCAGCATCTTAACATCTGCAATCGCAAGGAGAAATAGCGATGAATTTTCGAATCGAAAACTATGATCCTGCTAAACACGATGCGCGGACGGTTGCGGAGCTCATCTATGAGGCGGATACCGAGTTTAATGCGATGTTGTACGGCAATCGTGAAAGCGGTGTGGCGGTGATCCAAAAATTGATGCAGATAGAAAACACCTATTTCAGTTCGCGGTATATCGACTGCGCCTTGATTGACGGCAAAGTAGTTGGGGTGCTCGTTGGCTATACCGGCAGGCAAAAAACCAAGCTGAATGCCGCAACCGGTAAAGGATTCATGCGTATCATGGGTTTCTGGGCGTTCCTGAAAAAGATGCCAACCTTCTTGCGATTGGAAAAGTTGGTTACCAAGCAAATTGAAGGAGACAGCTTTTATGTGAACAGTTTTTGTGTCGATCCGGCGCACCGTGGTCAGCGAATTGGGGAACGCATGCTAGAAAAGATCGCCGAGGAATATCCGAAGATATATCTGGAGGTCAATATTCACAACGAGCGGGGGCAAAAGTTTTATCAACGGCTCGGCTTCCACGCCCAAGCTGAAAACAGCATAAACTATAAAAACAAGAAAATCGGCGCCTATTCAATGGTAAGGGGAAAATCTCATAGCTAATTGCGATTGCATGCTGCCGCGCCATGGTCGCCAAAGTTTTCCCCTTCAACCGGGATGAATTCCCACTCATAGCGTCCCGGGTAGAGCGCGAATTTGATGACTCCGAAGGTGCCGCTGTGACGCACGGCGCTGTTGGGCAACGCTTTGTTGAACGGGCGCTGGCTGGCGCCGCCGGTGCCCACCACGAACTGGCGGATGCCGTGCTGCGGGTCATATTCTCCATCGGGATTCAGGGGGGCAAAGCGTTCATAATTGTGATCGTGCCCGCTGACAACCACATCGGCAGCGAACTCGTGCAGCGTGCGCCAGAAGGCATCCAGCCAGAAGGAACTACCCGCCAGACCGGAGCTCCAGCGCGGGTGGTGCCAGTATGCCAGAATACACTCGCTAGGGTTGGCTGAAAGCTCCTGGCGCAGCCATTGCACCTGCGGCGAGGTTGGTCCGCAGCCGCCCACTGCGCCGCAGTTGCTGTTCAACACCACGATCAACCATTCTCCCAAGCGATAGGTGTAGTAACCTTTGCCAGGTTCCCCGGCGGCTTCACCGAAATAAGCGAAGTAATCCGCTGCTCCAACCACGCCGTATTCATGATTACCGGCGCTGGGACGCGTGCGGTGCTTGTGCCGCCCCCAGGATGGCTCGAAGCAGGTCTGGAAGCGGTGAAACGTGCCGTTTTCGTTAACATTGTCGCCGGCGGTGAAGACCACGCCGGGAATCTCATCCAGCAGGGCTGCGGTCAGTTCGTCTCCCCGGTGACCGCAAATCGAGATATCGCCGGCGCCGACCAGAATCGCCGCCGGTGGGGTGGGGGATAGCGCGGGGAT
>JBBIKU010000060.1:6415-11477 GCA_037445245.1 Anaerolineaceae bacterium
ACCGGGCGACGGTGGGAATAGACTGGTTAGGGGTATAAGTTGGTTGTACTTCCGGGGAGTCGAAAATCTGTCCCACTCCAATAGCCGGTGAACAGGTGAGCAGGATGGCTGCTGCAAAAAATAGAATTAATTTCTTGGTGTGCATCCTCACTGACTACCGTGAACAGGCTGTTCTACACTTCACCGTTCGCAACCAGTCTGGCAAAGTGTTCAAAAGAGCGATCGTAAGTGCGTTCGGCGTTGTTCGGGAATGCGCAGCCGGGCAACTGGCGCATATTCAAGTGATAGCGCAGGCAGTCGCAGCAGACTCCTTTGCGCTGGCAGGGGTCATAACTGCAATTGCAATGACTAAGGTTGCGTTCTTGTTTACATTCCATTTGATTCTCCAAGATTATAGTTATCGTGACTTCTCAATCGAATAGTGGGGCGATTAGCTGATGCGACTTTGATTTCCGAGGCGGCGGGTCATCAAATTCATCACTTCATCGGCGGTGGTTTCTATCGGTTTATCGGTCACATTCAACACGGTGATGCCATGTTTTTTTAGCATGCGGCACGCACCCTGGATTTCTTGATGGACGGCAGGTGGGTCGGTGTAGAACGTTGGTCCGGGCGCACCCAGGCGGTTTTGCCGTTTTTGGCGGTGAATCAATAGCTGACCCGCTTCCATCGTCAGACCGATGACGCGGCGGCGATCGAGCTCGAAAAGCGCTTGCGGCGGGGGAATGCCGGGCAGCAAGGGAGCGTTGGCAACTTTCCATCCCAGCACCGAAAGATAAAGGCTCAAGGGCGTCTTTCCAACCCGCGAAACGCCAGCCAGCACAATTTCCGCCTGGTTCCAGCCCTGTGGATCTTTGCCATCGTCATGCGCCATGGTGTATTCGATGGCTTCAATCCGCTCGAAGTAGGCTTGGTGCAGTTTTCGGTACAGACCGGGGTGCCCTACCGGCTGCTGTTGAAGCGCTTCGGTCAGCTTTTCCAGCAATGCCCCCATCAGATCAATCTGTGACGCCCCGCATCGCTCGGCGCTTTTGATGAGATGTCGCCGCAGCGTTTCGTCAACAAGGGTGTGCACCAGGATGCCTTTCTCTTCACAACAGCGTTCGATAATGGCATCAATTTGATCGGTACGACGGATATTGGGGATTGTGGTCACCGGTACATGACCAGCGGGGAATTGCGCCAGGACGGTGTGGACGATCTGCTCGCCGCTGGCGCCGGTGCCACCAGATAAAATGTAAATAGGTGGGATGTGGACTTTTTCCATGGACGCTTTCCAGAGTCACTTGCCGGGGATGCGATACTATAACTATACTACCATAAATGTTCAGACGGCTTTCTGCCGGGGAGGTGAAGGATGTTTCGAAATATTCTGATCGCATACGACGGCTCCGAGCATTCTCAACGGGCGGCTGTCCTTGCCGGCGACCTGGGAAGGCAGCAAACCAATGCCGAGTTGTGGCTGGTTTGCGTGGTGGAACCCACGCCGAGGGAACTGGGGTCGCCATTCATCGATCAACTGATTGTCGAGCGCACCCAGCTTGGCGAATCAATGATGGCTGAAGCCAAACACTTGATCGGGGAGGGGTTGACCGTACATGAAGAGTTGCTTTTTGGCACACCCGCCGAAAGCATCATCGATGTAGCGGAAACCCGCAACTGTGACCTGATTGTGATGGGCACGCGGGGTCTGGGCGCTTTGACCGGCTTGCTGCTGGGCAGTCAGATCCAAAAGGTGATCAGCCTGGCAAAATGTCCGGTGTTGGCGGTGAAGTGATGGCTGGTTCGCCTGTGTTTGGGGGCAGGGGGCAATGTCTGGCTTAAGACGATTTCGAATCGGGATGTAGTTGTATGCCATGACTGGCGGCGACGATTTCGGTGATAATGGCGAGGGCAATCTCCTCGGTGGTTCTGGCGCCGAGCCGGACGCCGATGGGGGCGCGGATACGGGCAATTTGGCTTTCATTCAGCCCCATCTCTTTCAGCGCTTCAACTCGTTTGGTGTGGGTACGGGATGAGCCCAGTGCGCCGATGTAACGGGCGGGGCTTTCGAGCGCCACCTTCAAGGCAGGATTGTCCATCTTGTCGTCGTGGCTGACGATGGCAACATAGGAGGATGGGTCAAGACGTTTCTCCTCCAGCACCTTGGCGGGCCAGTCGACGGTCAACTCGTCAGCATGGGGAAAGCGGTCGCGAGTGGCAAAGGAGCGGCGGGAATCGATGACGATGGTGTGAAACCCGATGATCTTCGCCAACGAAACCAGCGGAATGGCAATGTGCGCCGCGCCGATGACGAAAAGCCTCGGCAGAGGGGTGTAGACATCGATGAAAAGATCAATCTCACTGGAAACGTAGTGAAGCGCGGTTCTTCCCGACTCTAGCGAAACGAAATGTTCTTGCACCGCTCGAATGACGGCAGTCTGTAACTCACTATCCGACAGGTTGCTTATCGTGCGTCCATCCTGCCAGACCAGGATTTTCTTCCCCAATTGCTCCCCGGACAAGACGGTGGCAACGGCTACCAGTTCCTGCTCACGGATACACCGTTTGAGGGTTTCGTACAGGGTGGCGGTCATTTTCGCTTCGCTTTTACCAATCCACAGGTTCGATGAAGATTTCGATCTGCCCGCCGCACGCCAACCCAACGTTCCACGCCTGCTCGTTGGTGATGCCGTAATTTACCAGTTTGGGTTTGCCGGTTCTTAAAACGGACAGGGCTTCTTCAACTACTGCGCCTTCCACGCATCCGCCGCTGACCGATCCGGCGATTTCGCCTTTGGATGATACTGCCATTTTAGCGCCCAACGGTCGGGGGGCAGAGCCGTAAACCTTGACAACCGTTGCCAGCGCCACCTGACTGCCATCTTGCCGCCAACGCTCAACATCCTCTAAGATCTCTCGCATCGAGCTACTCTCCTTAAAAAGAATGGTCCGATATTCAAAGTTTACCCGTTTCCCTGTTGAAATGGAAGCGCGAGATATTAAAGATTCCGGCAACCTATTGACTTTGGTGCTTAAATGTTGTATAGTACTTGTAAGTCCTTACACAAAAGCGGTTAACAAACCGATTTTCCATTCGCCCAAGCTACACAGAGCCAAGCAACTGCTTAGCCAAATGGTGAAAACAGTCCCAACTATTTACGACGTTGCCTCAGCGGCCGGGGTGAGCATAGCCACCGTCTCGCGGGTGATTAATGCCCCGCAAAAAGTGAATCCGGCAACCTTATCCAAAGTGTTGTACACAATCGAAGCACTGGGATTCGAGCCCAAAGCGGAAGCCCGCGCCCGGGCAATGAAGGTAACGCGCCGGGTGGGGGTGATAACGCCATTCTTTACCGAACCCTCGTTTGTTCAGCGTCTGCGGGGCGTCTCGGATGTGCTTACCAAACGAGGATATGAGTTAGTCATCTACACGGTCGATTCGCTGTCCCGCTTGAATCACTATCTCGAGACGCTTCCCTTCACCGGTGACTTGGTTGGATTGGTTGTGCTCTCGATGCAAGTAGATGTTGCACGCGCCAAGCGCCTGCTGGAAAAAGGCTTGGAAACGGTGTTGGTGGAGAATACTTATCCCTTTTTGAGTTCGGTCGAAATCGATGACTTTGCCGGTGGTGAAATGGTTGCCGACTTTCTCGCCAGCAGGGGACATCGGGAACTCGCATTTATCGGCGACGAAAAGGTGCCCGAACAGAGTGTTCACCCCATCCCAAACCGCTTGAAGGGATTTCGCTTCGGCTTGGAGAAAAGAGGAATTTCGCTGGTGGATGAATGGATTTGCCTGGCACCTTTTCATATCGAGGGCGCCCGACAGCGTGCCCTCGAATTGTTGAATACACCCAAGCGCCCGACGGCTATCTTCGCTTCGACAGATTTACAGGCGATGGGTGTGATGCAAGCTGCCCGTGACCATGGCTTGCGAGTGCCGGATGATCTGGCGGTGGTGGGCTTCGATGATTTGGATATCGCTGAATACATTGGGCTGACCACTGTACGCCAGCATCTGGATGAATCCGGGCGGATTGCGGCGGAATTGTTGCTCTCGCGCATTTCAGATCCTTCGCGACCTGTGCATCACACGAAACTCCCGTTGCAGATCATTGAGCGAGTAACTGCCTGAGATCCGCATTGATCTGGCAAAGAAAGGAGGATGAAAGAGGAAAGATACGTGGGTATATCCAAGAGTTCCTATCGACTTTCGTTCAAATATCTAAGGAGGATCAAAAAATGAAACGCAGTTTGATGTTTTTGATTGCCGTTCTGGTGATCAGTGCCATGGCGCTGAGCGCTTGCGCTCCTGCCGAAGCCCCGGCAGAGCCTGCCGCTCCCGCCGAACCCGCTGCCCCGGAAGAGCCGGTAGCTCCCGCCGAACCTGCAGAGCCCGCCGCCCCGGCGATGGAAGTGCAGCCGGCTGGTGAGGAACTGGCGAACGCGGTGAAGGGCATGTATGCCGGGACGGTTGTGACCATGGCAGGTCCTTTCACGGACGCTGACGCGGTCAAGTTTGACGAATCGATCCGCCGCTTTGAAGAAGCCACCGGCATCGATATCCAGTACGAGGGCTCGAAAGAGTTTGAAGCTGCCATCTCGATCGCCATTGAAGGCGGCAACCCGCCGGATATCGTCGACTTCCCACAGCCCGGATTGCTCAACACCTTCGTCCAGAAGGGCTTGGTGGTTGACCTGACCGATATCATTGACCAGGGTTGGCTGAAGAAGAACTACAACCAGGGCTGGCTGGACATGAGCATGATGGAAGGTCCGGATGGCACGATCATGGCTGGCATCTGGGGGCGGGTTAACGGCAAGAGCCTAGTGTGGTACCCCAAAGCTGAGTTTGACGCTGCCGGATACACCGTTCCTGAAACCTGGGAAGAATTGATGGCTTTAACCGAAGAGATTGCTGCTGATGGCGACACTGCCTGGTGTGTTGGCGTCGAATCCGGCGCAGCAACCGGTTGGGCAATGACGGACTGGATCGAAGAAACCATGTTGCGCACCACTTCACTGGAAAACTACGACAAATGGGTGGCGGGTGAGTTGAAATTCGACTCTCCTGAGGTGC